>CAUUGK010000022.1:0-17227 GCA_963544765.1 uncultured Atopobiaceae bacterium
AAAGATACGTTTTTGAACTCAATCATGACAACCCTCCTTCATTTGAAAAAGAGGTCCCAGCAAAAAGCCAGGACCTCTTCAGATTCACTTTGACAGAAGTTACTCTGCAGCCTCTTCGGTCTGCTCGGTCTCCTCTGCTGGAGCCTCGGTCTCCTCTTCCTTTACAGGAGCAGGAGCAACCTTGGTTGCCTTAGCCTTCTTGTTAGAAGCCTTTGGCTGAACTGGCTCGGTAACAAGCTCAAGGATAACAACCTCAGAAGCGTCGCCCTTACGAGGACCCAGCTTCATGATACGGGTGTAACCGCCGTTGCGGTCAGCCCACATACCCTGAGCAGCCTTGTCAAATACCTCACGGACAAGCTCTGCGTTACCAACCTTGGCCATAGCAAGACGACGAGCGTGAAGATCGCCGCGCTTTGCCCAAGTGATGACCTTGTCGACCTCGCCGCGAACTGCCTTAGCGCGGACGTCAAGAGTCTTAATACGATCGTTAGTGAAAAGGGCTTGGATCAGGCTCTTCTTGATGGCCTTGGTGTGGCTAGCATCAGTACCAAGCTTCATGCCCCTCTTCTTATTGTGCCTCATAATTTACATTCTCCTATGCGTGACAAGGCGCGACTAAGCCTTAAGGGACAGGCCCATGCTCTCGAGCTTTTCCTTGACTTCTTCAATAGACTTAACACCAAAGTTTCTGATGTTGAGAAGATCGTTCTCAGAGAAATCAACGAGCTGACGGACAGAGTGAATTCCTGCACGCTTGAGGCAATTGTAAGAACGGACGGAAAGGTCCAGATCCTCAACCTGCTTCTCAAGCTCGGAATCGTCCTCGACGTCTGCCTTAGCAAAAATCGAAGCCTCTTCCTGAGTCTCGTCAAAATCAGTAAGTCCCATGAATGCGCTCATGTGCTGGTTAATGATGTTTGCAGCCTCAACGACAGCCTCGCGAGGGCTGATTGCACCATTGGTCTCAACCTCAAGCACCAGACGATCATAGTCGGTGTGACGGCCAACACGGCAAGGCTCAACAGCCTTAGCGCAGCGGCGAACTGGCGAGAAGATCGAGTCAACGTGAATGAATCCAATTGGATCGCTCTCACGCTCGTTATCCTCACCGGAAACATAACCGCGACCATTACCAAGGCGAAGCCTCATGGAAAGATGAGCTCCCTCAGCAAGAGTGCAAATGTGCTGAGCTGGGTTAACCAACTCGTAGCCCATAGGAACATCAAGATCAGCACCAGTGACTGTGCAAGGACCATCAACAGAGATGGAAGCCTCAGCCTCATCAGAGTTGTTGGTGTTGCGGAAAACTAGGCCCTTAACGTTCAGAACGATGTCAGTAACGTCCTCATAGACGCCTTCAACCGTAGTGAACTCATGCTGAACGCCATCAATCTGGATGGCCTCAACCGCAGCTCCCTCAAGAGAGGAAAGCAGTACGCGGCGGAGGGAGTTGCCAAGCGTGTCACCATAGCCACGCTCAAGCGGCTCTACGCTCACACGAGCGACGTTTGCGCCGATTTCATCTACCGACACGTTTGGTCGGATAAATTCGGACATTGCTACCTCCAAAACGGGTCGGGCTTACTTGGAGTAGAGCTCGACGATCAGCTGTGCGTCAATCTCAAGGTCGATCTGATCGCGGGTTGGAAGCTGAAGAACAGTGCCCTGCAGCTTCTCAATGTCAACCTCAAGCCATGCAGGAACTGCCATGTGCTCGGAGGAAATGAGAGCTTCCTTGATTGGAAGAAGATCCTTTGCCTTGGAAGCAACAGCGATAACATCGCCGCTCTTTACGCGATAAGAAGGAATGTCAACGCGCTGACCGTTGACGGTGATGTGACCGTGACGGACAGTCTGACGAGCCTCTTTACGTGTACGAGCAAAGCCAAGGCGGAAGATGACGTTGTCAAGACGAGTCTCAAGGATGCTCATCAGGTTGTCACCAGTAATGCCTGGGTTCTTCTTAGCCATCTCATAGTAGCCGTGGAACTGGTTCTCAAGGACGCCGTAAATGAACTTAGCCTTCTGCTTCTCACGGAGCTGCATACCGTACTCGCTCTCCTGGCGACGACGGCGACGTGGCTCACGGTTAGAAGTCTTATTGATCCCCATCACAACGGGATCGATGCCAAGCTGACGACATCTTTTAAGGACCGGGGTCCTATCAATTGCCATTTGCTTGTCCTTTCGTGCTAGTTGCGACGGCGCTTTTTAGGACGGCAGCCGTTGTGTGCAATAGGTGTCTTATCCTGAATACCCGAAACCTCAAGGCCTGCTGCCTGAAGGGAACGGATTGCGGTCTCGCGACCAGAGCCTGGGCCCTTAACAAAAACAGCTACCTTGTGGAGACCGTGCTCCATTGCTGCCTTTGCTGCTGCCTCTGCTGCAAGCTGTGCAGCAAAAGGAGTGGACTTACGAGAGCCCTTGAAGCCGACGGTACCACCGGACTGCCAGGAAATTACATTACCCTGGGGATCGGAAATAGAGACAATCGTGTTATTGAATGTGCTCTTGATGTGGGCCTGGCCCACTGCAATGTTTTTACGCTCGGAGCGGCGGACGCGTGTAGTGCGAGCGTTCTTTTTCTGTGCCATTAGCTACTCCTCGCCTACTTCTTCTTGCCGCCCACCTGACGCTTCTTACCCTTACGAGTACGAGCGTTAGTGTGGGTACGCTGACCGTGGACAGGGAGGCCCTTGCGGTGACGGAGGCCGCGGTAGCAGCCAATCTCCATCAGGCGGGCAACATTCTGACGCACCTCGCGGCGAAGATCGCCCTCGGTGGTGTAATTAGCGTCAATAAAGTCACGAATCTTAGTGACTTCTTCCTCTGTGAGGTCCTTGACGCGAGTATTTACATCGATACCAGTCTCGTTGCAAATCTTGGTTGCACGAGTCTGACCAATGCCGTAAAGATAGGTGAGTCCGACCTCAACACGCTTATCGCGTGGCAGGTCGACGCCGTTAATACGGGCCAACTTGGTGCTCCTTCCTTAGCCCTGACGCTGCTTGTGGCGCGGGTTCTCGCAAATCACGTAAACCTTACCGTGGCGACGGATGACTTTGCACTTGTCGCACATCTTCTTTACCGAAGGACGTACCTTCATGTGTCTTCCTTTCGGTTCTGCTGATACGAACTATATACTCGCCCAGCCGCTGGCGTGAAATACCGACTGTACTTACGTACATATGCCCTTGCGACGTGCGCAAAGACACAGATAGCCTCATGCATGGCACAAGACTTTTGCATTACTTACTTATAACGGTAGGTAATGCGACCCCTGGTAAGATCGTAAGGAGAAATCTCTACTACAACCTTGTCACCAGGGAGAATTCGAATATAATTCATTCGAATCTTTCCTGAGATGGTGCAAAGGATGGTCTTGCCGTTCTCTAACTCAACGTTAAACATAGCATTTGGCAGGGGTTCTAGTACCTTGCCTTCAAGCTCAATCGCGTCTTGTTTAGCCAACTTTCATCCTCTCGACACATCGACAGCGGTTATCAATAATACATAAAAATGTGCCACTCGTCTATCACTTATTTTTTCAACACAATTAGATAGCGAGAAGAACAATGTATGTGTTACTCAAGACCGCCTTGCATCTCGCACCATGGACCAACTTCATCTTCTGAAACGATAACGGGACCATCGGCAGTAATAGCAACCGTGTTCTCATAATGTGCTGATGGCAGGCCATCATCTGTAACAACGGTCCAACCATTTTCAAGAACGGTGCAATCGTAGGTACCCATAGCAATCATAGGCTCTATTGCAATTACCATTCCCTCACGAAGAACAATACCGTTACCTGCACGACCATAGTTTCTAACCTCTGGGTCCTCGTGAAGATTGCGACCAATACCATGGCCAACAAAATCACGAATAACGCCATAGCCATTATCCTCAGCAAGCTTCTGAACTGCATGTCCAACATCGCCAAGGCGAGCACCAGGAACAGCAGCTGCAATACCTGCCTTAAGGCAATCGCGGGTAACCTCGCAAAGTGCCTGGGTTTTCTCGTCAACTGTTCCACAGTAGAACGTCCAAGCGTTATCTCCTGCCCAACCGTTAACGGTAGCACCCGTGTCAATGGTCAGAATATCGCCATCTTGCAAAATAACGTTAGCTGATGGAATACCGTGAACAATCTGCTCGTTAATAGAAGAGCAAACAGATCCAGGGAATCCACCGTAGCCTTTAAAGGTAGGGGTTCCGCCATGAAGTCTAATAAAAGCTTCAACAGCGCGGTCAATCTCGAGCGTTGAAACACCAGGTCTAATCATGGATCCAGCACGACGAAGGGCTGCCTTAGAAAGGGCGCCCGACACCTTCATTGCCTCGATTTGTTCAGGTGTTTTTATCGTAATCATAGTGCGAGGAGTGTCTTTACGTCGGCGAATACCTCGTCAACAGGACGATCTCCGTTGACCTCCTTCAGAATTCCATGACCCTTGTAGTACTCGATCAAAGGAGAAGTCTGGTTCTCGTATACATCAAGACGCTTACGAATTGTCTCTGGCTTATCGTCATCACGCTGATACATCTCACCAGAACAATTTGGGCAAGTCTCTGTACCAGCAGGTGCAGTATAACCACACTCTTTGCACGTACGGCGAGAAGAAAGACGCTCAACAATAACCTCTGGCTCAACAGCAACAAGCAGAGCTGCATCAAGCTTGAGGCCCATATTCTGAAGCTCAGAATCAAGGGTTACTGCCTGAGCGGTGTTGCGTGGGAAGCCATCAAGAATAAAACCAGCCTTTGCATCGTCTGCAGAAAGGCGCTCTTTTACCAGGTCAATTACAAGCTGATCTGGAACAAGCTGACCAGCATCCATATACTCTTTAGCCTTAACGCCAAGCTCAGACTGAGCTTTAACAGCAGCACGAAGAAGGTCACCGGTTGAGATGTGAGCAAGTCCATACTCTGCAACGAGCTTCTGAGCCTGTGTACCCTTGCCAGCGCCAGGTGCGCCGAGAAGAACAATGTTCATGCTTCGCCTTCCTTTCAAATAATAAAAGGGGCCTGTTTCCAGGCCCCTTTATGCTACGTATTAAGAACTACTTAAAGAAGCCCTCATAGTTGTGCATCTTAAGGTGGGACTCAATGGAAGAGAGTGTATCCATTGCAACACCGACCATAATCAGGACGGAAGTTCCACCAAACGCCTGTATCAACGAATCGCCTGTGAACCAGAAAATAATGGTTGGAACGATTGCAAGAACTGCCATAAAGATAGCACCGGGGAGGGTGACTCTGTCAATAACAGTCTTGATATACGTTGAAGTAGCAGTACCTGGACGAACACCAGGAATAAAGCCACCCTGCTTCTTAAGCTGGTCTGCTGTCTCCTCTGGATTGAACACCATTGAGGTGTAGAAGTATGCAAAGAAGACAATGAACATAACTGAGAGAACCCAGTTAACCCATCCAGAAGAAAGTGAAGTAGCAAGATTTTGAATCCACTCTACTCCTGGGAAGAACACAGCAACCTGAGCAGGAAGGTACAGGATTGCAGATGCAAAGATGATTGGCACAACGCCTGCAGTGTTTACCTTAATTGGAAGGTACGTTGACTGACCACCCATCATACGACGACCAACAACGCGCTTGGCATAGTTGATAGGAATACGACGCTGACCACGCTCAATGTAAACAATGAGCGGAATAATAGCGAGCATAACCACAACAGTAACAACGGTAAGAACAATGTTTCCACGAGTAGCTACTGAAGAAATAAGGGCTGTTGGAAGTCCAGCCATAATGTTTGCAAAGATGATAAGACTCATTCCGTTGCCAACACCCTGCTGAGTAATAACCTCACCGAGCCACATAATAATGATGGCACCAACTAGCATGGTAAAGACTACCAGGAAGTTTTCAAGTGCCTCAGGCACGCCCTCCATAGATGCAAAAGATACACCATAGCTCTTAAACAAGAACAGGTAACCAACTGCATTGAGCAGAGCTAAGCCAACCGTAAGATAACGCGTGTACTGCGTAATCTTACGCTGGCCGCTCTCACCATCTTTAGCAAGCTCGCCAAGAGATGGAATAACGGACTGCATCATCTGGAAGATGATCTGAGCCGTAATGTAAGGCATGATGCCCAGACTGAAAACAGACATGCGAGAAAGAGCGCCACCCGAAAATAGGTTAAGCACGGCCATTGCGCCATTCTTAGAAAGACCATTCTGATAAACAGAAAGCATCTGCTGGAATGGAGCACCGGGCACAGGAAGATACGCACCAAAACGGTACAGAAGAAGAATCAGTACCGTAAGGAGAATCTTTCCCCTTAGTTCCGGAACACGAAATGCGTTGGCGATTCCTTTACTCACTACTCGGCCTCAACCTTTCCACCGGCCGCCTCGATCTTAGCCTTTGCGGAGGCGGAAACCTTGTCGACCTTAACAGTGAGCTTCTTAGAAAGCTCGCCATCACCCAGAACCTTGACTGGGATGAAGTTGTACTTAATAACTCCCTTAGCAACCAGAGCCTCTGCGTCTACGGTCTCGCCATCTGCAAAGAGTGCATTCAGACGAGCAACGTTGACTGGAGCGTACTCAACACGGTTGTGGTTAGTGAAACCAGGAAGCTTAGGAAGACGCATAGCCAGTGGCTGCTGTCCACCCTCGAAGCCAGCGCCCTTACCGCCACCAGAGCGGGAGAGCTGACCATTCATACCGCGGCCGGCAAAAGTACCATTGCCTGAAGAATTACCGCGACCTACGCGCTTACGATTTTTGCGCGAACCCACTGCGGGGCGAAGATCATTGAGCTGCATTATTACTACCTCTAGTTCTCTTCAACCTCGACAAGGTGCTTAACCTTGAAGATCATTCCACGAATGCTTGGGTTGTCAGGCTGCTCGACGGTATCGCCGATCTTGTGGAGGCCGAGGGCCTTCACCGTAGCAGTCTGGTCCTTCTTGACGCCTGCAACAGCGCCACGGACAAGCTTGATGCTAAGGTTCTTAGCCATCGTTAGTTCTCCTTTCCGACGAACATATCGCCGACGGTTAGGCCACGACGCTCAGCTGCTTCCTCTGGGCTGGAAAGCTCCTTCAGACCCTCAGCTGCTGCCTTAATCATGTTCAGAGCGTTGTCGGTACCAAGGGACTTAGAAAGTACATTGGTGATACCTGCAAGCTCGAAGAGTGGACGAATAGGACCGCCAGCAATAACACCAGTACCCTCGAATGCAGGCTTAATAAGAACAGAGCCTGCACCGTAGTGACCAGTGACTGCGTGTGGTACGGAACCAGTCTCGGTCAGTGGGACCTTGAACATGTTCCTCTTTGCGTCCTCGACGCCCTTCTGAATTGCCAGAGGTACCTCAGCGGAACGACCCTGGCCAATACCAACGTTACCCTTACCGTCGCCAACGACTACCAGAGCAACGAGTGACATACGGCGGCCACCCTTAACGGTCTTGGAAACGCGGTGAATATAAACGACGCGCTCCTGAAGATCCGTATCCTGCTGGCGCTTACGATCACGTGCCATTGAATCCTCCTAGAACTTCAGGCCCGCGTTGCGGGCGCCATCTGCCAAAGCCTTGACGCGGCCGTGATAGAGACGGCCACCACGGTCAAAAGTGACCTCAGTGACGTTCTTCTCGGCAGCGCGCTTACCGATAAGCTCACCTACGAACTCAGCTGCCTCCTTGTTGGAGCCAACCTTGCCAGTAGAACGGAACTCTGGGTCAAGCGTAGAGGCAGAGCAGAGAGTTCTTCCAGAAGCGTCGTCAATAAGCTGTGCATAAATGTTTGCGTTTGTGCGGTGAACTGCAAGACGCGGACGCTCAGGTGTACCAAAGACCTTGGCACGTACGCGGCGCTTGCGGCGTTCAAGACCCGCCTTTTTCGCCTGCTGCTTGTTCATTCCTTCTCCTTAGAGACATGCCATCACCTAACGGGGTGATGGTCTTTTAGCCTAAAAGTAGGGTTGCTTTACTTAGCAGCCTTACCGAGCTTCCTGCGGATGTGCTCACCTTCGTAGTGAATGCCCTTGCCCTTGTAAGGCTCTGGTGGACGCTTCATACGAATCTCAGCTGCAACCTGGCCGACCTTCTCCTTAGAAATACCCTTAACCGTAAGGTGAGTGTTATCAGGTACCTCAAAGCTAATGCCCTCAGGTGCAACATAGAGAACTGGGTGAGAATAACCAAGGGAAAGGTCAAGATCCTTGCCCTTAAGTGCTACACGGTAACCAACGCCGGTGAGCTCAAGCTTCTTCTCGAAGCCCTCAGAGACACCAACAACCATGTTGTGGATAAGGGTACGGACAAGACCCTGCTGAGCATTGGACTCAGTGGACTCGTCAACGCGAGTAACAAGAATCTCCTCGCCCTCCTGAGCGATAGCAACCAGCTCAGAGAAAGTACGAGTCAGCTCGCCCTTAGAACCCTTAACGGTAACGGTGGTGTTATCAACTGTCACAGTGACTCCAGCAGGAATCTGGACAGGCTTCTTACCAATACGAGACACGGCTGTCTCCTTTCATTCCTGTCAGATTTACCAAACGTAAGCGATGACCTCGCCGCCAACGCCGTTCTTACGAGCGTCGCGGTCGCACATCATGCCCTTAGAAGTGGAAACCACTGCAGTACCAAGACCACCAAGAACGCGTGGAAGCTTCTCAGCGGTGGAGTAAATGCGCAGACCAGGCTTGGAAATGCGACGGATGCCGCGGATAACCTTAGCGCGCTTCTTACCATACTTAAGGGTGATGTGAAGAGTCTTCTGAGGCTTAGTATCCTCAACGGTGTAACCCTCGACATAGCCCTCTTCGGTGATGACGCGAGCAATCTCAACGAGCACCTTGCTCGATGGCATGGATACGGAATCCTTGCCAGCTGAGTTTGCGTTACGAATACGCGTCAGCATGTCTGAAATGGGATCGGTAATTTTCATTTGATCCTTCTCCTTCGTTAATGATGAAACTGCGTGTCTGGTTCATCTACACCCGTGGCGCAGATGCCTTGACGCCAGAGCCCTGAGTCCTACCAGCTTGCCTTGCGGACACCAGGAAGCTCGCCCTTGCTCGCTAGCTCACGGAAGCACACACGGCACAGACCAAACTTGCGGTAAACGGAGTGGGGACGTCCACAACGCTGGCAACGGTTCTGTGTGCGCGTAGAGTACTTCGGCTCACGCGAGGCTTTGACGATCATCGAAGTCTTAGCCACAAATCCTCCTTCAAAATGCAACTTGGCGAACGCCAAGATGACTTCAAACAATAGTGCTGGTGACTATGTCACCCGGCATCGAAGATGCCAACAGGAATGCGCTTAATTAAAGCGCAGGTAAAAGTTAGTCCTGCTTGAATGGGAAGTGGAAGGCGTCGAGAAGTGCCTTACCCTCCTCATTGGTCTTAGCAGTGGTGACAATGGTGATGTCCATACCGCGGGTGTGGTCCATCTTGTCAAAGTCAATCTCTGGGAAGATGAGCTGCTCGGTTACGCCCATGGAGAAGTTACCACGGCCGTCGAAGCTCTTAGCAGAGATACCACGGAAGTCGCGGATACGAGGAATTGCAACTGCGATTAGACGATCCAGGAACTCCCACATACGATCGCCACGAAGGGTAACTTTAGCGCCGATTGGCATACCCTGGCGAAGCTTAAAGGTTGCGATAGACTTGCGAGCGTGTGTAACGAGTGGCTGCTGACCAGTAATGGTACGGAGGTCGTTTACAGCGCCGTCGATTGCCTTAGCGTCTGTAGCTGCCTCGCCAACACCCATGTTGACAACAATCTTCTCAAACTTAGGAATCTGGTTAACGTTGGTGTAACCAAATTTCTCCTTCAGAGCGTCACGCACAGATGCGTAGTAAAGCTCTTTAAGGCGAGGGGTGTACTTCTCGTCTGCCATGGTTTCTCCTTAACTCTTGGGGTTTTAAGTGCGGGGATCGCCTCGCACCTCCTAGTTTGGCGAACTAGGAGCCATCTGCGTCCTCGAGACATACGTGTCCCATAGAAAGACGCAATGAACAATATTAGACCTTATTGAGCAAAAATGGGGCGAGAATTTCAAGCTAGCTGATATTTTTTCGTGTCATCACACGACTTACATATGACACCGTACTTCTCGCCCAAAAGAAAACCCCGCTATCTGATGATAACGGGGTTTGAAGTAGCTCTGAGATGTTTCTCCAAAGCGAGAAACACGTATAACTTAGAGCTCAGCGCCTGACTTCTTGGAGACGCGGACCTTAGTGCCGTCCTCCTTGATCAGGTAGCCAACACGGGTTGGCTTGTCGGTCTTAGGGTCGATAAGAGCAACATTGGAAGCGTCGATTGCTGCCTCTGCCTCAACGATGCCACCCTGCTGGTTAGCTGCGTTTGGCTTGACATGGCGCTTTGCAATTGCAACGCCCTCAACGACAACCTTGTTCTTCTCTGGATATACGCGAAGTACCTCGCCGCGCTTACCCTTGTCCTTACCAGTGAGGACCTCGACCTTGTCGCCCTTCTTGATCTTCATCTTAGGCATGTCGTTCCTCCTTAAAGGGTCTCAGGTGCAAGTGAGACAATCTTCATGTACTTGTGGTCGCGCAGCTCGCGAGCGACTGGTCCAAAGATACGAGTACCCTTGGGCTCACCCTCTTTGTTAACAAGAACGCATGCGTTCTGGTCAAAGCGGATGTAGCTACCGTCCTTGCGACGGGTGTCCTTAGCGGTACGAACGATGACGCAGCGAACAATGTCGCCCTTCTTCACCGAACCACCTGGAGTAGCCTCCTGGACAGCGCCAATGATGACGTCGGCAAGGCCGGCGTAACGACGCTTGGAGCCACCAAGGACCTTGACGCACTTTACGCGCCTTGCGCCGCTGTTGTCAGCGACGTTGAGAATGGTCTCCATCTGAATCATGTGACGTTCCTCCGGAACCTAATTTCTCAGAGGTGCGCGTATTTGCGCACATGAGAAATAATGATAGATACAAAACTAGGTTGAGCTAAAAGCTGTTTCCTAGGTGCTAATTACTTAGCGCGCTCAACGATCTCTGCGAGACGCCAACGCTTGGTCTTGGAAAGAGGACGAGTCTCCATGACACGGACGGTATCGCCCAGACCAGCCTCGTTGTTCTCATCGTGAACGTGAAGCTTCTTGCCGATGGTCATCATCTTGCCATACTTAGGGTGGTGCTTACGGTACGTAATCTCTACCGTAATCGTCTTCTCGCCAGAGATGGAGACGACGAGTCCGGTACGAACCTTACGCGCATTTCTGCTTTCGGTCTCTGCCATAACTTATCTCCTGCGATCTAGTTCTGCTCTGCGGATGCTTCCGCAGCAATTTGACGGGTGCGCATCTCGGTCTGAACGCGAGCAATGTCGCGCTTAACAGCCTTGACACGAGCGGTGTTGTCCAGCTGGCTGGTTGCCATCTGGAAACGAAGATTAAAGAGCTCTGCGCGGCCTTCCTCGAGTTTCTTAGCGAGGTCTGCATCGCTCATAGCCTTGATTTCGGTGTACTTCATTAGTTCTCACCGTCCTGATCGGCCTTGGAGACAATCTTGGTCTTGATTGGAAGCTTGTGCTGAGCAAGACGAAGAGCCTCACGAGCAACTTCCTCTGGTACGCCATCAATCTCGAACATGATACGACCAGGCTTAACAACTGCTACCCACTCTTCTGGGTTACCCTTACCGGAACCCATGCGAGTCTCTGCAGGCTTCTTGGTGATTGGCTTATCTGGGAAGATAGTAATCCAAACCTTACCGCCACGCTTCATCTCACGGGTGAGAGCAATACGAGCAGCCTCAATCTGGCGGTTAGTAATCCAGTGAGCCTCCTCTGCACGGATGCCCCAAGAACCAAAGTGCAGCTGGGTGTTACCCTTTGCCTGGCCCTTCATGGAACCGCGCTGTACCTTACGGTGCAATACACGCTTTGGAGCAAGCATTAACGGCCCCTCCTCTCATTGCGAGCACGACGAGGACGAGCGGAGCCCTCAAGAGCTGGGTTAGGTGTTGGCTGTCCAGGCATCTTCTCGCCGTAATAAATCCAAACCTTGATACCAACAGCGCCCATGGTGGTGCGACCTGTAGCGGTACCATAGCCGATTGCAGCACGAAGGGTGTGCAGAGGCACGCGACCCTCACGGTACCACTCACGGCGGCCCATCTCAGCACCGTTCAGACGACCGGAGCACTGGATACGAATACCCTTAGCGCCAGCCTTACGAGCGGACTGAACAGCCTTACGCATAGCGCGACGGAAAGCGACACGCTGCTCAAGCTGCTCTGCGATGGACTGAGCAACAAGGTTTGCGTCAAGTTCAGGACGCTTAACCTCGACAACATCAACGTTGACCTGACCCTTGCCGACCTTAGCAACACGCTCAAGATCTGCACGAAGTCCGTCAATCTCTGCACCCTTCTTACCAATGACAATGCCAGGACGTGCGGAGAAAATAGTTACCTTGACCTTATCGCCAGCGCGCTCGATATCAATACGAGCAACGGCTGCCTTCTCAAGGCGCTTTTCAAGATACTTGCGGATAGCAAGATCGTTGCCGAGCTGCTCGGCGTAGTCCTTATCGGCGTACCAATGAGAACGCCAGCTCTCGGTTACACCAAGACGGAAGCCTGTAGGCTGTACTTTCTGACCCATTCCTACGCCTCCTTTCGAGGTGCAACGACAACGGTAATGTGGCTCATGCGCTTGTTAATGCGGGAAGCCGAACCCTTTGCACGAGGGCGAATACGCTTAAGCGTTGGGCCTTCGTCAACAAAAGCGGTCTTGACTACCAGGTTGTTAGCACGGAGACCATTGTTGTTCTCGGCGTTAGCAACTGCGGAGCGCAGAACCTTAGCAATATCAGTTGCGGCAGCGCGAGTCGAGAACTGAAGAACCTCAAGGGCCTTCTCGACAGACTTACCGCGGACAAGCGCGACAACTGCGCGAGCCTTACGAGGAGCAACGCGAACATACTTAGCTGTTGCGCGAACCTCAATAGAATCGGTGTTCTTAGCCATTTACTACACTCCCCCTATTTGGCCTTGTGACCGCGGAAGGTACGGGATGGGGAGAACTCGCCCAACTTGTGACCAACCATGGACTCGGTGACGTACACAGGTACATGCTTACGACCATCGTGAACAGCGATGGTGTGACCGACCATCTCAGGGAAGATGGTTGAGGAACGTGACCAAGTCTTGATAACGTCCTTCTTGCCAGCCTCGTTCATTGCAGCGACACGCGCAAGGAGGCGAGTCTCCACAAAGGGGCCTTTTTTGAGACTTCTGCTCATTTATCTACTCCTACTCGTGTCTTACTTGGACTTACGACGGCGAATGATCAGGCGGTTAGAAGCCTTCTTCGGGTCGCGGGTCTTATAACCCTTGGTTGGCTTACCCCATGGGGTGACGGAAGGACGACCAGAAGTGTGGTTCTTACCTTCACCACCGCCGTGTGGGTGGTCAACAGGGTTCATGACAGTACCACGGACGGTAGGACGGACGCCTGCCCAACGGGAACGACCAGCCTTACCAACAACAATGTTGGAGTGTTCAGCGTTACCAACCTCGCCGATGGTTGCACGGCAGGTCAGAAGAACACGACGGAGCTCGGAGGAAGGCATACGCAGAACTGCATAGCCGTTGTCCTTACCCATGAGCTGGACGGAAGTACCAGCAGCACGTGCCATTGCAGCACCCTTGCCAGGCTGGAACTCAACTGCGTGAACAAGAGTACCTACTGGAATCTGCTCAAGAGTGGTGCAGTTACCAGGCTTGATGTCGACGTCCTTGGTACCAGAAAGAACGGTGTCACCGACGCTCAGGCCCTCTGGGCAAAGGATGTATGCCTTTGCGCCGTCTGCATAGTGCAGAAGAGCAATACGAGCGGAACGGTTAGGATCGTACTCAACAGTAGCGACCTTAGCTGGGATGTCATCCTTGCGACGCTTGAAGTCGATACGACGGTACTGGCGCTTGTGGCCACCACCCTGGTGACGGGTAGTGATGCGGCCATTGTTGTTGCGGCCAGCCTTCTTTGGCAGAGGCTCGAGAAGGGACTTCTCGGGCTTATCAGTTGTAATCTCAGCAAAGTCTGAGATTGTCTGGAAGCGCCTGCCTGCGCTTGTTGGCTTTAGATGCCTAACTGCCATAAACAGTATCCCTTTCTTCTCCGTTGGCTAGCCCGCTTAAGGGAAAGTCGAGCTAACACCGGATTACCACGGTACCGCGCGTATCTACTATGCGCGGCATACGAACCCGTACCTCAAAAGAGGCACGGGAGAAAAACCTTACTCAGCAGAGTTATTACCGAAGATCTCGATAGTCTCACCAGCAGCGAGGGTAACAATAGCCTTCTTCCACTGGCGGGTCTTACCTGCCTGCTGATAACGTACACGCTTGTTCTTTGGCTTAACAGAAAGTGTGTTTACCTTGGTGACGTGTACAGAGAAGAGCTTCTCTACAGCTGCAGCAATCTCTTCTTTACCTGCGTTACGAGCAACCTCAAAAGTGTACTTGCCCTGCTCCATCAGATCGAAAGCACGCTCTGAAACGATAGGACGAATGATGACCTCATAAGGAGAGTTCATTATGCGAGCACCTCCCCAAGCTGCTTAGCAACATCAGCGGACATAACAAGTGCGCCGTTGTCGATCAGGAAACGAGTAGTAACCTCAGAAACACCAAAGATCGAAACCTTAGGAAGGTTGCGGAAAGAGAGGTAGGTGTTGACGTCGTCGTCTGGGACGATGACGGTAACGCGCTTACCCTCAATACCGAGGTTCTGAAGTGCAGCCTTTGCCTGCTTGGTGGAAGGCTGAGCAAACTCAAGAGAGTCAACGAGGACAAGCTCGGAGTCTGCAACCTTGCCGGAGAGGACGGACCTCATAGCAAGCTTGACCATCTTGTTGTTAATACGACGTGCGTGTGAACGAGGGGTAGGTCCAAAGATGACGCCACCACCAGTCCACTGACCAGCACGAATAGAACCCTGGCGAGCACGACCAGTACCCTTCTGACGGTAAGGCTTAACGCCACCGCCGGATACCTCGTGACGGTTCTTTGTAGAGTGGGTACCCTGACGTGCGGATGCGTCCTGGCAGACTACAACCTGGTGCACAACAGGGATGTTTGGCTCAATGCCATAGACGTCAGAGGAGAGCTCGGCGTCGCCGACCTTCTTTCCCTCTACGTTCTTAATCTCATACTTGGACATGTTGTCTCCTTGTTAGCCTAAGTGTTTGCCTAAAGGCCCTTAGGCCATGCGGACCTGGACGAGGGCATTCTTGCCGCCAGGAACAGCACCCTTGATAAGCATGAGGTTCTGCTCAGCATCAACGCGGACAAGCTTAAGGTTCTTGACCGTAACGCGCTCTGCGCCCATGTGACCATACATGTGAAGGCCCTTACGAACGCGTGCAGGGTATGCGCACTGACCAATGGAACCTGGACGACGCTGGTTACGAGAACCGTGAGTCATTGGACCGCGAGAGAAGTTCCAGCGCTTAACAGTACCCTGGAAACCCTTACCCTTTGAAGTGCCTGTTACGTCAACAGCGGTGACCTCAGAGAAGTCAGCAACTGTGACAACATCGCCGGTCTTGTGCTCAGAAGCATCCTCAACGCGGACCTCGCGGAGGTAACGCATTGGCTCGACGCCCTGTGCCTTGAAGTGACCAGCCATTGGCTTGTTGACATGCTTCTCGGAGATGTCGCCGAAGCCAATCTGTACGGCATTGTAGCCGTCCGTTTCAACAGTCTTTACCTGTGAAACGGTGCAGGGGCCTGCAAGAACGACGGTAACAGGAACGACGTTGTCGTTCTCGTCCCATACCTGGGTCATGCCCAGCTTGCGGCCGAGGATGGTATTAACCATGCTCTTTCCTAACCTTCGGTGGTCATGGGACCTTGAGAGCACATCGGGTACTCTTCCCCAGCGGACCACGTCCTGTACATACTGCCTTTAGACATAATTGTCCTGTTTGAGCAGCCCGTCTACTTTACACTCATTTTTGACAAGAAACAAGCCTAAAATCTCTAAAAGATGAACGCTTTGTGAAGAGCGTTTGATACCCTCTAGCTGCGAGATCTTTCTTCTCTCCCATTTTGCGAGGTCAAACCGCTGACCCGGGCGTATCCATTGGCGAGAAACCCAAGGAATTTTGAAAAGTTTTTTCAAAAAATTTTGTAAAAAAATCTGCGAAAATAACTTCGCTAAAAATAAGCTGCTGAAATTACCTTGCCAAAAGTTTCTTGAGCAATGCTTCGCAACCCTCGGTAACATCCTCATACGTCAGATCAAAATTGCCTGAGTACCATGGGTCAGTGATGTCTCGAGGCTTTTCTGACCAGTCAAGAAGTAGTGAAACTTTTCCATGAGGATCATCTTTGAGTATGCGCATCATGTTGCGAAGATTGTTATGATCCATACCAATGAGGTAATCAAAGTTCTTGTAATCTGCGCGCGTCATCTGCCTCGCACGATGATTGCCGCAATGAATTCCCTCTTGCTGAAGCTTGTGTCTCGTACGAGGATCAACTGGATTGCCAATCTCCTCTGTAGAGGTTGCGGCTGAGTCAATGACAAACGAATCTACCAGACCGTTTTTCTTGACAAAATCTTGCATGACGTACTGTGCCATTGTTGACCTGCAGATATTTCCGTGACACACAAAGAGAATTTTTGTCATGCGGGAGTAATTTGAGTGAGCGTTTACCGAGCAGCCGGTGTTTAGCTGGCTACTTGCATTTTGCTGACCACTTACGTTCTGCGAGCTATCCTTCATCTCTTCTCCTGTGCGCTGTAAAAGAATTCGCTTCCCTATTCTACGGGTTTCTCGCTCAATATGCCCTTTACTCTGTAAAGCAGCATGCTCCTGCATTAGCTAGCCTGAAAAGTTCATCATGTCTGAGCAAATTTACTCAGACATGGCGAGAAAATCAGGCAAATCGCTCAGACTTAACGCACTTTTCCGGCAAATTGTTCAGACATGACGATAACATCAGGCTCCCTGAAAGGGTGAGCTCGGACGCGCTTTAAACCCTGCCTGAAAAGTGCAAAGAATCTGTATTTGAGGCACCGATTCTTTGCAGAAATCAGGCAAATCCACAGTTTCTTTTGCATTTTTAGGCTTGAATTCTCATTGCTAGTGCAACAACAAAAGACAAGGTAGTGACCCATGGGTCTACAATGGCGATTACGACAACGTTCATTGAAAGGATTTCCATGGGTCACTATAGCCATCTTAGCAT
>CAUUGK010000023.1:0-17074 GCA_963544765.1 uncultured Atopobiaceae bacterium
GCCTGTTATGCACAATCTCTTGAGGAATCTGTCCAGTAGCTGCAAGAATAGCAACAGCTATGGGCAAATCAAATCCAGTGCCTGTCTTCTTTATATCCGCAGGCGTCAAATTGATTGTTACTAGCAATCGAGGAATGGTAAATCCGGCAGCTTTTAGTGAGCAGCGCACTCGAGAGCGCGATTCCATAATGGAACTGTCGGGCATACCCACGATAGTAATTCCTGGTATGCCACCTGAAATACCCACTTCAACGTCTACGGGAATTGCCTCAATACCTCTTAGAGTAGCTGTATGAACGCAAATGGTTGCTTGACTCATTGCTCGTCCCAGCTAAAAGCTCCAATTAAATGCCTCAAGCTTGCCGTACTTGGAGCTACCAAATTGATGGCAACAACATCAAATCTAATTGAGGTGAGCGCTGGATGAAGAGCTGCATACATAAGCGCAAGCGTCCTGTATTTTTCCTGCTTTGCTTTATTTACCGCAAGTTCAGGCATGATGCTATCGTCTTTATTCAAGATGCGTCTTGTCTTTACCTCAACAAGCACAACGTTATCGCCATCTTGAGCAACAATATCAACCTCACCAATCTGACATGTCCAGTTAGTTTGGATAATTTTGTAGCCTCTTTTGATGAGGTATTTTGCAGCAATCTCCTCGCCTTTCTCACCAATTTGACGAGAAGACATCTCTTCTAGCGGAATTCTTCCCTCTTGTGCGTCATCCTCTTCAGAAACCTTGTCTTGATCTTTTGATTGTTCCAGCGCAGTGGGATTCTCCTCTACCTCATTGGGCAAAGAACCTGGATACTTGCTTGTGTCTTTCTTGCTCATAACTCTCCTTTCATTGTGGGAGAGTTCAGTTTGCAGGAGCACTTTGACACTAACTTGACTGCTGTCTGTCTAAACAGCGTAATGATTCTGACGAAAGTAAAAAATTTGATATTACGGACTTGCGACTATAGAAAAAGCCCGTTCAATCCTCTTAGAATGAACGGGTCCATGTTTGCGTCTGAAAGTTAATCTGATTGCTTAAATTGGATGTATTAAAACAGTCTTTGCGTCTTAACAAAGTTTCCACAAAACGACGCACGATGTATGGGAGAAAGTCCCATCTCACCAATAGCTTCAATGTGTTCAGCAGAGGCATATCCTTTACATTCTGCCAGGTGATAGCCGGGGTATTCCTCATCATAGGCCACCATAAGAGCATCTCTTGTTACCTTTGCCACAATTGAAGCGGCGGCAATAGAAGCAATGCGTGCATCGCCCTTAACAAGAGTCTTTTCTTTGGGGTGGATATGCATAGGATTTCCATCAATCAAGACGCAGTCAGGCTCAATACCTGTGTTTTTGACAGCCTGAAGCATAGCGTCTCTTAAACACTGTGCCATGCCAACTTCATCTATTCTTTGAGGAGCAATATGAGCAATGCCAATTACGGTAGCAACTTCTTGAATTTGTGCCGCTAGAATCTCTCGCTTTGCTGCAGTTAATTTTTTGGAATCATTGAGTCCATAGATGATAGGATCCTCTGGCAAACAGACCGCGCAAACCGTTAAAGGACCAGCTACAGAACCTCTGCCCACCTCATCAACACCAACAACAAGTCCTCCTCCAGAAAGCTCCTTCTGAAAGCGATACATTTCTTCTACACGGGTCTTCTCGGCATGTTCTTTTTCAATGCGCTTTTTAGCTGATTCTAGAGCCTTGATAACCTGTTTACGGGGATCCTCGCTATAACGAGCTATGAGTTCGTATACCTCAGTCTCTGGGGCATCGCTTAAACGAGCAATTATATCTTTAGCAGAATCAGCCATGTTTTCTCCAAACTACACGACTATGGTACTAAAAAAGCCGCCCGGAGGCGGCTTTAAAGAGCATATGAAGTTGATTAGCGCTTCTCGCGAAGACGAGCAGCCTTACCAACACGATCGCGCAGGAAGTAGAGCTTAGCGCGGTGAACAACACCGTGGCGAAGAACCTCAAGTTTAGCAATCTTTGGTGAGTGAAGTGGGAAAGTACGCTCAACACCAATGCCGAAACTGATCTTACGAACGGTAAAAGTCTCACGAGAACCCTCGCCGGAAAGACGAATGACGTCACCCTGGAAGACCTGCTCACGAGTACGGTCACCCTCGACGATGCGATAGTGAACCTTTACGTTGTCACCAACGCGGACCTCAGGAATGTCCTCGCGGATCTGCTGACGCTCAATAGCGCGAATGTAGTCCATTGTTTCCTCATCTCTAGAGGTGCCGACGCTTCCTGCGAACGACACATAGTTAACACACAGACGGAAAGTATACGTGAATATATCCAGCTGTACAAGGGTTAGTTTGCAGAAAACTTACTTTACATATCTTCTCTTACCCCAGGAACGAGGCAAACGAAGGTCTTCAAAAATCCTTGTTGCATACCTATCGGTCATACCAGACACGTAATCCGCTACTTGAATCTCTGGATGATCGAAGTCATGACACTTGTATTCTGCAGGAACCTCATCTAAATGGTTAACAAAGTAATCAAACAACTCAATGATAAGGTCATATGCCTTCGGTTCTTCATATTTTGCATCGCCTGATGCGTACAGATTAGCAAACAGGAATGCCCTCATGGTCATCATGGCGCCCCACATGGAGTCGGTCATTTTAATATCGCCTACGCGAGAGCTCTCAGAGACAATATCGTGAACCATATTTTCAATGCGTTCAGGTGAGCTATTGCCCAACACCTCACGAGCCTCAGTTGGAAGATACTCTTCCGAAAGAAGTCCTGCTCGTTTTGCGTCATCAATATCGTGCGTCACGTACGCGATGCGGTCCGAGATGGCAACAATTCTTCCTTCTGCTGTTTCTGCACGTAGATTGCCTGAGTGACATCTAATACCATCAATAACCTCATGCGAAAGGTTAAGACCCTGACCGTCTTTCTCCAGATACTCAACAATGCGAGCGCTCTGCTGATTATGGGCAAAAATATTCGCATTTTCTGGAGCTTCGGGGTCCATTCCCCTATACAGGCTAATAGCGTGCGAAAGCGCCTTCTCGCCAATATGACCAAACGGTGTATGGCCCAAGTCATGTCCAAGCGCAATTGCCTCAGTAAGGTCTTCGTTTAATCCCAAAGGCCTCGCGATTGAGCGCGCAATCTGCGAAACCTCAAGCGTATGAATAAGACGGGTTCTATAGTGGTCCCCTTCTGGGGCGAGAAAAACTTGTGTCTTGTGGGCAAGCCTTCGGAAGCTCTTGCTGTGCAGAATACGATCTCTATCACACTGATAACAGGTACGGTACTGGTCAGGTTCTTCTGCAATCGCACGACCTTTACTTTGATCAGAAAAAGCCGCTTCAGGAGATAAGATTTGATGCTCGCGAGCTTCAAGATCTTCTCGTCTAATGGATAACATAGAACCTCCTTGTACCTGCCTCTTTACCTCATAATAGCAGGATATTTCTATCTAGCAAAAGAGGGCGACCGAAGCCGCCCTCTAGAGTTTGTTGCAGTGAGTCTAGAAGAAAACCTACTTAGTAGCAATCTTCTGTGGACCACCGTTAGCCTGAATCTTAGCCTGTGCTGCAGCAAGACGTGCAATTGGTACACGGTATGGTGAGCAGGAGACATAGTCAAGACCAAGGTTGTAGTACATGTGGATGGACTCTGGATCGCCACCAGTCTCACCGCAGACGCCAATGGTGAGGTTAGGATTACCCTTACGGCCACCCTCAACGCCCATACGGACAAGCTCTGCGACACCCTTATCAAGGGTTGCAAATGGGTTGGTCTTAACAATCTTGCGCTCAAGATAGAGAGGCATGAATGCGGACTCAACGTCGTCACGAGAGAAGCCAAGGCAAGTCTGGGTGAGGTCGTTAGTACCGAAGGAGAAGAAGTCTGCGTGCTTAGCAATCTCCTCAGACATGATAGCTGCACGTGGGAGCTCGATCATGGTACCAACTGGGATGTTGAGCTCAACACCGTACTCGTCAGCAACCTGCTTGATGGTCTGCTCAACCTCTTCACGGACCTGGATGAGCTCCTCTTCAAAGCCAACCAGAGGAACCATGATCTCTGGGCGAGGGTCAAGACCAACGCGCTTGAGCTCTGCAGCTGCGCTTGCGATAGCACGAACCTGCATAACGTTGAGCTCTGGGTAGACAAGGCCAAGGCGGCAGCCACGGAGGCCGAGCATTGGGTTTGCCTCCTGGAAGGCGTCAAACTTAGCGAGAAGAGCACGCTTTGCAGCGGCGTCCTTACCCTGCTCCTCATCATGAGCAATCTCAACGTCAAGCTCACGTGGGGAATCAAGGAACTCATGCAGTGGTGGGTCAAGAAGACGGACAACAACGTCTTTGCCGTCCATTACCTTGAACATACCAAGGAAGTCACCCTTCTGAGCACGGCCAAGCTGCTCGATAGCAAGCTGCTTAACGTCCTCAGAGTCTGCAAGAATGAAGTCCTGAATGAGGTGCTTACGCTCACCAAGGAACATGTGCTCTGTACGGTCAAGACCAATTGCCTCAGCGCCGTTATCAACGGAAGTCTGAGCATCTGCTGGGTTATCAGCGTTTGCACGTACGCCAATGACGCGACCACGGGACTCGTCAAGGCGGACCTCATCTGCCCATGCAAGGATGGTCTGGAGGTCACCAGAAAGCTCTGGCTGGACAAGCTCAACAGCACCAAGGATGACGTCACCAGTGGTACCGTCGATGGAGATAACGTCGCCCTCGTTAACAACAAGGCCGGAATCAGCAACGGTGAAGCGCTTGTTAGCAGCGTCAATGCGAAGTGTATCAACACCGCAGACGCAAGGAGCGCCCATACCACGAGCAATAACAGCTGCGTGGCTGGTCTTGCCGCCGTGGGAAGTTAGGATACCCTCTGCAGCAACCATGCCGTGGAGGTCATCTGGAGTGGTCTCCCAACGGACAAGAATACAAGGCTTGCCTGCCTCTGCAAAAGCCTCAGCGTCTGCAGAAGAGAAGACTGCAGCGCCAACAGCTGCACCAGGAGAAGCGTTAAGACCCTTAGCAATGGTCTCATACTCAGCGTTAGGATCAAACTGTGGGTGCAGAAGCTGATCGAGCTGCTCAGGAGCAACGCGAGAAACAGCCTGCTCCTTAGTAATACGACCCTCTTCGTACATCTGAATTGCAACCTTAAGTGCAGAGAGAGCAGTACGCTTACCAACACGAGTCTGAAGCATCCAGAGCTTACCATTCTCAATGGTGAACTCAATATCCATCATGTCTGCGTAGTGATCCTCAAGAATCTCAAAGACGTGGAAGAGCTCCTCGCCTGCCTCCTTGAGTGCAGGAACCTTAACGAGGTCTGCAATAGGCTCAGTATTACGAATACCAGCAACAACGTCCTCGCCCTGAGCGTTGATCAGGAAGTCACCGTAGCGCTCGTTGGTACCATCTGCAGGGTTACGAGTAAATGCAACGCCAGTTGCAGAAGTCTCACCCTTGTTACCAAAGACCATGACCTGAACGTTAACTGCAGTACCAAGCTCATCAGGAATCTTGTTCTGCTTGCGGTAAAGGATTGCGCGGTCATTCATCCAAGAACCAAAGACTGCCTGCTCAGCAAGGCGGAGCTGGAGGTAAGGATCAGATGGGAAGACAGCGTAGCCGTTCTTGGAGACCTCTGGGTGCTCCTTAACGTCAACGTTTGCAGCAAAGATGCCCTTGAACCAAGTTACAAGGTCACGAAGGTCATTTGCGTCCAGCTCTGTATCAAGCTTAACGCCCTTCTCGGCCTTCTTAGCAGCAATTGCGTCCTCAAAGAGCTGTCCAGAGACGCCCATAACAACGCCAGAGAACATCTGGACAAAACGACGGTAAGAGTCCCAAGCAAAGCGCTCGTTACCAGTCTGCTTAATGAGGCCCTGAACGGACTCATCGTTAAGACCAAGGTTAAGAACAGTGTCCATCATGCCAGGCATGGAGAATGGTGCACCAGAACGGACGGAGACAAGCAGTGGATCTTCTGCATCGCCGAGCTTCTTGCCCATGCGCTCCTCAAGGGTAGCCATAGCTGCGTCAATCTCATCAGTGACGCCCTCAGGCCAGACGTTGCCGTTATTGGAATAAGCAACGCAAGTTTGGCAAGTAATTGAGAATCCTGGAGGTACAGGCAGGCCAATCTTAGACATCTCTGCAAGGTTTGCTCCCTTGCCACCAACAATCCACTTTGCCTCTTCTACGGATGCGCCAGCGACCTCAGTAACATCGTTACCGGCGTGGTCCTTTCCGAAGCTGTAAACGTGCTTCTCGGACATAACACTCCAAACTCTCAAACTATCACACGCAAAGCGTGCACCAACACAATTGAACGCAAAGACATCAAACCAAACAAAGTTGGTTCTGTCCTCACATTCATAGTATGTTACCAACCTACGCTATTCATCTGAACAAAATAACGGTGAGCGGTCAATATCGACCGTTCACAGAATTATTTACAAACTTATGATTGCAAATTGTGAAATTCTCCATAAAGAAAATGAGCACCCAAAATGGATGCTCATTTAACTTTTTGATATTTTGAGGCGTCAGCACTCTCTTAGCGCGTAACTCCCTCAAAGAATGCGCCAATTGCGTGACTTGGCTCTTCGCCGGTAAGCGTAGAAATAACGTTTACCGCTGGTCCCAGAAGATCGATTGATGGGATGAGGCGCTGATCAAGCTCACGACGAATCTCTCTTCTGAGAGAGCCATCCGCAAAGGTGTGGAAGACTGCACGAGGGCGATTCTCATCTTCATGCTCATTGAAGTATGCACGAACATCATCAACGCTATGAATGTTTGGAACCCTTACAATCTCTACGGAATCATCGCCAAACTGAGCAGCAGCAGCCTTAACTACTGCAGCACCGGTCTCTCCACGAGAGTCTGACAAAACGTAGACGATAGGCAGACCATCACCAAGAGAGTTGTTATCGATATCAAGTGTGCTCATGCTGTAACCCTTTCAGTCAAGTATTCAGAAAGATACAAACATTTATCAATCTAAGCGTACCCTACTTCTTGCGAGAAAGCACACTAATATCGGCGACATTACTAAATACCTGGGCAAATTTGTTCAAAAGACGCAAACGATTTCGGCGAACGGTATCATTTTCGTCCATGACAAGTACTTTGTCGAAGAAAATATCAATTGGCTCACGCAGCTGAGACAGCGCAGAAACAGCAGCGGCATAGTCTGCACCAGCAAGAGCAGCAGCCACTTGCTTCTGGCCCTCTTCGCAAGCAGCGAGCAATGACATCTCTGGCTCAGTGAGAAGCTCTGTATCAACTTCTACGCCAAGAGAAGCGTCACTGAGGTGAGCTGCACGTGCATAAGCAGTAGCAAGGTCCTCAAAGAGCTCAGGCTCATTCTGACGTGCTTCATCAAGTGCGCGAGCACGCTGAAGGAACTCATCAGGATTGATAACGCCAATTGCACTAACAGCCTCAATAGCATCTGCAGAGATCTTCTCGTCCTTAGCAATAGATGCAAGGCGGCCAATAAAGTACTGCTCAACCTGGGACTGAACAGACTCGTCAACAGCAAGACCCTGCTGGCGGTAATGCTCCAGAGAGCTTGCAATAAGCTTCTTGAGGTCAAGGTTGGAGGTAGAACGGACCAGTGCAATGACGCCAATTGCTGCACGACGAACAGCGTAAGGATCGGAAGAGCCGGTTGGTGGCTCGTTGATAGCAAAGATGCCGCAGATGGTATCAAGCTTGTCAGCAATAGCCACAAAGCGACCAATCTGGCCACTTGGGAGCTCGTCGCCGGCAAAGCGAGGACGATAGTGCTCGCGAATTGCTGCAGCTACATCGCTCTTCTCGCCAGCTGCCTCTGCGTAGTAGCCACCCATAACGCCCTGCTGGCTAGTGAACTCGACTACTGCCTGGCTGACAAGGTCTGCCTTAGCAAGATGAGCGGCGCGAGCAGCAAGCTCTGCCTCTTCTTTGTTGGAAGTCTCGTCGAGCGCAATCTCTGCAGCAAGAGTCTCCATACGCTGGGTCTTCTGTAGGACCGTGCCAAGCTTCTCCTGAAAGACAACGGTCTCAAGGCGCTGAGCAAACTCGTCAAGCGTGTGCTTCAAGTCCTCCTCAAAGAAGAACTTAGCGTCGTCGAGGCGAGCACGAACAACGCGCTCGTTGCCGTCAATGACGCGCTCGGCGCAAGATGGGTCTGCATTAGAAACCACAATAAACTCGCGAGTCAGCTTACCTTGAGCGTCATAGATTGGGAAATAGCGCTGGTTGGAAAGCATGGACTCAGTAATAATCTCTGAAGGAACGTTAAGGAATTCCTCGTCAAAGGTACCCACAAGAACCTGAGGCCACTCAGTTAGGTTAATGACCTCCTCAAAGACCTTCTCTGGCATATCAACATGAGAGCCCGGACGAGCAGCCTCCACCTCTTTGATACCGGCGAGAATAACGTCTTTTCTCTGCTCCTGAAGCAAAACGCCAGCGTCTTTAAGAACTTGCTCATAGTCAGCTGGACTTGCTACCTCATGGTAACCAGGTCCAAGAACACGATGGCCCTGAGTGGTGTTTGAGCTAGTTACATCAGCGTAAGTAACAGGAACAATCTCAGAACCAAAAAGGGAGCACAACCAGCGAATAGGACGAACGTAGCGCTCGTGGAAAGAACCCCAGCGCTGACTACGAGGCCAATCAAGTGCAGAAATCCAAGAAGTTGCCAGCTCAGAGAGAATCTTTGTAGCAGGAACTGAAGGAATATTGAGCTCTGCAAAGACGTACTCATGACCGTCGGTATCTACACGACGAGTCAATGCATCAGCGCTCACGCCGCACTTACGAGCAAATCCCTCAGCAGCCTTGGTTGGATTACCCGCTGCATCAAAAGCAATCTCTGCCTTAGGACCACGCTTGACCTCGGAAATCTCTTCTGTAGCCTCAGCAACATCTTTTACATAGGCGGTTAAACGACGAGGTGTCGAGAGGATCTTAACCTCTCCAAATGACAAGCCAGAGTCTTTAAGTCCGGAAACAACAAGCTTATTGAACTGAGCAATAGCTTTCTGCAATGGAGCAGAAGGCATCTCTTCAGATCCAATCTCAAAAAGGAAGTCTCTAACCTCAGCCATTTAAGCCACCTCCTCCTGAGTAGTTGCTGCAGGTGCTTTCTTAGAAGCAACCTCCTCCAAATACGATTCGCAGCATGCCTTAGCAACGGTGCGAACGCGAAGAATATAGTTAGCTCTCTCAACAGCAGAAAGAGCACCACGAGAGTCAAGTAGGTTGAATGCATGGCTGCACTTCATAACGCAGTCATACGCAGGTAGTGGAAGCTTGCGCTCAAGGCAGCTGTGGCACTCTGCCTCATACTCGTCGAACTTCTCGCGCATAAGCTCAATGTTGGCTACCTCAAAGTTATAAGTTGAGAACTCACGCTCGTTCTCCAAAAATACCTGGCCGTACGTCATTGGCGTGCCATCTGGCAGGTAACTCCATACCAGATCATAGACGGAATCTACACCCTGAGCATACATAGCAATACGCTCAAGACCATAGGTAATCTCAACAGGAACTGGGTCTACCTCAATGCCTCCTACCTGCTGGAAGTACGTGAACTGAGTAACCTCCATGCCGTTGAGCCAAACTTCCCAGCCAAGACCCCAAGCACCAAGCGTTGGGCTCTCCCAGTCGTCCTCAACAAAGCGAACGTCGTGGTCTTTTGGATCAAGGCCAATAGCGGCAAGTGAGCCAAGATAAAGGTCTTGAGAGTCTGCAGGAGATGGCTTGAGCAAGACCTGGAACTGATAGTAATGCTGCAAGCGGTTAGGGTTCTCGCCATAGCGTCCATCAGCAGGACGACGACAAGGCTGTGGATAGCAGGTACGCCAGGCATCGGGGCCAAGTGAGCGCAGGATAGTTGCGGTGTGGAAGGTACCGGCACCTACCTCAGAGTCATATGGCTGCATGACCGTGCAACCTTTTTCTGCCCAGTAGTGTTCAAGGGTCAAAATCATATCTTGAAACGTAAGTGGTGTTGCGCCCATGATGTTCTTTCTCTCAAATGTCCGACGTAAGTACTATAGCCCGCGAGCATGATCAAAGGGCCAGAAAATAAACATTGCCTTAGAGGTCACGGTAGAAACCGCAACTGCTCCAAAATATCTGGAATCCAGCGAGTTTGTTCTGTTATCCCCCATAACAAAAATATGACCTGCAGGAACAGTATACGGATAATTCTGAATTACGGCACCTGCGCGATCCGCAAGAGAATAGGTTGGCTTGCCTTCAGTATAAGGCTCGTCCATAAGCTGACCGTCAACATACACAGCACCGTCGCGCAAATCTACCGTTTGACCTGCTGTAGCAATGACGCGCTTAACTAAAAGCGTATCGGGATTCTGAGGACTGGTGAAGGTAACCACATCACCTGCTTGCGGAGTACCGCCAAAACGATAGGTAAGCTTCTCTCCTACCAAACGATCCCCCAGTTGGATGGTATTGAGCATGGATCCTGTTGGAACCTCATATACCTCAGCGACAAACGTTCTAATAAAAAACGCCAGCGCAACAGCAACTGCAACAATTACCAGGTATTCAAAAATTTCAAGAACTTTGGAATGTCCACTACTCATCGTCATCACCAGATTGCTGATCAAGCTCTGCCAAATACGCTCTGTCCTTCTCAGTGAGCTGAGCGCTCTCTAAGAGGTCTGGACGCCACGCACGAGTGCGAGCAAGTGCAGATTGTCGTCTCCAGACTGCTACCGCTCCGTGGTCTCCTGAAAGAAGGACAGACGGAACTTCTCGCCCCTCAAAGTTTGCTGGACGCGTGTACTGAGCATACTCAAGAAGGCCATCGTCAGAGAAGGATTCATCCTGTGAGCTCATCTCATCGCCAAGCGCACCAGGAAGCAAGCGCACAACCGAGTCAATCACGGTAAGCGCAGGAAGCTCTCCGCCCGTCAGCACGTAATCTCCCAGAGAAATAACGTCATCTGCCAGCTCATAGACACGCTCATCCATGCCCTCATAACGACCACAAACAAACAGAATGCGTTCTTTTTGAGCAAACTCTTGGGCAATAGCCTGAGAATACGGCCTACCAACTGGCGAGAAAAACACCACGTGGGGCTTAGGTTCCGCTTGATCAGTAATCTCACGAACTGCCTCAAAGATGGGAGCTGGCTTCATAAGCATGCCTTGTCCACCACCAAAAGGAGCATCATCTACCGTACGATGCCTATCATGCGTCCAGTCACGCAAGTCATGCGCATAGAACTCAAAAATATTTGCCTTTTGAGCTCTGCCCATAATAGAAGCATGTAAATAGGGCGAGAAGACCTCAGGAAATACTGAGAGCGTTTCTAGACGCATGCTACTCACCTAACCTAAGAAGGCCCTGAGGAATTGAGACGGTAATGGAGCCCTCGGCTGGGGCCTCTTTGATAAATTCATCGACGGCAGGCATCAGCACCTGTCCAAAAGGCCCCTCAATGACCCACACATTTTGTGTAGGTCCAACAAGAACCTCTGTAATTTCACCCAGAGAACCATGTTCTGTATCACGTACTTCTCTACCCACAAGTAGAGAAACATTTACCAGACCAAAGTTTTCTGGAAGACAATCTTCTTCTACCAGAAGCGTTTTACCAATAAGCTCTTCTGCTTCAGAGATGGTAGTTACATCTTCAAAAGTTACAAGACTACCTTCTCTATCATCTGACTCAACAGAGACAACTGAAAACTTCCTAGGGCCCTTAAGCGCAGGCGGAACAGGAACAACTGTCATGCCTTCGGCTATAAGAGAAGGAAGGCTGTGAACGGGAACCGTCACAACCTCCCCTCTTTTACCATGCGTTTTAACAATTTGAGCAATTGCTCGCCAGTTTTTACGCAAAATTAGCCTACAACCTCGACATCAACAGAGGTGCCAACACGCTGGCCAAGAGCACGAGCCAAAGTGCGAATTGCCTTAATGGTTCTTCCCTTACGGCCGATGACACGTCCAGCGTCTTCCTCAGAGCAAGAAACCTCAATCAAGGCTCCATCCTCGCGATCGGTGACGTCGAGTGCAACAGCATCTTCATTATCGACAAGACCACAGACGATGTACTCAACAAGATCAGCAACCTTGTCAGAGGGCATCTCCTGAATGTCCTGATCGACAGCGTCTACCTCAGTGGGCTCTGTGAATTCAGACACGATTTACTCAGCCTCTGGAGCCTCGGACTCCTCAGCAGCAGCTGCGGCAGCAGCCTCAGCAGCGGCCTCTGCAGCTGCAGCAGCCTTTGCCTGTGCCTTCTTGGAGAGCTTGGTCTTCTTCTCTGCAACTGGAGCACCAGTACGAGCGATCTCAATGAGGTGAGAAACTGCGCTTGTTGGCTGAGCGCCCTTTGCTACCCACTCATCAACCTTCTCAAGGTTGATATCAATCGTCTTTGGGCTAGTCAGTGGGTTATAACGACCGACTTCTTCAATGTAACGACCATCGCGAGGCATACGACCATCAGCGACAACTACGCGATAGTACGGACGCTTCTTGGCACCGTGACGGGCCAGACGAATCTTAACTGCCAATGAAAACTCCTCCATACGAGCGGTGCCTCGGATGTTAGATGGGCTGCACCGCAAAGCCACAAATCGGGTTACAAGTGTACAACAACGCATTAACCTCGAAAAGTATAAATTTGCTCTCTTCAAAAAGTACTCGTAATTTGTTTATGAAACACTTGTTCTATTTGTACAAAAAGTATACACTATTTCTATGGAAACATCAAAAGACATATCAGATAAAAACGCACGTAAATCGTGTAATTTTGAGTGGCATGGTAAAGCCATTGGGCTTCTTGACCTTGATGCGTTCTTTGCGTCTGTAGAACAACTTGATCATCCTGAGTGGCGCGGAAAACCAGTAATTGTTGGAGGCTCACCCCACAAACGAGGCGTTGTTTCAACCGCCTCTTATGAAGCAAGGAAGTTTGGCGTTCATTCTGCCATGCCTTCAGCTACTGCAGTAAGGCTCTGTCCGCAAGCAATTTGGACTCCAGGACGCTATGACAGATACTCTGAAATGAGTGCTCTTGTTATGGGTTTTCTCAAAGATGAGACTCCCCTTGTTGAGCAGGTTTCTATTGATGAGGCATTTTTTGATATCACTCCAGGCAGATTCTCTAAAGAAAATCCTTTGGAGATCTGTAAGCGCATACAAAAGAAAGTTGCTGCGCTAGGCGTTACCTGTTCCATTGGCCTGGGAACAAACAAGACAATTGCTAAGATTGCCTCTGAGCAAGAAAAGCCTCGCGGTCTTACTGCGGTGTTTCCTGGTACAGAAGGACGCTTTCTGGCACCACTGCCTATTGAGGCCATGAGCGGCATTGGTCCTGCTATGGCAAAAACGCTCCATCAACAAGGAATCAAAACGCTTGGAGAGCTTTCAAGAGCAGATGCAATGTACCTCACTTCCCTTGTTGGCAATACAGCTTCAAAGATGATTTTGCGCGCGCAAGGAAAAGAAGTCTCAGAAGTTCATGAAGCTGCCCAGCCTCGTGACGTTAAGTCTGTTTCTAACGAGAGAACCTTTGAAACAGATTTGTTTGATAAACAAGAAATAGAAGAAGCCATCAGACACATTGCTGGTGTTGTAGGCAGACGTCTTCGCCGCAAACAGTTACAAGGTTATACCGTAACGCTTAAGGTAAAAGCCTCTGCAACAGAGTCTCATACCGCTCAAAAAAGAATGTCTGCACCAACTGATGATGAGCATCTCTTTGCAGAGATTGCCGTTGGCCTGCTTCCTACCATTTGGAAAGAAGGGCAGCCAGTAAGACTGCTTGGTGTTGGCATTAGCTCATTTTCAGATGAGGGGCATGCCAAACCAGTGCAAGCGTCACTTTTTGACCAATATGAAGCTACATTTGATGCAGCAGCCTCTGGACCTACAACAAAAAAGAAACCTCGGAGTGACTTACGTCATCTCTCCGAGGTAACCGATAAACTCAAAGATAAATTTGGCGCTGATGCTGTGCAGTATGGTAGAGACCTACGCTTTGAGCATCGCGTCTCAGACACTATGCCTACAGGCAAAAACGAACAAATCTAGTACACCAAAACTACTCAGTAGGATCAGCAGATTCTGGAAGATTGTCTACCAAGTCATCCTCGGAAAGCTCAAAGGCTGGAGCCAAAGCATCCTCTGGAAGATCGGCATAAGGAATCTCAGAAGTCATAGCGCCCTCAATATCTAGCTCTACACGAGGAGCGTCTGCCCAAAGTCGCTCAAGACGATAGTAGGACCTTACCTCAGGTTGGAATACGTGGACAACAACTGAACCGTAATCAATAAGAATCCAATTGAGACCGTCGCGACCCTCAGTAGAAATTGGACGAATGCCGCAGTTTGCCGTGACCTTCTCGCGGACCTCATCAACAATAGCGTCAGCCAAACGAGCATTTCCACCAGTACAGATAACAAAGTAATCGCAAACGTCACTGAGACCAGTGAGGTCAAGCACAAGAATATCTTCAGCTTTCTTTTGATCTGCAGCAATTGCAGCAGTCTTTGCAAGCTCAAGTGAAGTTACAGCCATGAATTTCTCCGTTTTCTCATGTAGCCAGGCTACTTAGATTTCTTCTCAATCATCTCATTGTATAGGGCAATTGAGTTTGGATACAAATAACTCCTTGATGAAATCACATACATCATAACGCTACAAAATGCCGTCTCATGAAGCTCATCGAGAGAGCCGCCACGTAAATATACGTTTCTTGCTTCTTCGACCGATGTAAAGTTTGGACGCAGAGGCTCAATAAGATCAGCTACATACAAGATTTTATCTAGCTTGCTCATCTGACGGTCGCCCGTAGTGTGCTTCTGAATGGCGCTGAGAATCTGCTCAGAAAGCCAAGGATAGATGGCTGGTAGCGTTTTTGCGGCGAGAGGACCATGTAAGAGTCCAACAATTTTCTGATAAGGAGCTTCTGTCTGGATACGAAAGCGCTCTGCCAGTTCGATGGTTTCTGCATCAGGAAGAAGTTTCTCCCAATCATGCAAAATACCTGCAACGCGAGCGCTCAACATATCTTCACCATAAGCCTGCGCAAGCGTTTCTGCACAATGTCCCACAGAGATAGAATGCGCAAAACGCTTAGGGTTCTTGTGATACATATGACTCTTCAAATCAGACTCAAGCTGATCAATAAGCGCCTGTTGTTCTGCGGTATAGACAATATCTTTTGCTATAAGTGTTCTTTCCATTATGTCCTACAAAATATTGAGCCAAGCCTAATCTCTACCTGTTTGACACCACCTTGTTACTGACGTATGTCAATCTGAGCAGCGGGTCGCTTTGGCTTGACCACTTAATTGAGTGGCGTTGTGTCGGCGCCATAAAGCCCATGCTTGTGAATGTAACCTGTTACAGAATCGGGAGTTAGGTATCTGAGGCTCTGACCATTTTGAACTCTACTACGCAGATAGCTTGATGAGATTGCTAGTGCGGGAACCTCAAGATAGGTTACCTTGAAGTCATAAGGTGAGTCTGCAATAACCTTTTGAGCACGACTCAGCTCATAACCAGGACGCGTTGCAGCAACAAAGTGAGCAAGCTCAGCTACGGTCTGTGCATCTTTCCAGGCGACAATATCAGCAATTGCATCTGCACCAGTAATAAAGAAAAATTCAACGTTAGAGGGATATACCTTACGCAATCTTCTGAGCGTATCAGCGGTGTAGGTGATGCCCTCATAATCCACCTCAAAACGAGAAGCAACAAAATGAGGATTATCTGAGGTTGCCAGAAGCGTCATTGAGTAACGGTCTTCTCCCCTGGTAACTCCCTTATTTTGTTTGAACGCAGGGCGACCAGCAGGCATAAAGACAACCACATCAAGATCCAAATCATCATATGCCTGCTCAGCGGCTACCAAGTGACCGTTATGAATAGGGTCAAAGGTTCCACCCATGATTCCCAGACGATAGGTGCGGTTTTTATCCTGTCCCAAACGAGGCAGGCCAGGGTGCATGTTATTTAAGACGTCGGCTGCCATACTCTACTCAGTTTCTGAAGAAGCCTCAGCTACATGAGACGCATCAGATGGAGCCTCTTCAAACTCAACATCTTCGAATTGCTGGTCAGAGGCGTCCTCATCAGGAATCTCTATACCATCTGTATTTGGTTTATTTGGATCCTCATAGGTAAAGGTGAGCTCGAGAATGCGAATCTCATCGCCGTCAACTGCACCAGCCTTTGCCAGCTGTACTTCAAGACCCATGCGATCAAGACGACGCTGTAGATATGCCACAGCCTCATCATTGTCCCAATCGGTCTGAATAACCATGCGCTCAATCTGGCCGCCAGAGACACGCCAAGCATGACGCTCTTCTCGCTCAATGCGAAGTTTATTATCACGACGAAGACGCTGATGCTCCCAAGCCTCACTGCGGTCAACCGTTGGCGTAGTAATGGCAATTTCTTTGCGGAGCTCTGCCACTTCTGCAGCACAAGTAGTAACAAAATCATCAAGATTTAAACCAGTTACCGTAGAGATAGCAAAGAAAGTCCTGCCATCAGCCTCAGTGGCTTTTCTGAGAGCCTCAATAGCATCTTCTGTACCAGGCATATCGCATTTGTTTGCAACCACAATCTGAGGACGATCAGCGAGCTTTGAAGCGTAAGCCTTGAGCTCCTCATTAATAGCGTGATAGTCCTCTACTGGGTCTCTGCCTTCATAGCCACCGGTAACATCGACCATATGGACAATAAGCGCTGTGCGCTCAATATGACGAAGGAATTGATGACCAAGACCCTTACCTTCTGAGGCACCCTCGATAAGACCGGGAACGTCTGCGCAGACAAACGACTGACCGTTCTGTGCGCGAACAACGCCCAAGTTTGGAACAAGGGTGGTAAAAGGATAGTCAGCAATCTTTGGACGAGCAGCACTGATACGTGCAATAAGAGAGCTCTTACCAACAGAAGGCATGCCCACCAAGGCCACGTCTGCCATGAGCTTCATCTCAAGCTCAATCCAGTGCTCTTGGGCTGGCTCGCCCTTCTCGGCAAATGCTGGTGCACGCCTCACTGAGGTGACAA
>CAUUGK010000024.1:0-15815 GCA_963544765.1 uncultured Atopobiaceae bacterium
TGTGCAACATCACTGGTCAGACGGCGTTCAAGCTTAATGTCTCTTTCGAGTGAAGACGCCATGTCATCAAAGGTTTCTCCCAGGCGCCCTAGTTCATTCTCGCCACGGATGCCTGAACGAGCTGCAAGATTGCCGCTTCTGATCTGGACAGCCGTTTCGGTAATACGGCGTACCGGCTTGGTAAGCGAGCGTGAAGCCAAAATACCAATCAGTCCAGAAAGCGAGATTGCAATGGCTGCAGCAAGGCTGATTGCCTGGTAGGAGCCATTACGGAACGCAATGTCTCGCTGAGTCAGGAACGGCTCTGAACCAAACGTCCAAATTCTAATGCTGCCCACAGACTCGCCTTGGAGGTTTTGAACAACTGCATAAACCACGGCGTCGCCTGTCTGAGGGCCAGATAGTGCGCTATCTCCGCCAGGTCGGCGAGCATTTGGCGCAGAGTCGTCATACAGTACCACGCCAGAGACGTCTAAGACCTGAATACCAATATCGGGATTAGCTGATGACGCTTGACGCGCAATAGAAAGCACATCGGCATTCCAGCCGTCTGCACGCGCGTATGCCTGAGACATATTGAGCGCGGTAGTATCAACGGTGTTTTGTAGGTTCTCCCTGGTATAAGCGGTAAAACGGTTTTCCCACACAACGCCCAAAACAGAAATGAGCACCAATACCGTCATGACGGCAGTCAGCGCAAAGAACGCTGCCATACGGGTGGTAAAGCTTTGAGTGCCAACGGGGTCGGGCTTAATAGTTTTATAAGAACCCTCAGTTTCCGGAGGGTTCTTAAGAGAATTTGAGTGATGTTTCTTGAAGAGCGCCAAAACTTCAAAGCTTAGGACTCGTGGCTAGCGTTGCCAGCCTCAAAGCGATAGCCAACACCGTGAACGGTGAACAGCCAGCGAGGATTACGAGGATCATCGCCGAGCTTTGCGCGCAAGTTCTTGACATGCGAATCAATAGTGCGCTCATAGCCCTCAAAATCATAACCCAGGACCTTCTCGACAAGCTCCATACGTGTATACACGCGGCCAGGATAGCGAGCAAGGGTGGTGAGCAGCTTAAACTCTGAAGCGGTCAGGTCAACTTCCTCGTTGTTGATGAGAATCTTGTGACCAGAAATATCAATAGTAAGGGTGCCATAATCAAGCACGTCAACAGCGGTGTCTGGCTCAGAATACGTGCGACGGAACAATGCGCGGACGCGTGCTACCAGCTCACGTGGCGAGAAAGGCTTAACAAGATAGTCATCAGCACCAAGCTCAAGACCAATAATTCTGTCTTCTACCTCACCTTTTGCGGTAAGCATAATGATAGGCACATTAGAGGTATCTCTAATTGCACGGCAAACACGCTCTCCAGAAAGCTTTGGCAGCATAAGATCGAGAATTACCAGGTCAAATGCGTGCTTTTCAAACTCTTCAACTGCACTTTGACCGTCGCCAACGCCCTTAACAACGTAATTTTCGCGCTCAAGATATGCTGAGACGGCGTCACGGATGACTTTCTCATCTTCGACAATCAGAATTGTCTTCTCGTCGGAAGCCATTGTCTCCCCTTTTCTTTTGCCCTGCATGTATGTGCGTATGGCACATTACGATTATTCATTAATTATTTGTATTCATTCTATCTCTATACCTACAAATAATCTACAAAGAAAAAACACGAACTGTCACGGAAGCCGGATATCCGCTGGTAGGATCCTTAACAGTTGAGTAGGTTACAAAAGAATCACAGTTGCCTTCTCGAGCGGGAAACTCTCCGTAATCAACGCTTCTATCCATTGAATAGAGCCAGTTTGCCGTTTGATTTTGCGTATCAACAAGCACGTAAGAGGCGCGGCTCTTAACTATGTAAAGGCTACCTTTACCTGCCGTTATTGCATAAGGTTCACGCTCTATGACGTAAGGGTTTTCGCCTGAAGCAGGCAGGATATATGTTCCCATCTTGCCCAACAGACCGCCCGAGTCATAACTTGCTTCAACTGACACAATGAACTTATCGTCTATGCGACTTGCTGCAAAAGGTTTGACAGATTGAGGCATAACAAGCTGGTCAACCTTGGTTTTAAGGTTGTCCCCCAGCAGGTATGCTGTAACGCCATAGTAAGTGCCTTCGGAGGCGCGAACTCGAGGAGTAAGGGTAACTACGCCCTTTGAGATAGACGGTGCGGTAGCAAATCTACCTGGAGATTCAACGGCATCCGTTCCCTCAGAATCCCCCACACGCCACACGTAGCAGTGAGAAGATTCACGGGTTTTCTCGCCAGAAGAAGCTGGTTGGACTAGCCAAACCACCTTATCGTCTCCGCAGGCAAACGGAGCCGGATCCCAGTTTTTATCGGCCTTGTAGAGGACCTTTGCATCTCCAGTAAGCTTGCCGTCAGAAAATGGTGCGGCAAGAAGCTCCCAGTCAAAGGTTGTGGTGTCCACCTCAACCCATGCATAAACGGAGTCGGAGCAGCGGACGTCGTAAATTACGGCGGTGGTATTGTTCATCTGAGCCGCAGGAACAACGTCGACAACCTGGCCAGACGTCAGCGAAAGAGCAGAGCCCTTTACCATTGGCGTAGCAGATGCGCCGGCCGTGGTGACGGGAATCCAATTTCCATCGGCTGGATGCAGCACGCTTCCCAAAGGAAGAGTCCAGGTCTGACTAGGTTGGGCAGAATACTCCGTTGAGCTATAGGAGTCCAGCACATTTGTGCCAGAGGACTCGTCAAGTACCAGCGGTTTTCCTGCATCTCCCGAGCCTTCTTGATGAGAGCAGCCAGCCGCGATGCTAATTGCACCCGCAACTACGACACCAGCCGCTCCCGTCTTAAAGAAGTTTCGGCGAGAAATGTTCCCAAACAGTGACACGATTTAGTCCAATTCAAGATGCTCAAGACGGTCAAACAAAACGTTTGAACGGGTAAGGAATGCGCGAGGATCAAAGATTTTATCAAGCTCCTCATGGCTTAACGTACAGGCTGGATCCGCCTCAAGAAGCTCCTGGTAGGATGGTCCTTCCTTGCACTGCTGAATATCTGCCCAGACCTTCATAGCGTTGGACTGAACAATCTTGTACGCCTCTTCACGAGTAATACCAGTGTTGACCAGGGCAAGAAGAACCTTTGACGAGAAGAGCATGCCACGGGTCTTATTGAGGTTGGCCATCATCTGCTCTGGATACAGGACCATGCCATCAAGCAGGAACTCAAGCTTTGACAGCATGTGGTCAAGAGCAATAAAGCTATCTGCCTGAGCAACGCGCTCAGCAGAAGAATGACTAATGTCACGCTCGTGCCAAAGAGCAACGTTATCAAAGGCGACCTGTGCATTTGCCTTAACTACACGGGACAAACCACAGATCTTCTCGGCAGTAATAGGATTGCGCTTGTGAGGCATAGCGGAAGAGCCCTTCTGGCCCTTGCGGAATGGCTCCTCAGCCTCAAGGGTGTCAGTCTTCTGCAGCGCACGCATCTCAGTTGCAATACGCTCGCAGGTAGCGGCAACGGTTGCCAGAACACCAGCAAGGTACGCGTGGTGATCGCGAGAAATTACCTGGGTTGAAAGTGGGTCGTGGACAAGACCGAGTTTCTCGCAAACATACTCCTCTACAAAAGGATCAATGGAAGAGTAGGTTCCAACAGCACCAGAAATTGCACCATAGGCAACGTTTTTACGAGCATCCTTCAAGCGGTCAAGGTCGCGCTTAAACTCCCAGGCCCAGCTACCAAATTTCATGCCAAAGGTCATAGGCTCAGCATGAATGCCATGAGTGCGGCCAACGCACAGCGTATCGCGCTCCTCAAATGCGCGACGCTTACAGATAGCAGCGCAGCGACGAACCGCAGCAATAAGCAGGTCACATGCCTGGGTGAGCTGATAGCAAAGGGCGGTATCGCCCAGGTCTGTTGAGGTCATACCGTAGTGAACCCAGCGACTTGGCTTAAGCTCACCCTCTGGAACCTTGGCATCAATATAGGAGCCCATATTGGTCAGGAAGGCAATGACGTCGTGGTTGGTAACGGCCTCAATCTCGTCTACCTCAGCGCGATTAAACGCAGCGTGCTCTCGAATCCAAGCGGCCTCTTCGCGAGAAATACCAATAACACCAAGCTCAGCCTGTGCTTCGCACGCAAGGACTTCAATCTCCTGCCAAACGGCGTACTTGTTCTCCAAAGAAAAGATGTGGCCCATTTCTTTGCCGGTGTAGCGATCTACCACGATGAGACTCCTTCTGCTCGTAAAAGAAAAGGTCGAGTACCACTATGGTACCCGACCTTTGAATTACCTGGTGGGCCGTTAGGGGTTCGAACCCTAGACCTTGGGATTAAAAGTCCCCTGCTCTACCAACTGAGCTAACGGCCCATTATCGGGCGTGGCAATTTTACCACGCAACTAGGATAGTGTAGCAGTTTACTCCCATGCCCATTGTCCATTTATGAAAATTGGTGTTTCTTTTCCATCGGCAGAAATTCCCCAAATGTTTAAATCGTCTGCACCAATCATAAAATCGACGTGCGTAGTGCTCTGATTAACACCGTTGGCCAAGAGCTCGTCTGGGCTCATCTCAAGGCCGCCCTTCAGGCACTCTGGGAAGCCCATTCCAAGTGCTAAATGGCAGCTAGCATTCTCGTCATACAGAGTATCGTAGAACAGAATGCCGCTCTGGCGAATAGGCGTGTTCTTAGAGATAAGAGCACATTCTCCCAGGTACTTGCCTCCCTTTTGAGAAACAATAGAAGTCAGAACGTCTTTGCCCTGCTCAGCTCCATAGTCAACAACCTCACCGTCTTTGAAGGTAAACCAGAAGTTTTTAACAATCTGGCCGGCATGAATCAGAGGCAGCGCAGAGTGAACAGTGCCATTTACCTTGCGATAGTTTGGTGTAGTAAAGACTTCCTCGGTTGGAATGTTAGGGAAGAACAGTGTGCCGTCCTGCGTCTTTCCAGCGCCACCCTCCCAAAGATGTCCTGGGTTCATGCCAATGGTCAGGTTAGTTCCATTTGAAGACTCATAGCGAAGCTCCTCAAACTGGTGAGAATTCATGAAGCGCTTGGTCTTCTCAAATGTTGCATTGTGGGTCTCCCAAGCACTCTGAGGATCTTCTCCACTTGCATGAGCAACGTCCAAAATTGCAATCCAAAGCCTGTAGACTGCCTCAGCCTCAGAAAGCTCTGGAAAAATTACCTTTGCCCATTTAGCTGCAGGAACACCAGCAATACACCAAACGTTTTTACCAAAGTCCATACCGTTTCTAAAGACGTCGCACTCTAGGTTTCTTGCTCGAGAAACAGCAGCTGGCTTTTCTGGATCAATTCCCTTTAGACCATTTGGATCATCAGACGAGAGGAACAAAAATGCTGCACCCTGCTCTGCAAGGGAATTAAGCTGCTCAATCTTCCAGCTTGGTGTCTTAGAAAGACGTGCTAGGTCAACGTTTTCGTACATTATTCTTGAGGACTCTTGATCGCCCCAAATAACGGTAACAAATTCTGCGCCAGCCGCATAAGCTGCTCGCTGAACCCTACGGGCAAAATCAGCAATCTCAATTGAAGCGTTAATTACCAGCTGACTTCCTTCAGAAACGGCACACCCCTTCTTAACAAGCAGCTCGGCGTATTTATCAATCTGATCTGACAGCGCATCAAGAGCAATCTTTACCTCTTGATCTGTCATAGGAATTTGTGCCATGTTGTTCCCTTCAACCATCAATCTGCGTAATCCGAGTACTTAAGCACGCTCTATCAAAGATATATCCAAAATATTTCCGTTCAACTTCTACCCGAACAACCTTCTTCACAACGCCAAAATTCAATCTTGTCCATAAAAAGAGCCCCGAAGGGCTCTTGTATGTCTTTGGAGCGGGCAACGGGATTCGAACCCGCGGATGATGGCTTGGGAAGCCATTGCCTTACCACTTGGCGATGCCCGCAATTGTGTAGATTTTATCACAGTATTTTTTGCCTTTTACTTGCTTGCTTAGCAACTAAATAAAAGTTTGATGCGTTGTTTTCTGCCTAGCTGCACATACACAACAAGTATGTGCCTACACAAATTTTCCCTGACAGAAACTGGACAAGCGCTGGCCAGAATAGGGACAAAGTCACTCTTTAGCATGCTCTCCAACGAAAGGAGCGCTATGCAAAAGTACTTCTGGCGAGAGACCCCCGCACACCACTATCCCACCTCTTATAGGCGCCTGCTCTCCACCCGACAACTCCACCTTCCTCGGGCAAAGCTGCTTGGCGGAGACCCCGTCATGCCAAGCACCTTCCCTTCTGTAGGACATGCGGGTCTGCGGGCACGTCTATCAGACAGATTTTCTCGCAAACCTGAGGCTCCCCCATAAAGAAAAAGACCGGTGAAGCACCGGCCTTAAAGAAAGCTGTTTTGTTGCAACACATTAGTTAACGCTGTGATGGAGCGCTGGGTTCTTAGCTAGGCACTCGTTGCAAATGCCCGTAAAGCACAGAGCATAAGAGTCAATCTCTCCGCAAGAATCCTTGGTGAGATTGGTAAGGTCCCTCAAAACTGGTCCATCAACATCAAAGACACGGCCACACTCATGACACTGGAAGTGTGCATGCTCGGTTGTGGTTGGATCAAAACGAGAGATATTATCGCCGGTATTAACAACCTGGAGCTCGCCTGCGTCAACAAGCTGCATAAGGTTACGGTAAACAGTTCCAAGAGAGATGTTTGGTAACTCCTCTCTTACTGCTGCATACACACTATCTGCTGTTGGATGGTCATGGCGACCTTCCATGTAAGTACGAATTGCCTCACGTTGCTTGCTGTAACGCACGATAACCTCATTAATTAGTAAGTGTTACTGATTACTGAATACGTTAACACTAATTGTCTATATGTTGCAACAAAAGCTCACATTTATGCATTACCAAATATCTCCATATACGCAATCTACCTCTGATTTTTCAGTTTGGAGGCACGCATGTTTATCACAAAATCCTCAAAACCTAAGAAGGAAACAGCAGCACGAAGACAAACCCCTTCTTCTGTCTTTCACTTCTGGTTTATTCCTCTGTTAATTGGAGCCCTTCTCCTCAGCCATTTTTTCCTAAAGCCTGCTCATAGGCTTGCTTTTGCGCAAGAGCCCTCATTTACCGTTGCACAAAGAGAAGATTTTCCTGGTGGACAGCAAATTCCCATGTGGACCGCTAGCGACGGTACCTATCTCTACTGTGGAGACGAATTTAACCACTACGGTGCATGGCCAGGAGCAACAGGAAGTGTGGTTGACCCGCTGTCTTATACAAAGCTCACCTCAGCCAACGGCACTCGCGGTGGAACGTATACAAATGAACAGCTTAGAGCTATTGATTACATCATTTATCACGGAGCAACTGCGTCCCAAGAAAAGGATGTGTATGGATATACGGGATGGAAGGCACGAGCCATCACGCAGTTTACACTGTGGGCTGTTATGCGCGCTGAAGCCCATGCGCTTGCGGTAAGTGTTCCTCAGGCAGAGCTTCATCAGCCTATTGAGCAGTTCTATTCCGATGCTATGAATTACGCCCAAAACAATGGCAGCGGTCCAGAAAACGGAGTTGCCAAGCTCTTTGTACCCACAGGAGACAAACAGGTTCTGTTTTTCTTTGGACAGCAATCTGGCTCACTCAAAATTACCAAAAGTTCCTTATTGCCTAATGTCACCTCCAATAACGAGCACTACACCCTAGAAGGCGCTGTCTACGGAGTATATTCCGACGAGAGTTGTACCAATCTTCTTTGCAGTCTCACTCTTGATAAATATGGTTCTGCAACACTCAATGAGCTTCCAGTTGGAACGGTGTATGTAAAGGAAACCTCTGCTCCAAAAGGTTTTCTTCTTGACCCGTCGGTTTATGCTGTAGAAATAACAAACCAGAAAGAGAGCACTTTCACAGTTACCGATACTCCTATCGGAGAGTTTGATCTACGCATTTCAAAACAAGACTTTGACCACAGCACCAGCCTCGACGAAGACGCTCGTTCTGAGCAGCAAAGCGCTTCTCCCCAAGGAAACGCAACGCTTCAAGGGGCGCTTTTTAAAGTGACCTACAGTGGCTCTGCTGAAACAACACTAAGAACATAGGTTTTCTCGACTGATTCTCAAGGTTTTGTTTCTTTTGATGCAGATCATAAGGTTTCTGGGGATGACCTCCTTACTCTTGGCGAGAAACCCTGGCTACCTTTGGGGTATTACCAGATCGAAGAAATTCAAGCACCTGAAGGCTATAAACTTCCAGAACATTCACTTCAAACCTGGAAGCTATCAAGCCAAGACGGCAAGCTTATCTGGACAAATCTTTCTAGCGGAAAAGAGAATTCCTCGTCTGAGCACTCCTTTACCTTCAAAGACGAGGTAATAAGAGGAAATCTTAAGGTTACGAAAATCGGGCATACTTCTCTAAGTTCGACCGATGGTTATTCTGAAGCGGATGAAATGCCAAGTCTGAAGGGCGCCAAAATTGAGCTAACTAATAGCTCTGCTCAACCCATCTTCTACCAGGGAAAATGGATTGCTCCTCACGAAGTTGTCACCACAGTAGACACAAACGAGCTTGGAGAGACTGCCGTTGAAGGTCTTCCCTTTGGCTCCTATTCACTTAAAGAGATTACGGCTCCAGCAGGATACTCTCTTAACAAAGAATGGAACCCAACGGTTACCCTTACTTCTGAAGAGACCGTAGAAGCGCCCGAGCTCATTGATGAAAGAATTTCTTTACAAACGATGCTTGTGGATGCTGCTGGATCAAAAAATCCTGAATATACCGAAGTGCTCAATCTTGTTGACCACATCAAATACGAAGGGCTTACCTCAGGGGAAGAGTACGAAATTACTGGAGAACTCTATGAAACAAAGCAGCTCCAAGAAGGTACGGCGGAGCCCATCGCTCGCGGAACTGTCCGCTTCAAAGCTCCTACCTCATCGGGAGAAGCTGCGGTTCCTTTTTCTGTAAGGACTGCCTCACTTGAAGGTAAAGAAGTTACCGCCTACGAAACCATCTCAAAAGATGGTGAGAAAGTTGTTTCGCACACCGATAGTCACTCTAAAGCACAAACTATTCGTGTGACGCCTAAGCCCCATCTTCCGGGCACGGCAGACAACGCCTACGCAGTTCCCCTTTTGCTTGCTATGGCAGGATCAGTGCTTATTGGATGTTCTCATGTATTTGCTGCAAAAATAAGACGCCCTCTTTAGTTGTGTGATCTTGTCTTGCTGCGCAAACAAAGAAAGGGCAGAACTCTCTCTGCCCTTTCTTAAAAATTTGTACTAGTTTCTTGTTCGTTTATGAGCGTCTAATAAGCTCAGTAACAAGAGCTGCAGCGTCAGCACACTGACCAGCATTAACGTTCTCGCGAACATCGGCAGCGGTGCGGCTAAGTGCAGGAAGTCCATCCTCGTTTAAGCCCATCAGGGTAACAGAGCGAACTGAATTCTGCATTGCAGGAGTTGCATCAGTGGTGCCCCAGTCAAATGCGCTCTGCTCAACATCAATATGAAGATCGGATGCAATAGTAGAAAGGAGTCGAGTCATTCTGCGATCAGCGCGGCGGACGTTGCCAATTCCCTCATTCTTAAGAATGGAGAGCGAACCAGCGCCAACACAATCAAGGTTAATGAGGAAAGCACCGCGAATATCAGTTCTGTGTTTTGCAAGGAACTCCCTCATGCCTGCGTGGTCAAAATCAGACGCTCCAAGTGCAACAAACCAAATGTCGTGTGCAATGAGCTCGTCATCAGAAAGTGAAAGAACAGCATTACGAAGATCATCCTCAGAGACAACAGATGCATCCTCAGAGTCAGCATCTTCACGATTCTCTGCAGATGGAGCTGCTCCGCCCTTCCAATCATCTGATGGTCCGTCGTTACGACCAAAAAGTCTAAAGGAACGGCGCTTTGCCTCAGGAGTCTTTGCGTCCTGCGCCTCTGTGAGACCCTCATCAGCCGAAATGGTATCGAATGGGCTCTCTGCTTCTTCTGCCTCTGGAGAAGGTGCAGATGTTGGAGCTGGAACATAGTGAGGAGCTGGCTCGGAAGATGGAGCTAGTGGATCAACGGCGTCTCCAGAAGGATCAGGAAGATCAAAGAGGGAAGCACGGCGAGCAAAATCGTTCTTAGCGTGCAGCTCATGTGCAGTTTCAGACTGAACTTGCGTTGCATTTGCGTCTGCAGACTCGTGAACCTGCTTCATAGTTGCATTGAGCTCATCGTCAACAGAATCATACGCAACGGTGTTGTCAGCAGAAGCATCCTCAGTCTGCTCTTCTTCTGTTGTTGCATTTACAGCCTCTGCAACATCCTCGAGAGATGCAGTCTGGCTTGCGCCAGTAGTGTCATAAGCAACGTAGCTTACTTCGCAATCCTCAGGAAGAATGCCCAGTGAATTAAGAACTTCCTCGCCGTGGCGGACGCCTTCCACTTCATCAGGCTCTGGGATAAGTGCAGCTGCATCTCCTGCAAAATGATGAACAACCTCGGGTCGATGACCAGTAGGACGGACATTCTCGAGAATACCAAGAAGTGCTGCAACTGAAGACTTGTTGTTGTTTGCGCCAATAGTGCAAGGTGCAAAACGCTCTGCAATAGTTGCGACAGAAAGAGCAACAAGTGGAAGAGCTGCAAGAATACCAACAATCCAGAAAAGGACACGAACTGGATCAGGAAGGAAACGAAGAATCTGAACAAACGTAGCAACAAACACGGCAACTACACACCAACGCGCATACCTCTGTACAAGTGGTACGTATTTTGCTACAGGAGACTCAACAAGGAAGTTTGTGTGTGGAGAGTCATAGTGAGCAACAATTACGATTGGACGATTGCCTTTTGCGACAAGCTCACCAGTGGCTTCGTGTTTAGCAACAACGTTCTGGCTTCTAATAGAAGATCCAAATGAGCCAAGAATGTCATTACCAAAATACTTGAGACACGTAAGTGCGCCAAAACCAGCGACAAGCAGAACGCCAAAAGCAATGAGTGCTGCATTACCAGTGCCTGCAAAAATAACGCCAATGAAGAGGAGGATTAGATAGATTGAGTAGCCAAGACTCTTAATAGACTTGGCGTCAAATTCTTCAATAGTTGCCTCAAGCCCGTGAAGTTTCATTTCTTCAGCAATGGTTTGAGCAGCCTGAAGCTCCTCTTGGCTACCGGCAGGAGCAATATCAATCTGCTCGTCTAGATAGTCAACATAGTCATGTGTGATGGCCATACTACGTCCTTCGTTGGCATGTCTTCTGACAGGTTTCATATATACGTCATTAGTATACGTCTTATATCGAAATATAGCGGTTAAAGTGTATTTTTACGTCCAAATTTAGAAATTCTGCACTAAATATCAAAAACTTTCGTATATGTTTAGAGAGATTTGAGTTCAACTAGCAAAAAGCGGGAGGTGGATATGGCTCCAAACGATCAAACTCTAGGTAATAATGAACTGGGTACCTGGAGGATTTTCTCGCTATTTATGCTGCTACTTCAAAAGGGACCTCTACCCTCGACAGAAATATATACGGCAATCTACTCAGATTTATCTACCGATTCTGCTTTAAGAACTTTTTCAAGAGATCGCGCTGTTTTGAAACAGCTTGGATTTGCAATTACAGAAGTAAAAACGGGAAAAGAAAAGTCATTCTATCTTTCGGACTCGAATTTCTTTGATTCCTCGTACGACTTAAGCCCTGAAGATGCCAATCAGCTGCTTGTAATCTGCAGTGCAATTCTCACTGATACAACTTTTGTGTACCAAGAAAAATTGAGAAACGCGCTCTCTAAAATTGTGGGTAACTTTTATTCCTCGGACTCAGGTAAACCAGACAGCCAAAAACTCAATACTTCTTCCCAAAGCAAAGTCTTTCCTGTTCTATACGAATCACTCAGCTCTAAACAACTGGTAAACATCACCTACACAAATTCACAGAACCTGGTTAAACAAAAAGATTTGGGTGTACTGGATTTCTTTGTTTCACAGGGACTTCTATACTTTGTGGCCCAAGATTTTTCATCCAGTACTGAGACCGCTTTTATCAAAACTTTTCGCGTTGACCGTGTTTTAGATGCTGCGATTCTTAAAAACGAGTTCTTCTCCATACCAGAAGAATTTGATTCAAAAGACTACAAGCTTCTTGATTTCCAGCTTGGATTGCAGGCTGGCGTTCTTACTGCATTTATCCCCAAAAACATACTTGCTGCTTTTGAGCATTTCTCTCAGGGGCAAGGGGATGTTGAGCTCCTCTCTCATGGCGCTTTGTGGACCGTTGCTTACGCTCATGAAGACACTGCTTTGTCTTGGATTCTTGCTCATGGATTAATTCCAAGGTCTCCAGAGTCTCTTCTCGCAAAGTGGAAAGGGTCTTTAAGCGAGGTTGCCCATGGCTGTTAAAAACACCTCTTTTGGAAGAAAAAACATATCGTCAGCTGTCTATAAGCTCATACTGCTTGCTTCTGCATTGAGGGAGTCTTTTGACGCAGTTGAGCTAAGCGCGGTTCAGTCGCGATTTGGCATCTCCTCTGAAGAGGCTGCTACTCTGATGGAGCTTTTACAGCTCACGGACGAGAATGGCTATCTTCCCCTCCCCCTTACGGGAGACCAAGATACTCTGACACTTGTTGGAGAGTCTCCCTTTACTGCTCGCAGGCTTGTCTTAACGGATGAAGAAACCTTGGCACTTAAAGAGGCTTTTACCGCTCTCGCTTTGCCCCAAGAAAGTGTATTTTGGAGCCTCTTGAAACCTCCATATACAAGAAGCTCTTCACCGGACGAGTCTTCAGTCTCTCTTGTCTCCAAAAGTCACTCTAAAGAAGTAGATGCGTTCCTCACCTGCTCAAATGCAATTGCAGAATCACAAGTTATTTCATTTGACTATCGCTCTGAGGAATCTGTCGCAGAAGCTCGGGGTGATAGAGATGCTGCAATTAGCCAGAGAGAGGTTTTTCCCTATAAGCTGTCATACGGAGAAAATGGGTGGCTTGTTGAGGGGGTTGATTTAAACCTAAAGCAGCAAAGGGTCTTTAGGGTCAATCGAATGAGCTGCATTGAAACGCGATCTGCTTCATTTGAGCACAGAAAGCTTGCGGAACGCGTGCAAGATTCTGCTGTGCAAAAAAAGTCTCAGCTGGTAGAGCTTACCTTCTTTGATAAAAACGCCCTTACGCACTATTCGTGGCCGGGACTTAAAACAGTTGGAAGCCAGCGCACTGCTGCAGAAATTAAAGCAACTATCCCCTACTACGGTGGAACGTGGCTGCTACAGCGATTGCTTGCCCTTAAGGGAAAAGTAACAACCAAAGATAAAGACGTGATGCACGCAATGCGCACTTACGCTGCGTCTTTGCTTGCCGCAGAAGAGCAGCTCTAAGCCAATCAGGTGATTGCAGCCCTGCTACGCGTCGTGTTCTTCTCGCCACTTGGCAATTTGCTCAGAGATGTCCTTTGTCAAGACGCGCTGGTAGTTCTTGTTAGGCAGCGATTTCAAGAACGAGCTGCCATACCGCTTGGACACCAGCCTGGAATCGGCAAGCAGCAAAACGCCCCTATCCTCAGCGCTTCTAATAAGGCGACCAGCAGCTTGCTTTGTTGCAATTACCGCCTCTGGCAGAGAATAACGCCACCACGCACGATCTTCTCGCGCTTCACGCTCTTTGACCAGCGGTTCATTAGGGCTTGCAAACGGAAGCTTAGGAATTACTACGCACCTAAGCGTGTCTCCCGCAGCATCAAAGCCTTCCCAGAACGATTTAAGAGCAAACAGCGAGAGGTTCTTTTCGGCTAGGAACTTTTCACGAACACGTCGAGCAGAAGAAGAGCGCTCCTGGCAGGCAAGATTAAGGCCCTGCTCACTCAAGCGTGGCTCCAACGCTTCATAGAGGCGCTCCATATCGCGTCTGTTGGTAAAGAGCGTCAGCACTGAGCCGCCCATCTGAACATGAACGTCGTATAGCAGCTTTTCCAGAGCGTCTAGGTAGCCTGGATCAGTTGGTGCAGGCATGTCTTCGGCCACAAAGACAGCCATATGATTCTCGTAGTCAAAGCTTGAGTCTAAGTGCAGACTCTTGTGTTCAAAGGCGCCTCTATCCAGGCCAACAGCGTGCTCAAAATGCGAGAAATCATCTCCAACGGCAATGGTCGCCGAAGTAAACACAACGGAATGCGTCTCCGGCAGCCACTTCTCTGCCAGCTCTGCACCAATATCAAGCTTCTCGGCCACAAGAGCCTCAGAGCCAATATCACGCTTCAGTCGAGTCAACTTTGCCGAATAGACGTAACTCTTGTCCGTTCCCTCGCAGATGAGCTTCAGAGACTCTAGAAGGGTGCTCAAGAACACCCCCGCCTCGCTCAAGTTGCTTGCAAGGTTTGGAGCTGATGCAATGAGCGCATCGGTGGTTTTTCCTATACGAAGCGTCGCTTCTTCAAGAGCAGAAAGAGCAACGGAAGCGGTCTCCAAGACCTCTTTCCATTCCTCTGTCTCTCTTACTTCATCGTTAATCCAAAGCTGAAGGGAGTTATAGCCACCATCACTTTTTGCCAACGGAGCCAACTCATGCACGGTAGCCATAAGGTTGCCCATTGCGGCCATGGCTCGCTGAACTGCGGCGGCAGAGCGCGTGAGAAGACCGGTGAGCAGCGTAGAGTCCTCTAGATTAGCGGCGCCTACCATAGCAGCATGAATGGCTCCGGACTTAATTCCGCCAAGCAGCTCAAAGCCGTTTCTCATCTCTTTGGCAGAAATTTCTACTGCCCACTGACGGCGAGCCTCGGCCTCAAAGCCATGAGCCTCGTCAATTACCCAATGCCTGATGGGAGGTAGAATTTTTCCGTCAGCAGCAACGTTTCTAAGCAACAAAGAGTGATTGGTTACCACAACATCCGAAGATCCCGCACGTTTACGAGCTCCATGAACAAAGCACTCATGAGGGTAATACGGGCACTTGGAGCGCAGGCACTCCGCTGCTTTGATAGTTACCATCTCTCGTGGAACCGAGCGCCAGCGAATCCCCAACGCATCCAAATCGCCATCAGCCGACTGGCACGCGTAGGCATAAATCACCGCAATTGCGGTCAGCATGTCAGACGCAACGCTGTTGCTCGAGCGCCCTTCCTGGTCAAGCAGCGTCAGCGGAAGCTCCTCAAGAGCGGCCCTATCAACGCGATGCAGGCACGGATAGTGCTCGTATCCTTTTAAGCTGCAGAAACTCAATCCGTTTGGCAACGCTCGTGCAAGAGATGGAAGGTCATGAGCAACTAGCTGGTCAGTCAAGGCGTTTGTCTTTGTAGCAATGCCTACGGTAACGTCATTTTTCTGCGCAAAAAGCACCTCAGGCAGCAGGTATGCAATCGACTTGCCAATACCAGTCCCCGCCTCAAGCTCTCTATGCGAAGAAGTCACCAGCGCATTTCTGACCTCAACGGACATGCTAACCTGCTCGCTACGTGTCTCAAATTTGTCATACATCTGCGAGACAATGCCCGGTTTAGCAAACGCTCTGTGAATCTCATCTTTAGAAATAGGCAGCATAGCAGGCGTCTCAGGGTCGTCCGCGTCTCTTCTCGCCTTTGCTTTTATGTCGGCAACAAGCTGGCTGCGAATATCCTTGAGCGAGAAAAACGTGCCCGAGATCTCTGCATCTGCAAGTTCGGCACCTGTTGCATTTTTCTTTGCGACACCACGCTGAACTGCTTCTTCTTCCTTCATTTGCGACAAATACGAGAAGATTGGCCTAAACGTCCACTCCACTCCGGCGTGCATTGACGCCAGTTTGGCGAGAAGACCGCGGGGCAGATTCATAAGTCCCAAAAGCAAGATGCGCCACAT
>CAUUGK010000025.1:0-15770 GCA_963544765.1 uncultured Atopobiaceae bacterium
ACCCGCATATGAACTGCCTCCCATTTCTTATGTCCAAGAAATGGGAGGCAGTTCAGGATGCGAGGGTTTTACTTTTAGATTTGAAAGAACGTTTAGTTGAACTTAACAACCTTCTGAGCTACACGATAGCCACCAATAGTGACCGTCTTACCAATCTTGCCAGGAAGGTTTGTAGCGGTGCCTACAAGACCGTAGCGAGCCTTGCGATACATCTTCTTGTCATAAGCGCGAAGCTCATCCCAGAGCTCCTCAAGCTGGTCCATAGCGTCCTCACGGTCGCTCATCTTAGAGAAGACTGAGCAGATAGCCATGATGATAGTGAAGTAGCTCATCATGTACGTCTGAAGACGTGGAGAAGAGATGTCGTCGTAGATGTGATATGCGTGCATCATATTGCGCGCTACGCGCCAATAATGATCAACGCGACTTGTTAAGACCTTCTCGTTAACTGATTGATCGTCTCGACCAATGAAGTAACGATACAGGTCAACGTCAACGTAGTAGATAGTCTTTACCTTAGGGAATGGAACATACGCATAGACGTTATCCACATAGAAGGTATGCTCAGGCATCTGGATATTTGCAGAGCGCAGAACCTCAACGCGGTAGGTAATTGCGTGCATCAAAAGGTACTGAGACAGCTTGAAGCGGCCAATCTCTTCCCAGCCAATAATCTTGTTGGTTGGAACCGCGTCGCGATAGTCCACAAAGTTCTGGGTGTTATCCTCAACGTGCTCATAGACATAATTTGAGAGCACCAGGTCAACAGGATTATCAGAGGCAATAAAGGTGCGGAGCTGCTGAAGGAAAGTCTTCAGAGCGTCCCCGTCTACCCAGTCATCTGAGTCAATGTTTTTGAAGTACACACCATCAGCGTGAGAAACAGCCTTCATAACAGCAATGCCATGGCCACCATTTTCCTGATGAACTGCCTTGATAATGTTGGGATAACGCTCCTGCCAGGCATCAGCCTTTGCAGCAGTATCGTCTTTTACAGAACCGTCATCAACAATAATAATCTGCACGTCGTCAGCATAATCAGAGCCCTCAAGAATAGACTCAATACAGTGATCCATGTACTCCGAAGAGTTATAACATGGGATACCAAAAGTGATTGTCTTTTTCATGCAAGCTCCCTATGCCTGATGAGCAATGAGCTCGTCAGAAAGTTCCAGTGCAGAAGCAACAACGCCATCCATGTCATAGTAGCGATACTCAGCAAGACGACCGACTGCATGGAAGTTCAGAATGCCAGAGGTGCGCTCCTTATAAGAGCGATAGAGCTCCTGATTTTCTGGTTCAAGAATAGCGTAATAAGGGGTCTGGCCACTCTCTGGAACATATGCATGTGAGTATTCACGCATGATGGTTGTTTTACCAGGAAGAACTTGACCAGTCATGTTCTTGAACTCAGTAATACGAGTAAAGTCCTCACTAGTGGTGTAATTAACGGTACCAACAGGCTGGAACTGGTCTTGATTAAGTGTCTCAAACTGCATATCAAGCGTGCGATAAGGCAGAGCCCCCTGATCAAGATTAAAGAGCTCATCCAGAGGACCAGTGTAGATTACCTCACCCACAAATGGTTTCTCACAAACGCTCACGTTAGAAGCACTGAGCTTCATGATGTCACGAACATCAACATCCAAAAAGACATCAATCAGATCATGGTCAAGCATGTTCTCAAAGAGCTTGGTGTAGCCCTCTTTTGGCATACCCTGATAGGATGCACCTGGGAAGTAACGGTCATCGTCACCAACAAAAATTGGAACGCGACCTGTGATGGACTTATCAATCTGGTCTGGAGTCTTACCCCACTGCTTCATGGTGTAGTGGAGAAAAACATTCTCGTAAACGTAGTCGGCAATCTCTTCCAGATCTGGATCGTTCTTCTCGCGAAGCTCCATGATAGGAACTTTGACGTTTTCACCAAACGTAAGAACCAGCTTTTGATAGAGCTTCTCGCCACGTTCTTCTCCAAAGGCAAGCTTCAAAGACTGGTGATTAAAAGGAACGGGCATCAGCTGACCGTTAATGTTGGCCAGAACTTTGTGCTGGTAGTTAGTCCACTCGGTAAAACGCGAGAGGAACTGGTGAACGCGGTCGCTCATGGTGTGATAGATGTGTGGACCGTACTCGTGAACAAGAACGCCTGCGTCATCAAGACGATCATATGCGTTGCCTGCAATGTGGTTCCTGCGCTCAAAGATTGCTACCTTTGAATTGCAGTTTTCTGCCATACGACGAGCAACAACTGCGCCTGCATAGCCAGCTCCAACAACAATAACATCGTAGTTGTCGGGGTTAAAACCGACAGGAAGACCATGATTGATAGACATGTAAACCTCCGTGTGCGCCTAAGTGCGCAGGATTTGTATGTAAAACTTCACTCATTTTAACACGTGGCCATAAAGTGAGCCATGCGGGGCACAAAGCTCGCCGTTAGGCGTAAAATATGCAACTAGTGTGAAAATGCATTTCTTAGCTCTTTGTGTCTGACTTTTATACAAACTATAAGTTGAGAAGTGCAAAACTCAACGAGGCATAGATATCAACTTATGATTGGAGCACGACACATGAGCAAGTTTCTTGATCGTATGAAAGAAACCGCTAAGTCCGACGTGAAGACTATTGTTCTTCCTGAGGGAGAGGATCAGCGTACCATCGATGCAGCTCGGAAGATTGTTGCAGAAGGTATTGCAAAGATTATTATTCTTGGCGATCCTAAGCAGATTAACGTTCCTGGCGCAACGGTAATTGATCCTGTCACTGATGAGCGTCATGAGGCATATGCTCAGAAGTTTGCTGAGCTTCGTGCTCGCAAAGGCGTCACCATTGAGGGAGCTCGTAAACAGATGAACGACGCTACCTATTTTGCAACCATGATGGTCAAGATGGGCGATGCTGACGGCCTGGTTTCTGGCGATTGCCACTCTACTGCAAACACCTTGAGGCCTGCGCTGCAAATTATTAAGACTGCACCTGGCACCAAGCTTGTTTCTGCATTCTTTATTATGAGCACTGACACCAACTTTGGTGAGGACGGCACCCTGCTCTTTGCTGACTGTGGTCTTAACATTGATCCATCTGCAGAGGAACTCTCCGAGATTGCCCTTGCCTCCGCTGATTCTTGGCGTGCATTTATGAACGATGAGCCTCGCGTTGCTATGCTCTCCTACTCCACTATGGGCTCTGCTGGCGGCGCAACTGCCGAGAAGGTCCAGGAGGCAACAAAGCTTGTTCACGAGAAGAACGCTGAACTTGCACTCGACGGCGATCTTCAGCTTGACGCAGCTCTTGTTCCTGAGGTTGGTAAGCTCAAGGCTCCATTCTCTAAGGTTGCTGGAAACGCAAACATTCTTGTCTTCCCTAACCTTGAGGCTGGCAACATTGGCTATAAGCTTGTTCAGCGCTTCAGTGGCGCTGAGGCATATGGTCCAATCCTTCAGGGTATTGCTCGTCCTGTAAACGATCTTTCTCGTGGTTGCTCCGCTGATGATATTGTTGGTGTTGTTGCAATCACCGCTGTTCAGGCTCAGATAGCAGATAACAACTAGTCTTTCTGCACTTCTAACTTGGTATACTAAGCCAGTCTCAAAAGAGGCTGGCTTATTCTTTAGCTGGAGGCATTTATGTCTGAAATTATTTCTATTTCTAGCAACTCTCTTACCGCTTCAATTGACACCATGGGCGCGCAGCTCATGAGCTTACGCAAAGGTGAGTCAGAATACCTCTGGCAGGGAGATTCCAACTGGTGGCCAAGACGAGCTCCTATCCTCTTCCCCATTGTTGGCGTCTTAAAAGACAGCAAGGCAGAATCTGCGGAAGGTACCATCTCTCTTGCGCGTCACGGACTTGCTCGCCTCAACAAATTTAAGATTGTCGAGCAGAGTACCTCTTCTGTAACGCTCCAGCTAAAAAGCACCGAAGAGACTCGCAAGTCTTATCCCTATGACTTTGAACTTAAGCTGATCTTCTCGGTAGATGGCGATACACTGACGCAAACGTATAAGGTCACCAATCCTGCAAACGTTGTACTGCCGTTTACCCTTGGCGCTCACCCAGCGTTCAACATTCCGATCCCCGGCGTTGAGGCAAGCTCTTTAGACCAGTATCACCTCTTGTTTACGCACTCCTGGACAAGCTACGGTCCTTCCATTACCGACGATGGGCTTTGTGACTACACCACTCCTCAGAAACTTATTATGGACTCTGATACGCTTAACCTGTCTTGGGAGCTTATTGATCGCGAGAAGACCATCACACTTGAAGACGTCCCTGATAGACGCATTACACTTGCGGCTAGCACAGAAGCTCCTTCTGAGGCTCATGGCATTCAAATGGATTTTGAGGGCTTTGATTATCTAGGCATTTGGAGTGCTGCTCCTGGTTGTCCATTTGTTGCTCTTGAGCCGTGGTGTGGTATTGCAGATACCGTTGATACTGATGGCGTCTTTGAGCATAAGCCAGGTATCATGTGCCTTGAACCAGCTCAGAGTATTGCTAAAACTATGAATATCAGGGTCTTCTAATGCACATTAGAAGAGCTGCTGCTAAAGACCTCAGCGCTGTTGCAGATTTGTACGACATAGGTCGTCAGACTATGTATCAGCAAAATAACACGTTTCAATGGAATGAGAACTATCCTCTCTTAGAAGATGCTTTTGCTGATTATGAAAGATATGGCCTTTTTGTAGTCACTGAAGATGAAACATCTGAAGAAATCATTGGCTGTTTTTCGCTTTTAGCGGGACCAGATGATGCATACACCAATATTGCTGAAGGTAGCTGGATAAATGACTTCGATTATGTAGTTATTCATCGAGTAGCTGTTAAATATACAGGTCGCGGAATTGCAACCTACATGTTTAGATGGATTTGTGAGAACTATCCCAATGTGCGCTTAGATACACATGAAGCCAATGTTGCTATGACTACAACACTTACACATGCTGGTTTTGTGTATTGCGGCAAGGTAGTTGGACACGATAAAACACCTCGTGACGCATTTCATTTTGTCGCCCAATAAGCCGCAAGAAACGCTTGAACAAAAGAGAGCCTGTGAATTAATCTCACAGGCTCTTTTACGTTTAACTTACGTTGTTGTAGCGTGCGTTACTAAACGCGCTTCTTACCAAGAACACCAGCTGCAATAAAAACAGAAGATGCAGCTGCTACAGATACTGCAGCAAAGGAAGCATCACCAGTTGAAGGGAGCTTAGGCTCCTTCTTCTTTGGCTGCTTTGGCTTCTTAGGAGTCTCTGAAGGTGGAGTGGTTGGAGTTGGAGGAATGTGAGTATTAGTAATTGTAAAGCCACTGGTAACGTCACCTGTTACCTCAGCGGTATATCCCTCAACCTCATCCTCAACAACGGTGTACGTAATAGCTGTTGTAGTGCCAGCCTGATTCTTATCGAGGTTGCTAAATGTTGCAGTCCAACCATTTGCGTCAGAAAGAACCTCGCTCTTACCAGTGTCTACGCCGTCTGCATAAAGGTGTACGGTAACTGAAGTAGGACGAGTGCCGTCAACGTTATTCTGGTCATCCCAAACCTTAGACACAGAAACACTTACCTGCTGATCACCAGTTGCAGTACCGGCACCGCGAGGGTTAATCCACCAACCTTCACGAGTGAAGTTATCAGTGTTGCCATCAAAATCAAGAGTTGCTCTATTGTCTACCTGGGTAACGTTGGCTGGAACAATGGTCTTGTACTCAAGCCAGCAATCCTGGATAAGTGGTTGGAAACCAGCAAAGTTAACCTGATTATTGAGTCGAGCAAAATCAAGAGTGTAACCATTAGGAGTAAAGGTAATTGCAGGAAGAATCTGATCCGCAGAAAGAGTCTGAACAGCACCGTTAACAAGATGGAGAACAAAAGAGTGCTTAAGATATGGACCAGCAAGCTCATCTGAAGGGTTAACGCCAGTACCAGTAAGCTTTGATGCATCAACGGTATAAGGATTTACAATCTGATCCTTAACAGTGGCATTAAGCAGACCAACCTGGGTGATATCAGATGGAGTTAGGTTAACAACCCAGCTGGTAACGTAATAATCATTTCCAGTTGTAATAGTTGCACCAGAAGGAAGTGTATAGGTTGTCTCTGCAGTTGCGCCAGTTCTGTTGTACTTAGTAATTGCAGTATCCATTGCAGCAATAGAACCGCCATACGTCATGTTAAGGCTGGTGTTACCAATATTGAGCGTAGTGCTACCATTGCCTCTCCGTGCAATTTCGCTTGACCAATTAAGCGAGAAAGACATCTGGCCATGAACGTTAAGAAGACCCGCAATATTGTTATTGAAGGTAACAGTCATGGTATTAGGGTTACTGGTAGGAGTTGCAGTACCAACAGAAATACTATTTCCGTTTGCATCTACACCCATAACCTCAAAAGGAGCTGGAGTATTATTCTCTAGCTCTGCAGGAAGCATAATAGTAAAGGTATCACCTGGTTGTGCAGGGGCACCATTATTGAGTGCATAATCAAAACTAACGCGCACGTTACTACCAACTAATGTTGTATAGCTAGCATTTGAAATAGTTGGTGTGTACTCAACAGCTTGTGCCTTTGTGTTGAATACAGTGAGCGCAGCAAATACAGAGAGCACAAACATAACTGCAAAGCTCAAAGACCTGCTAACTAAACCCTTAGACTGCATGATACTCCTCACAGCTAGTTCAAAGATTTATTTATCTGCACACAAATAGCTGTACAAAACAATAAGATTTCTTTGAAACTCTAACTTCTTTCTTAAAAAATATAAAGTTCTAAAGTACTAATGTCAAAGAACTATCTATATCTTCATAAAAAAACTCCCGCACAGAGTGCGGGAGTTAATAAATTTTCTGGATTGTAGGGAAAGCTTACTTACCCAGAAGCTCCTGAACGTCAAGAGCGATCATGTACTCCTCGTTGGTAGGTACAACCAGGACGCGTACCTTTGAATCTGGAGCAGAGATGTCACGGATTTCACCAGAGCGAACTTTGTTCTTCTCCTCATCAATCTTGACACCCATCCACTCAAGCTCTTTGACAACGCCAAGACGCATCTCATCGGAATTCTCACCAATACCAGCAGAGAATGCCATGGTATCAAAGCCGTGCATAGCCTGAGCCATCGTCATGATGAGCTGAGAGGTACGGTAATAGAACATCTCAAGTGCAAGCAGGCAGTTCTTATCGCCAGCGTGAGCGCCATCCTCAATATCACGAGAATCGGAATGGCCAGACAGAGCGAGAAGACCAGACTGCTTGTTCATCATAGTGTCAATCTCATCGATGGAGTAACCACCGACGCGAGAGAGATAGAAGACAGTAGCTGGGTCAATAGTGCCGCAACGAGTACCCATGATAAGGCCATCAAGTGGAGTAAGACCCATGGTGGTCTCAAGATCGCGACCATCCTCAATAGCGGAAAGAGAAGCACCAGAACCAAGGTGGCAGCTAACCAGCTTGTGAGTCTGGCCGTTGGTAAACTCATTGGTTGCACGCCAAATGTAGCGGTGAGAAGTACCGTGAGCACCGTACTTACGGACGTGGTATTTATCAACAACATCGCGAGGAAGAGCATAGCGATGTGCCTTCTCTGGCATATTGAAGTGGAAAGAAGTATCGCAAACGATTACATTGCCGACCTCTGGGAAGAGTTCGCGACAAATCTCAATAACATCAGCCTCAGCATAGTTATGAAGAGGAGCAAGTGGAGCAACCTCACGAACCTGAGCCAAGACCTTATCGTCTACAACGGCAGACTCTGGGAAGTACCAACCACCCTGAACAACACGGTGACCAATGCCATCAATTGGCTTATCAATAGTCTTAAGGATGTCAAAGACATGCTTAATAGCAGTCTTGTGATCAGGAAGAGCAACCTCAAGCTTCTGCTTCTCTCCACCAAGCTCCTCGTGACCAACAAAAGAACCTTCGATACCGATACGCTCGCAGTTTCCTTTTGCGTAAACCTCGCGGGTGTCAACGTCAAGAAGCTGATACTTAAGAGATGAGCTACCTGCGTTGATAACCAGTACGTTCATGTGACTCCTCTTTCCGTGAAGCAGTGCAGACTATTAAGTCTTCCTCTCCTACTTCAAATAAACATAACCGCATGACATCATAAACCCCAAGATACCCCGGAGTTAAATAGACGAGCAAAAAACTTGAATATTTTTATTTTCCGCCCATAGAATCATCCAACTGCTTGCCACCTAAAATGTGGAAGTGGACGTGATTGACTGACTGGCCACCATGCTTTCCAGTGTTGGTAACAACACGGAATCCCGTCTCTTTAATTCCTGTTTTTTCTGTTACCGCAGCTATAGCCTTAGTAACACTCTCAAGAGTTGCAGCAGGAATGCCATCAATGATGTTGTCGTAGTGGTTCTTAGGTACAACAAGAACGTGAACAGGCGTAATAGGATTAAGGTCATTAAAAGCTACAACGTTTTCATCCTCATAGAGAAACTCTGTAGGGATTTCTTTGTTAGCAAGCTTACAAAAAATGCAATCAAACATAACCTCTCCTTTACTCGTCTAAATATGCAGTAGAAGGTGCTGCGGTTGTATCAGTAATTGCAGCTCCTGCCTGAGACTCATCAAGTAGAACCTTAACCTTCTGCTCTGCAGTATCAAGCCTTCCACGAAGATCCTTTACCAGCTCAACGCCACGAGCATACAGAGCCAAAGACTCCTCAAGCTCCAAATCTGTGCCCTCAAGCTTACGAACAATCTGTTCAAGCTCAATAGAGGCATCTTTAAAAGTCAGCTCTTCAGTCTTCTTAGTATCCATGTTGTTCCCCTTATCTATGAAAGCTCAATGTCAGAAACAGTTGCCTTAATTGTTCCATCCGTCATTTTGACCAGCAAAGAGTCTCCAACTGAGGCATCTTTAACCGTTTTAATAACAGACCCCTTTTCATCTTGGACATATGCATATCCCCTCGTAAGAACCTTTAGAGGAGAAAGTGCGTCTAATTTTCCTGCAAGCGAAGATAGCAAAGCCTCATGTGGATGGAGCATGGCAGCACTAGCTCTGGTAAGCCTTTGCGACTCAACAGAAAGCGTCTCTTTCTTTCTTGCAAGAAGCGCTGGTAGAGCGTCCATAAGCCTTTGCTCAGTCTGATTAAGGTCTTCTATTCTTGTAGAAATAATATAAGCAGGGTCTTTTAAACAAGGACGATCTGATAGCTTCTCTAGCTGGAATTTTTTACTTGCTAGAGCATTTTTCATTGCCAAGTTAGAGCGTTGCTCAACAGATGTAAGTCCCGTTTTATAGAACTGCAAAATCTTTCTTGTAGCATTTCCAAGGCGAGAAATTCTGTTGTTAAACGTAGTTTGTAACTCACTAATGGCGGGAGCCACAGACTCTGCAGCAGCAGTTGGCGTTGAAGTTCTTCTATCAGAAACCATATCTGCAATGGTGGTATCAGGCTCATGACCAATGCCCGTGATAACAGGAACTGGACATGCAGCAATAGCGCGAGCCACTCCCTCATCATTGAAACACATAAGATCTTCAAATGAGCCACCACCACGCACCAGCAAGATTGCATCTGGCTGCGTAGTTGCAGCAACCTGGAGAGCTCTCATAATAGTTGCAGGTGCATGAGTACCTTGAACAGCACAGCCAGATACCTCAAGCTCTACAAGAGGGTTTCTGCGCGCAAGCGTACGCTTAACATCATCAATGACGCTGCCAGAAAGTGAAGTAACTACACCAATGCGTGTGCAAAACTCTGGAATGTAGCGCTTTCTAGAAATGTCTGTAAGACCTTCTTTTTCTAGCTTTTTAGCGAGCTGCGCCACCTTTTGGCGAAGGTCTCCTTCTCCGGCGATCTGAATAGTACGCGCATGAAAAGAAAGCTTGCCGCTTGAAGCGTAAATATCAAACTTTCCTGTCATCTGAATTTTCATGCCGTCTTGCAACGTAATGCCGCTAGCAGCATAAATCTTTGACCAAACAATAACTGCCATAGAACTAACAGGATCTTTTACGTCAAAGTAGCAATGCCCAGACTTGTAGTTTGGGCCCCTAAATCCAGAAACTTCTCCAACCACCGTCATAGATGGCATTGAGGCAACTTCATTTTTTGCAAAGAGCACCGCATCAGATACTGAAAGAACAGAATCTTCTTTCTCTTGAATCTGATCCATTACTAGTTCCTGCTTCTGGAAGAACCAAGCAGATATAAAAGCTGGAGTGCAGAAACCATTGCAGCGGCTACGTAAGTAAGAGCAGCGGCAATCAATACCTTTTTAGCGCCATTGTAGTCAAAGCCCGCAGGAGCGTTTGCCTTCAAAAAAGCCAATCCACGCCTTGAAGCATCAATCTCTACAGGAAGCGTAACTATATGGAACAAGAAGGTGAATGCATACAGCCAAATTGCTAGCACGGTCATGCCTGAAACATTTAGCAAGACACCAGCAATAAAGACATAGATCCATGCTGCGGATGCTAAATTAACAACAGGAACAAGAGCGGAACGAACGCGAGATGGCATGTACATCTTTGCAGTCTGAACAGCATGACCTGCTTCATGACAAGAAACAGCAACTGAAGCTACGCTACCCTCAGAAAAGTTTGCATCAGAGAGGTGTAGGCAATTGTCACGTGGATCAAAGTTATCGGTGAGCTCACCAGGAATTCTCTTGATGCCAACATTGGCTGCTCCGTTAGCGTCCATCATGGCACGAGCAACAGAAGCGCCGGTGGCATTAAACCCTGAAGGAACTAGAGAATACTTTTTAAATTCATGCTTGATGTACCACTGAGTACCCAATCCGAGCACCAACGAGGCAACTACTAGAACAACGTATGGGATAAACGCACCTGAGTAATACATATTTTTCTCCTATCTATGTATAGAGATGAGTATACCCAACTCACCGGACAAAAAGTCAGGTTTGCCAGAGTAATTATGCTTAACCCTAGGTAAAACGCTGCTTTTACAGTAGCTCTACTCGACCGTTTTTAACTGTTAGACCTACCTCACCATTGAGCAGTCCAACAAGCTGCTTACCTACTAATTGATAGCGCCATCCTGTTTTAAGTCTTGCGTCAGACCTATCCAAAAGCAAATCAGTAAGATCATCTTTATTGGCAATTAACGGAGATGCAATTCCCTCTTTTTCTGAAACAATCCTGATAAGAGCATACATAAGCTCAACAACACCTTCAGAGCCAGCTGAAGGATGAGTGTGATGCTCGATTTTTGGACACTGATCTGCGGGTGTCTTTTGTCCACGCTTAATTGCATCTAGAAGATGCACTACCCCACCTTGAGAGATTTGCTCAGTGCCGCGGATTTTGCGCAGTCTATCTGGTGTTGTAGGAACACGGCGACAAATCTCAATAATGAGTTCGTCAGAAAGCACCCACTTACGTGGAACATCTCTTTTAGCAGCAGTTTCTTCTCGCCAGGCGCACACCTCTCGAGCAATAGCAAGTTGTCTGCGCGTAAGCGAGCCAGAACGTTTTAAACGGAGATATGCCAGATAGGGGTCTCGGCGATACTGCTCAATATTAGTATGCTGGTCCATCTCTGGCTTTACCCAGCTCAGACGATCAAGCTTGATGAGCTTCTCGACCATTTGATTGTAGATAGCAGGAAGATATCTCACGTCATCCTCGGCATATACCAGCTGCTCTTTATCAAGAGGTCGCTTTGACCAGTCTGTTAAAGACTCAGCCTTAGCAAGCTTAACGTTAGCAAAATTTTCTACCAGACCGGCGTAACTCACCTGCTGACGCATGCCCAAAAATGCAGCTGCTACCTGCGTATCAAATACAGGAGCGCATGCGCAATCCATTTTTTCTAGCAAAACTTCAAGGTCTTGTGAGCACGCGTGAAAAATCTTGACAATCTGCGGATTTTCCAGGAGCTCTTTAAGCGGAGTTAGATCATCAATAAGCAAGGGATCAATCGCAGCAATCTCTGAACCTGTGGAAACCTGCACCAGGCAAAGCTTGGGGAAGTAGGTTTTCTCGCGAAGAAACTCCGTATCAACTGCAAGGATATGCGAAGTCGTTGCTCGCTCACAAAATGCGGAAAGTTCTTCTGAGGTTGCTATATACAATGCGTCCATCCAATTGCCGATTAAGTACCTAACGTAAAGCGATACACTCATACGTATCAAAATGATATACCAGCTTGTTGCAAATCTTCGGAGGATATATGAGAACCCTCATCATTCACAATCCTTGCTCGGGTTTTAGCTCTGACGCAATCTTTGAATTTGAGCGCGCTCTTCTGAAAAGCGGCGACGAATGCCTGGTAAAGCTAGTTGAAAGCCATTGGAACACAGATGAGGTTCTGAGTTCTGTTCAGCCTGAAAATTTTGACGCAGTGGTGCTCTCGGGCGGAGATGGCACCGTATCTAGCCTGCTCTACGGCCTTAGAGGATGCCAGACACCTATTTTGGTCTTCCCTTCTGGAACCGCTAATCTTCTGGCAGCAAGTATTGGAAATGCTCCAGAGCCCAACGCACTGGCGCTGGCCTGCAGAAACCTTCAGACCGCTCAGCTTGATCTGGGTGAGATTACCTGGACCACAGTATCGGGAGAAACCCATGTAGCTGGAGTTCCTTTAATGGCCGGTACAGGCCTTGATGCAGAAATTATGCGTTCAGCTATCCCCCACAAACAAACCTTCGGAGAAGCCGCATACTTTACTGCGGCCTTAACCAACCTTATGCCGCCAGTACACGACTTCAAAATTACTGTTGATGGCAAAGTACATGAGCTTCAGGGCATTGGCTGCCTTATTGCAAACAGCTCCATGATGCAAGCAGGAATTGAACTGGCCCCTGGTAATCGCATGAATGACGGTCTGCTTGAGGTTATTGTCATTGAGACTCACATGACTGCAAAGCTGGTACGTCCACTGCTTTCGGGCTTCTTTGATCGCACGGGAGACTCGCTTGGTAGGCCCTACCTCAATAGCTTTAGCGGCAAAGAAATTACCGTTGAATCAACAGCGCCTATGCCACTAGAAGTAAATGGCGAGGTCACCAGCCACGACATTTACGCCTATTCTGCTAGGTGTCTTCCTGGCGTGGTAAACGTTGTGGTGGACCATATGAGCCCCTACAGTGGGAAAGTATAAGCTCAGGTAAACGGCACTTTCTATACTCTCAGGGAGCGCGTTTTCTTTTCTTTCGTTTTCGTAACATTCAGCCAAAAAGATTGCACGTAACCCTCAGATTAACTAATCTTTTATAGATACATTGCTAAGGTACGCTCACGATTTTCTAAAGTGTGCGCACAGTCGATGGGATATTTTTTGGTTGACGTTTCTAAAATTCGCGAGAGGTTCGATGAGCTTTCGACTCCTATTCTGAAGTCCGGAAGACTCTACCAACTTGCAACTTTTACACAACATGGAACTACCAGCACGCTCGACCACGTTATTGCGGTTGCTTATAGCAGCCTTGCATTTGCCATGAACGCTGGCATCAAAGTTGACGAGCAAGCCCTTGTACGTGGCGCGCTTCTTCATGACTACTACCTCTATGATTGGCACGATCACGAGGCCGCGCCAGACAACTGGCACGGATTTACGCACCCTCGCCATGCACTTAATAATGCCCGCGAGGATTTCCCTGATTTAACCCCTGTTGAGGAAGACATCATCTTGCATCACATGTTTCCTCTGGTTCCTATTCCCCCTCATACCAAAGAGGCTTGGATTGTAACAACTTGCGATAAAGCTTGTTCAACTGCAGAAACACTAACAGGCAATCCATACAAAAAAGAGGGTTTCCGCCCAACGGGTTTCTCGACACCTGAAAGCGATTTTCAGGGCACAACAAACAGTGAGTCAGATGAGTTTAACGACTACATGGATTACGGAAACCTCTCGTGAGCACCATGACTGAGACGCTACGTACACTCTTTGCACTCGATAAGAATATTGAGCTTTTTGTACAGCATCTGCCTCAGATGGTCATAATTTTTGCGCTGATTTCTTTTGGTGGTTGGGTGTACGAGACCATCTATTGCTCCGTTGTCGAGGGCGAATTTACCAAGCGTGGCTTTCTTTTTGGACCTACATGTCCCATTTATGGCATTGGCGCACTTGCAGTTTGGCTGGTACTTGGCCAGATTTCCAATCCGTTTATTGTCTTTATTATTGGCGGATTTTTGGCCACAGTTATTGAATACTCAACTGGTCTCTTTTTGGAGCGCCGCTTTAAAAAGAAGTGGTGGGACTACTCCATGTTTAAGTTCAACTTACATGGTCGTATTTGTCCCCAGGCCAGCGCTGTGTTTGGAGCTTTTTCCGTTACTTCAGTCTTTGTACTAGTTCCAGCGATGCTTGATATTTTGATGCTTTTCTCAAGGCACACTATCTCTGTACTGGCCTTTATTGTGGTCACACTCTATTTTTTGGATACGGTAGCCAGCCTTCTTTGGAATGGACCAACCACCCATCACAAGGTTGAAGCCGCAGCTCAGGATGCATCAATGAAGGTTGAAGAAGCCGCACAGAATGCGTCACAGAAAGTAAGCGCTGCAGCGCAAAACGCATCGCAGAAAGCAAACGCAGCAGCTCAAAAGGCAAATGCGGCGGCCCAGAATGCAACTCTTATTGCTGCCCAAAAGGCTCAACAGGTTTCGCAAAAAGTCCAGGTAACTAAGCAGAAACTTGACGATACCACGCAAAAAGTCAGAGACCACTTGCCGGGTTCGTTCCCATGGGACAACTAGACGTGTTTCTCGACATATTGTAATACCTCAGCAAACGCTGATTTCGAGTTTGGATTTGTATGTACACCATTGAAAGTAGAGTTAGATATAGCGAGTGTGATGAGACCGGAAAGCTTTCCCTGGTAGGCGTTATGAACTATCTGCAGGACTGCTCGACGTTCCACTCAGAAGATATTGGCCGCGGCTTTAAGCAACTGACCAGCGAGGGATACGCATGGGTTCTGGCAACGTGGCAAATCCAAGTTGACCGCCTTCCCCAGTTTGGCGAGAAGATCTGCGTAGGTACCTGGTCATATCAGATGAAGGGTCTTCAAGCATCAAGGTCGTTTGTTATTAATGATGCAGACGGCGCAACCATCGTAAAAGCGGACTCTACCTGGTATTTGATGGATATCAATGAAGGTAAGGCTGCTCGTGTTCCAGAAAGCGAGAGCATCTACATTACTGGCGAGCCTCGCGTAGATTTGCCACCAACTCCTCGAAAAATTGCACTTGAGGGAAACGCCGTTGATGGTCCAGCTATTCTTGTTTCTCAGCAGCACCTGGATACAAACAAGCACGTCAACAATGCTCAATACGTGCTCATGGCTGTCGACACGCTTGTGGCCCTTGGCTATTCTCACAAGCTGCGCCGCATTGTGGTGCAGTACAGGAGCCAGGCACGCTTGGGCGATACCATTACTCCCCAGGTATACGCCGATGAGACGGGTTTCTCGGTAGTGCTCAAAGATGCCGAGAGTTCCACCGTTTTTGCAACAGTCAGGCTGGAGGGATAACATGGCCGAGACAAAAACAGTCAATGTAGCTGCAGCTATCTTCTATAAAGACAACAAAATTCTTGCCGCTTGTAGAGCTGATGCGGATAATGCTGGCTTCTGGGAGTTTCCTGGCGGTAAAGTTGAGGCTGGAGAAACCTCAGAGCAGGCGCTGCGTCGAGAAATTCAGGAAGAGCTGCACTGTAGCGTGCAGGCAGCGTTTTTCTATGACACGGTAGCTTACTCCTACCCCACCTTTGACCTGCATATGGATTGTTATATCTGCACGCTGAGTGAGTCTGA
>CAUUGK010000026.1:0-15683 GCA_963544765.1 uncultured Atopobiaceae bacterium
GGTTGCAATTGTAGATACGGTAGAAGATCTACATCACGTTCTTCTCGCCTAAGAAACTGTTACATACGCACAAAAACGCCTTGTCGCTAAGATGACAAGGCGTTTTGCGTTATAGGGACCAATTGTTACTCAAGCTCAAAGGCTCCTGTGTAGAGCTGATAGTACGTTCCTCGTTTGGCGAGAAGTTCGTCGTGTGTACCGCGTTCAATGATGCGACCGTGGTCAAGAACGACAATAACATCTGCGCTTCTAACCGTAGAGAGACGGTGTGCAATAACAAAGGTAGTGCGGTCGTACATGAGAGCGTCCATACCGCGTTGAACAATAGCCTCAGTACGAGTGTCAATACTGGAGGTAGCTTCGTCCAGAATCATAACTGGTGGATCTGCGACCGCCGCGCGAGCAATGGAGATGAGCTGACGCTGACCCTGGGAAAGCGCGCTACCGTTATCCTTGAGCATAGTGTGGTAGCCGTCTGGAAGGCGCCTAATGAAGTCATCAGCGCCTGCAAGCTTTGCAGCCTTTACGCAGTCCTCATCGGTGGCATCAAGACGTCCATAGCGAATGTTGTCTAAAACAGTACCGGTAAAGAGGTTAACGTCCTGAAGAACAATGCCAAGGGCGCGACGAAGAGCACTCTTCTTAATCTTGTTGATGTTAATACCGTCGTAGCGAATCTTGCCGTCTTCAATGTCATAGAAGCGGTTGAGTAGGTTGGTAATGGTTGTCTTACCAGCACCTGTTGCACCGACAAAAGCAACTTTTTGGCCAGGTTTTGCATAAAGAGAAATATCATGCAGTACGGTGTGACCTGGCTCGTAGCCAAAGTCAACGTCAAAGAGGCGAACGTCTCCCTTAACAGGGGTGTAGGTAACAGTGCCATCGCTGTGTGGATACTTCCAAGCCCAGTAACCGGTACGGAATTCAGCTTCTTGAACTTTACCGTCGATGGTCTCTGCATTGACCAAAGTGACGTAGCCTTCATCGGTCTCTACTGGCTCATCCAGCAACTCAAAGACGCGATTGGCGCCCGCAATACCCATAACAACAGAGTTAATCTGACCAGAAATTTGATTAATCTGTGCAGAGAATTGACGCGTCATATTGAGGAAGGGGACAGCAACTGCAATGGTGAAAGGTAGTCCAGAAAGTGAAATATTCTGAATATTCAGAGTAATAAATACGCCAGAAACTACAGCAACCACAACGTACATGATGTTGCCTAAGTTATTAAGAATAGGCATAAGTGTATTTGCATAGAGGTTTGCATTTCTTGCAACAACCATCAAGTCATCATTGATCTTGTCAAAGGATTCGATAGTTTCTGCCTCATGACTAAAGACCTTAACGACCTTCTCGCCATTCATCATTTCCTGAATGTGGCCCTCTACATCTGCTGTGGTCTTCTGAGTCTTAACAAAGTTCTTTGCAGACTTACCGCCAAGATTTTTGGTTGCAAGAGCCATTAAAGAAACGCCAAACAGAACAACCAGGGCCATTAAGGCACTGTAGTAGAACATGATAAACACTACTGCGATGATTACTACAAAGGTAAAGAGGAGGTTTGGAAGACTGGTACCAATCATCTGGCGCATGGCATCAATATCGTTTGTGTAATAACTCATGATGTCGCCATTAAGGTGCGTATCAAAGTACCTAATGGGCAAGTCCTGCATGTGCGAGAACATTTTTGAGCGCCATTTTTGTAGTGCACCCTGGGTAATAATAGCCATACCTTGGGTAGAGATGATGTTTGCAAGAAGTCCAATGACATAGAAGGTGGCGAGAAGTGCAACGTTTTGGAAGACCAATCCCTCCGCAGAACTCCAGTCGCCAGTATCAATAAAGTTAGAGATGATGGAGAGGATTCGCTCTAAGAAAACACTTGGAAGTGACTGCATAATTGCCTGGATGACAGCACAAAGCAGTGCTATAGGGAGAAGGACAGGGTAGAACTCCCAGAGCATTTTAATGGTACGGGTAAGAATTTTTCCCACGGGAAGCTTTGGTCTTGTGCCATTTGTTTCTACTGTCTTACTCATGAGAAGTCACCTCACCTTCCTGGGACTGGTTTTCATCAACACTTTGTTTATTCTGCGAGAAGTACACCTCGCGGTAGATTGGGTTATCTTTTAGGAGTTCTTTATGTGTACCAATGGCATTAATGTGGCCGTTATCCAGAACAATAATCTTGTCTGATTCTTCAATACTGGATGTACGCTGAGCAATGATAATCTTGGTAGTATCGGGCAGGTAATCTTTGAGACCCGCGCGAATCAAAGAATCAGTTTTTGTATCAACAGCGCTGGTAGAGTCATCAAGAATCAGTACTTTTGGTCGTCTGAGCAGTGCACGTGCAATGCAGAGGCGCTGTTTCTGACCACCAGAAACGTTATTGCCACCCTGCTCAATATGAGTCTCATACTTATCTGGGAAGGTTTGAACAAAACTATCTGCTTGAGCAAGTTTGGCTGCCTCAAGAATCTCTTCATCGGTAGCGTCAGGGTTACCCCAGAGAAGATTTTCTTTAATAGTGCCGCTGAAGAGTACATTTTTCTGAAGAACCATAGCAACAGCGCTTCGAAGGGTGTCGATGTCGTATTCTCTGACGTCATGTCCACCAACAGAAACGCTACCAGTAGTTACGTCATATAGACGAGGAATAAGCTGAACCAATGTGGACTTAGCAGAGCCAGTACCACCGATGATGCCAATGACCTCACCAGAGTTAATGTGAAGGTTTACGTCAGACAGGGCTTCTCGTCCCTCTGGTCCAGAATAGGAGAATCCAACGTTTTCAAAATCAATAGATCCATCAGCAACCTCGGTAAGAGGGTTTTCTGGGTTGTTAATGGTGGAAGTTGCAAGTAGTACCTCACAGATACGACGAGCACCTTCTTCCGCGATGATGATCATGGCAAAAACAAAGGAGAGCATCATAAGTGACATGAGCATCATAAAGCCATAGGTGATAAGGGAAGAAAGCTGGCCAACACCAAAGGCAGTACCCTGAGAAGAGACAATAAGGTAAGAGCCAAAGTAAAGAATCAAAACAAAGAGAACGTAAATAGTAAAGTTCATAAAAGGAGAGTTCAGAGCCATAAGTCTTTCGGCTGCTGTGAAGTCTTCTCGCAGCTCTTTTGAAGTCTTATTAAATTTTTGACGTTCAAAGTCTTCATTTACAAAGGACTTAACAACACGAATGCCAGCAAGGTTTTCTTCAGCAGACTCATTGAGGGCGTCGTACCTCTTGAATACCTTCTTAAAGATAGGAATGACTCTAGAGATAATCAAATACAGTCCAATTCCCAACAGAGGCATGACTGCAACAAATATAACTGCAAGCCAACCGCCCATAATAAAGCCTGCGATAAAGGCCGAGATAAACATAAATGGTGCGCGTACAGCCATACGAATGAGCATCATAAATGCCATTTGTACGTTAGAAATATCCGTGGTAAGACGTGTCACCAACGAAGACGAAGAAAAGGCATCAATGGTGGTAAACGAGAACTTCTGAATATTGCGGAACATATCACGACGTAGATTGCGAGCAAATCCAGTTGATGCTTTGGCAACGGAAATGCCAGAAAGCGTACCAAAAAGCAATGACAGCATTGCCATGGCGGCAAGGATAAGTCCAGACTGAATAACTGTGTTCAGATCTGCTCCTGTGCGAAGGGTATCGACAAGATCTGCTGTTCTAAAAGGAATCAGAATCTCTAAGATAGTCTCTATTAAGACAAAAACCGGGGTGAGAATGGTATCTCTTTTGAACTCACCAATGCTTCTAGCAAGAACGACGGCAATCTCTTTAAACGATAAATTGCTGACATCTACAATACCCGTTAGAGCAGAAGGAACCATGGAAGTCTCTGCTTCAGATGATTCAACCATGTTTTCAAGTTCTTCAGTTGAGGTTGCTTCTTCTAACATGCCGCTTCTCCCTTCTCTTCTCTGTTAATTGTGTCCCAATGTGCAACTAAACGGTCTAGATATGCGCACAATGTAGCTTTTTCTTCATCAGAAAGAACAGACAAAGCTTGCGCTTCAAATGATCTAATAGATTCTTGAGCCTCTTTTGCCTGTTTACGACCTTCTTTTGTTAGTGAAAGAAGCGTTTGTCTGCGGTCTTTGTCTACACGAGTACGCTCGACTAGACCTTTTGCTTCAAGTTTGCTCACCATTTCTGAAAGAGATGCAGACGTATTTTTTGTCTTGGCGAGAAGATCTTTTTGAGTCATATCTCCATCATGATACAGTGCAGTCAGAATAAAGAGCTGTCCACCGCGGCTTCCGCGCGTGATGTAAAGATAATGGCCCAAGTGACCAAGATTGTGAATAATACGCATTTCTTGAGTAGGTGAGGTGGATGCTTGATCCATGAGTGCCTCCCATAACCGAAATAATTCTTATTAGGTATTTTACTCAAAATTTTTGAGATAGCAAGGTACTTAACAATTAAGTACCGAAGTTTTATTTTCTTGAAATAAAAGCACGTAATAAGGTTTATCTATTGATCTCTTCGTTAAAGATATGAAAGATTTGCGAGTATTCTTCTTACTACTGCACCAGGAGATACCTTAGGGACATTATGAGGACATCCGGGAATGAAGAGGAGTCGAGCGGTTGGAATTGCCTCAGCAATACGACGAGTTTCTTCTGGGAATATCTCATCATATTCACCGGCCATGACAACAACAGGAACGGAGATGTGTTCAAGGGACGCGGGGTCAATATGTGGGTTATCTACCATGAGCTCTAGATGCTCTGCAATACGAGCCGCTTCAGCAGGCGAGGGAACGGGATAGCCATCTTCTAGAACAGCGCCTTCCCAACCTTGAGCTGCCCAACGTTTGTTGCCCTCGATACTTTCATATAGCCAGGTCATATCACCCAGAGTATCAGGCTCAAGATTTGCTCCGATAGAAACAAGAGAGGTAACTACGTCTGGATAGTCGCGTGCCAGAAGAAGACCAAGAATAGCTCCGTCAGAAAAGCCCACAATATGAGCAGACGTAACACCAAGCCGCTTTAGGACAACGTATGCATCTTCTGCCATCTGTTCATAGGTAAAGGCAGATGTTCCTCGAGTACTCAAACCCTGATCTCTAGAGTCAATACCTATTGCGGTGTAGCCGCGGTTGCACATTTCATCAATGATGGTGCCAAAGATGCCATGCTCCTCTCCATTTCCGTGGAGAAAAACAATGGGAGTAGCAAATGTCTCTTCGGGAATAGAAGATAGATAAGCCGCAGTTGAAGCGAGGTCTTCACAGGGTTTCTCGCCAGTAGAGGAACTGGGAGTGTAGACAAACGTTGCAATCTCCGCACCGTCATCAAGCAACACCTGAAGACGGCTCTTCAGGTGTGCTGTTGGTTTGTTATAGGGTTTTGGACGATAGACAGGTGGAAACTCGACCACGTATGCTCCTAGCTGCGTGTTTTAGTTCTTCTGGCTTGGATGTGCTTTGAAGAAGTCAAAGCGAGGAGGAAGCTCTTCAAGCTGGTGCTCCTTTGCGCTCTGGCCAAGCTTTGCCGCAAGCTCTTTTGGACCCATAAAGGCGTTCTCCCAAGAGAAGAACTCCTCATGTGGGAAGTTGAGAGCATCTGCAATGCGCTCGCAGCCTTCCGGAACAGCCGGATGCATAAGCAGTGTGATGGTCTTGAGTGCATAGAATGCATCAGCAAGTGCCTGGTCGTAGGCCTCATCATTGCCCTGAGCGGCCTTGGAAGCCTCGCCCCAACGCTTGTTTTCTGCGCGCGCATACTCGTCAACAGCAGCAAGTGCAGAGTGTGCGTCAAAGCCGTATGCAAGCTGTTCATACTTCAGCAGTACGTCTTGAGCAGCATTGATAACTTCCTGGTGAGGCTCGCTGACAGGCAGGTGACCGCCACAAGCATTAGCTGCACCATACAGGCAGCTACGAGCCATGCGGTTAAAGATATTAGTAAGGAATGCAGACTCCTTAAGTGCAGGGTCAACAACGCGGGGATCATCTTTTACCAGAAGGTCTGGCTCGCCATCTTTACCCTTCCTAGATACGGAGGTATCAAAAGCCTTTGGCGAGAAGGACACAGCGCGCTGATCAAGACCAAGAGAGAGCCAGTGAGCACGGAGCTGCTCTGGAGTGTAGAACTCAAGGAGCTCTTCAGCCATTGGAGGCTTGATTGCGCCAGAGCTAGAGGCTTTTTTGTTCATAAAGAGAATGTGGTAATTAGCAACTGGAGTATCGGTGATAAGACCCCAATCAAGTGCATCCCACAGTGGATTCTGAACAATACAGTAGAAGAAGATGTTGTCTTGACCAATGAACTGGTAGACAGCAGCATCATCACTGCACCACCAATCACGCCACTCGTCAGAAGAATAGCGGCTACCGCCATTGTTTGCGTCTTCAGAAAGTGCAGCGCGAGTGAAGGTAATAGGAGCCCAGAGAGACTCAGTCCAAACCCAGATGGTGAGGTCTTTGAGGTCCTCGATATCAGGAGATTTGAGACCCCATGAAATGTTGCCAGTCATACGGTAAGGCAGAAGGGTCTTACTTGTCCTAAAACGGATTCCAGCCTCTTTGAGTTTCTCGCGAGCTTCATCTCTGTCTTGCCAGTTCTCAAAGACAACGGAGAAAGAAGATGCATTGCCTTCTGGCTCAATAACGCTATGAGCTGGAAGGGAAGAGGCAACACCATCAAAGTCTTGGCGGTAGGAATTTTGAATGTAGATAATAGGCTCGGTCAGAGTTTCTTGAACGGTAGAGGTAACAACTGAGCGAATCTGTGGGTTGTTCTTCCACTTTTCTACCAGGTTGTTTAGGAACTCTTTGTATTGAGGCAGGTCAAAGTACCAGCTTGGTGCAGGACGAAGCTCTGGCGTGGTGCCGGTGAGCTGCGAAACAGGGGCAATGAGCTCCTCTGGGTTGAACTGATGACCCAGGTCGCATTCTTCTGCATAAGCTTTCTCTGACTTGCAGCCTTTAATAGGGCAGCGTCCATTGACTTGGCGACCATTAAGGAATGTCTGAGCCTCGGTATCGTAAAACTGCTTGGTAGAGAGTTTAGAGAGCTTACCGCGCTCATAGAGGCGGTGCATGATAGCGTCAGCCATCTCTTCGTGAATCTTTGCAGCGGGTTCTAGCGCGGAACCGCCGTAGAAATCAAGCGAGATATTGTAGGCGTTAAGAGCGCTTTTCTGCAGGTTGTGGTTTTGATTAACGTAATCGAGGATAGTGCCTTCGTAGCCCTCTTCTTCAACCTTTTTGCGATAACCCTCTGCAATAGGAGAGCCATAGCAGTCAGTTCCCGAGATAAACAGAACATTTTTCTGGCCAATACGATCTCTTAAGAAACGAGCAAAGAAGTCTGCGGGGACAAAAACGCCCGCAATGTGTCCAAAGTGGAGATTCTTATTACCGTAGGGCATACCACCGGTAATGACAGCGCGCTTAGGAAAATGAGGGCGGTTGTTCATGTCGTAGCTTTCGGCCATGGATACCTCGCAGTTGGAATTAGTAGATTACGCAAATTATCTTCTTATTCTAATCTTTTTTGATTCACTACATGAATAGATTCAGAACTCGATACTATAGTGAGTAGAAATTATGTAAGGAGTGTATGTGGGTAGAAAAAAGCCAAAGACAAGCCTTGAGTTTGTTCTAAAGGATCCACCAAAGTCTGTGGTGACGCCCTTCCTTGTGGCTGACCTTGCACTTTTACTTATGTTTGTGTGCCATATTCCGCTGATGGTTATGGGAGAGCTCCCACCCAATGACATCCTTCCTGCAGTGTTGGGTCTTCTTGGCAGCATACTGGCAGGCGCTTTGATTTTGTTCTGGGTTATTCACATCAATAAACGAGATCTCAGATCGTTAGGTCTTAGGGCAAGTGCGTGGCCAGGATTTATGCGCGGTGTAACTTTTGGCTTCTTGATGGTACTTTTTACCTTTGGTGCCATTATGCTGATTGAGGGTTTTAACTTTAACTTCAATCCGTCATACAACATCTTTGTTGCTTTCTTTTTACTTTTTGCCACACTAATTGAATCTGCTGCAGAAGAGATTTTGTTTAGAGGTTACCTACAAACAGGCGTTGCTGCTAAAAGTTCTCTACCCGTAGCTCTTATTCTTCAAGCAGTGCTCTTTACCGCAACGTATGGATTAACGCCTAACATCTCTATTGCCGCAGCAATCTCAGTCTTTTTGATGGGCATTCTTTATGGCTTGGTGTTTTGGCTTACCGATAATCTGCTCATGACTATTGCTATGCACTTTATCTGGAACTTTGTAACTGGTCCTATTCTTGGCATTTCAGTCACCACCGCACTTCTTCCTACCACGCTCTTAACAGCGTATCCTGCAGCATCTGAGTTTATCTCGGGTGGCGCCTACGGTATTGAAGCAAGCGTTGTTACCATTTTTGTATGCCTTGCTGCCTGCGCTATAGTAGGTTGGAAATGTTATAAGGCACAAGGCGAGAAGAACTAATGGCTTCAAACATGCTTCCGTCAATTGAGACTCTTTCAGTAGAGCCGGGAACACCGCTTTTGCTCCATGCATGCTGTGGGCCATGCTCGCTTGAACCTTTAAAGCACTTGAGGGAAGAGGGCTTTGAGCCAACCATCTGTTGGACCAACCCTAATATTCAGCCTGTTGAAGAGCATGACAGGCGTCTTCAGACCTTACTTACGTGGGCCCAAGAAGAAGCTCATGTTGAGGTGATTGTGGCGGGAGATCCACGAGAACAGTGGGAGCGTGCTGTTGCTCCTCAGGGATTTGAGCGTGACCGTCGCTGTCGTGCTTGTTACGCAATCCGCTTGGCAGAGAGTTGTCGTGTGGCGGCTGAGCGCGGGTTTGAATACGTTTCTACAACACTGGCTGTCTCGCCCTATCAGCTCTTTGATGCGTGTGAGGATGAGCTGGTGTCCATTGCGCATGCTCATGGACTGACGCCTGTGTGGAGAGATTTTCGTCCGTATTATCCTGAGGCTACAAAAGAGTCTCGCGAGCTTGGTATGTATCGACAAAATTATTGCGGTTGCAGATATTCTGCGGCCGAGGCTCAGATAGAGCGTCATGAAGCTCGTGACGCAAGAAAGGCAGCACGTCATGCGAACTGACGATTTTGATTACAACCTTCCAGAAGAACGTATTGCACAAGCTCCTGCTGAGCCAAGGGACTCTTGTAGGCTTTTGGTGCTGCATAGAGAAAATGGCCGCATAGAGCACAAGCACTTCACCGATATTGTGGAGTATCTTGAGCCGGGCGATTTGGTTGTAGTTAACCAGACGCGCGTTATGCCAGCTCGTCTTGTAGGTAAAAAGCAAAATACGGGCGGCGTCTCAGAAACACTGCTTTTAAAACGTCGAGAAGACATTGATGCTTTGGGTAGTGTATGGGAGTGTCTGGTAAATCCTGGTAAGCGTCTAAAGCCTGGCGCAGTAATTGAATACCGTGCAGGTGGCTTGCATGCTCCTGACTCAGCTCCTGTTGTGTTGACGGGTACCATTGTGGACTTTGTTGACGACAACAGGGGAGGTCGCCTGGTGCGTTTTGAAGCACAGGGAGATCGCACTCTTGACGAGGCTATTCATGAGGCGGGCCACGTTCCACTGCCTCCGTATATTACACAGTACGAGGGAGACCCAGAGAAGTACCAGACGGTCTACGCCATGCAGGATGAGCATTCCGCTGCAGCTCCTACCGCAGGCCTCCACTTTACTCCTGAGCTCATTGAAACCATCAAAGCAAAGGGCGTCCAGTGGGCATCTGTTGAGCTAGAGGTAGGTATTGATACCTTCAGGTTGGTAACAGAGGACGATCCTACTAAGCACGTTATTCATACCGAGCGCTACCACGTAGCTCCAGAAGTTGTAGACGCAGTAAAGGCCACTAAAGCAGCTGGTCATAAGGTTATTGCTATTGGCACTACCAGTGTTCGTTCGCTTGAAAGCGCCTGGGATAGTCAGATTCCTGCAGGTGAGCCTCCTGTTGTGGCTCGTCGTTTTGAGGAGGCAGAAGACTCTGCTGCAGTGACTCATAAAGGTGATATGGTTGCCCGAGAAAACGCAACCACCAATCTCTATTTGATGCCAGGCTCTACGTTCCACGTGGTAGACACCATGGTGACCAACTTCCACGTTCCACGTTCAACTTTGATGATGCTGGTTTCTGCGTTTGCAACACGCGAGCAGATTATGAACGCCTATCAAAGTGCTATTGACGAGAAGTACCGTTTCTTGTCATTTGGTGATGCCATGATCATCATTTAGTGAGCTTGATTGGGCGAACGTGATTTAGTGAAAATGACCCTTACGTTTAACTTGAGAGTTTAGATGTAGAAAAAGTGCTCACAGTATTGTGAGCACTTTTTTCATACGATGATTTGTCTAGACAAAGACTAAACTACCAGTTAAAAATCAGCCATACAAAAGACGCAAGAATCGCTATCATGCCAAGAACAACAATGATGAAGCCAATGCGCTGACCACGAGTTGTCTCTCGAAGGATTTTCTCGCCAGTAATAAGCTCTTTAAGGGTGAGCTGCTTGGTATTGATGTTAATTACCTGCTCGTCAACAGACTTTCTAAGCTCCTCAGTAATTTCTGGTGTTGCATGAATTTCTTTAGCGTCATCAATGACTGACTGTGCTTCATCATGTTTATCTGCCGCTTCGTTAAAGAGCTCCTTGGCTGTCTTAATTTTCTCTTCAAGATCCTCTATATCTTTGCTCAGAATCCTCTGACGAGCATTAGCCTCAGCTACTACGGCGTCATATTCTTGCTGTTTCTGCTCATAATCTTTGCGAGCCGCATCAATAGAAGACTCTGAGGACTCCAACGATTTGCCCTGGGTCCAGTAATGCGTTTGTGCCATCTCAAGTGAAGACTGGAAAGAGTTCTGTAGTTCCTCAACTTGCTTTTGGGCCTGCTCTGCACGAGCAAGCTCTGACTTAAGGTCTTCCTCAATACGAACAATTGCATCGTGGTTAGCGGCAGGGTCTGTCTTAAGACCAGCAAGCTCTTCTCTGAGAGAAAGCTGTCTTGCCTGGGAGTTTTCCAGTGCTTTATTTGCAGACGCTACAGCAGCATCGCGTTTCTCGGTAACTTCTTTAAGCTGAGCCTCGGCGTTTTTGACACCACGCTGCGCTTCAGAGATAGTCTTTGAGATGTCATCAAGCCTACCTTTTGCTGTGGCTGCAACTTCTTTGTAAGGCTTAATCCTTGCCTCGTCGTCAACTTTTTGCTGCTCAAGCTTCTGAATAAGCTGGTTTTTCTTAACCGTGAGAAGGTCCACTTGCGTAGACTGATCACTCATGACCTGAGCGGTTTCTGCAAAAATTTTCTCTTGCTCAGCAATAATCTGGTCAAATGAGCTCTGTACGTAGTCTCTGTGTTCTAGAACTTGCTTGTCTTGAGCAAGGTGTTCTTGCATCTGCTTAAGCTCGTGCTTTGCTGAGTTGGTCTCTTTGGCAGCGTTATGGACTTCTTTGGTAGCCTGGAAACCTTCTGCAACAGCAGTTGTGGCGCTCTCAAACGCACTGCTTACGCCCTTTGCTACAACCTGAGTTGTATCTTTGGCAATCTTTTGAATGTCCTGGGACTTACTTGCTTCAGGTGTATCTGCAGACTCATTCTGCTCATCAGAAGTTGCTGCTTGTGTATCTATTGTGTCCAAATCCTCGGTTTTAGAGTTTTGGATATCGTTTTCAGCCATGGTGAACCTCCTACAAGAGTTCTGACTTATTATTTTTACCCTGTTTTTGGGGAATTCATAGTCTAATTTGGTTCTTTCTGGAAATAAGATTGGATATAATACGTTATGTTTTGTTACGATAGTAACGATTAATCGAGAATAACTCTCGAGTAGATTTGGTTATCCGGAAAGGGAGTCCACTTATGGTTTCAAAGCAGACTACTATCATTAACGCAACTGGTCTTCACGCTCGTCCAGCATCCGTCTTTGTTTCTGAGGCAAAGAAGTTTGAGAGCAACGTCACCATCAAGAATGTTGACAAGGACTCCGCTCCAGTTAACGCTAAGTCCATCATGATGATTCTTGCTGCTGGTCTTGGCACTGGCACCAAGATTGAGATTGCATGCGACGGCGCTGATGAGCAGGCAGCTCTTGATGCTCTCGTTGCTCTCGTTGATAGCGGCTTTGGCGAGTAAGTTTTTAACTTACATAAAAGTGCACGTTAAGCCCGGCATCAGCCGGGCTTTTTTCAAAGAGAGGTTAGTATGACATTTGTTGCAACATGGCTTGTAACTACAGTTGCTACACTAGTGGCCTGTACTTTTTTGCCTGGTATGACCATTGTTGGCGGTTCTTGGGCAGGTCCTATTCTGTTTTCTTTTTGTCTTGCGGCAGTAAACACGGGTATCAAACCCATTGTTAAACTGCTTTCATTGCCTATTAATGTGCTGACCCTAGGTATTTTCTCGCTCTTTATTAATGCTTTTATGCTTGAGCTGGCAAGCTTCATTTCAAGAAACTTACTACACGCAGGCGTTGCTATTGATTCTTTAGGCACCGCTATCCTGGGATCAATAGTTATCTCAATTGTCTCTTCAATTGTGATTAGCCTTACTGGTCTGAAGAAGGAGAACCTTTCCTAAGTTCCTTTTGGGCTTTATCAAGCTTGGCAAAACTTTCCGAGATAGCAGAGGTAATCTGAGAGATCTGCGATGACTCGGTAATGTTTTCAATTAAAGATGTTGCGGATGCATTGACAAGCGAACCAAAGAGGTCAAAGAAGACCTCCTTGGTTTGCTTTTCTGTTTTAGTGAGCGCTGCAACAACAGGCTGTAAGTTTGCAGGTGAGCTAATAATGTCGCTGAAATAGACTGCTCCGCCTGCCGAGAGGGCGTCAAAGAGCTCATTGGTAAAGTGCTCACGATCAGAGAGCGGGAGTTCTTTATACCAGTTGCTAAATGCCTCGTTAATCTTTTTGCATTCAGGCTGGAAGTCATCAGCAAACTCAAAGGTATTGCGTATGACCTGCCATGAGACACCATCATGTGCCATCATGCCTGTCTCAGAGCTTTTTACGATGAGCTTTGGTACAGCAGGATCATCAAAAATCATGCCAACTACACTAAACTCAGGCAAAATTCTGATGTATTTATCTCCAAGCACCTTGTGGGCTGTGGTGGGGAGAATTTCTGGACACATATTAGGTCCATCGTTGCTCCAGACGCGATCAATTGAGCCAAGCAGCTCGTTAGGGCAGACTGTTGCTGCGTATGCTGCAAGGTTGCCACCCTTAGAATGACCACCAACCATAACGTTTGCACAGGTATTACTGTTTCCTTCTGCAAGGTGCTCTCGAATACGTTTCTCAAGATATAGGGCCGCTGATTTATCAGCGGATGTAACCTGGAAGCTGAGGTTGAGGTTTTCTCGCCAGCCAACCAGGGTGCCGTCGGTTCCTCTAAAAGAAACAAACATCTGCCCCGTAGGAAGATAGGCGGTAAATGCTGCAAACTGAAGGTTTTTCTCGACATTAATACGATCTACATAGCGGCCAAGCTCAATGTTGGCAAAGCGGGGAGCATTGACCAGCGCCTCAAGGAAGGTTCCATCAACGCGAGAAAATCCCGTGATAAGAGACGGGTCATCTTTAAGTTTTTCCAGTATTTTTGCGCAGGCGTCACCAAGTAGAACGCGTTTCTCGCTACGTTCAGAAGGCACGACGCCGCCAAATCCCAGATATGAAAGGATTGAGAGAATCAGGTTATCAACGTTGTTAAAAGGGTCATTCTCAAACGTCAGATCGCCGCGCCAGTGTAGATAGTCAACGACATTTGCCATGATGCCTCATTCCTGCTGGTACTTTTCGTATACTAAGCATAGAGGAAGTTTGATTGATTTGGGGAGAAGCCCGTGGAAAAAGCTACAGTTTCTTCAAAAGCAACTGCTACTAAGAAGCGCTTTGTTTTTGCAGATGTTCTTACCATTTTGGCAGGTATTGCTGTTGTGATGCTGCATACCTCGCTTAACGTTTTTTCTCTTGCGCACACTAAAACATGGGCCTTCTCTTTAGCTCTGCAAGCTGCGTTTATTTACGCGGTACCCATCTTTTTTATGCTGAGTGGCATGAATTTGCTTGGGTATAGAAGCAAATACTCCACAAAGACATTTTTTATGAAGCGTGCTAGAAAGACACTGATGGCTCTTATTTTTGGCAGCCTAGCGGTGTATCTGATGTACGTGCTTTTTCCTACAAAGTTTTGGGGCGCCGAAGAAGTTGCGGCAAGCGCTGGTGTTGCCGATTTTGTAAAGCGCTTTCTAACCAATAACGTTAACAGCACTCTTTGGTTCATCTATACCATCTTGTATCTGTATCTTTTGACACCTGTGCTTTCTTTGGTAGTTCAAAAGAAAGAAACCCTGCTCTATGTTATGGCGCTTACGCTCTTTGTGAGCTTTGGATTGCCGCTACTTGAGTTCATTGGCGTTCGTGGTGTTTACTTTGATCAGCTGTTTAGATGGGCTGCGTTTAACAGCGATGGTCTTTTCTACTATCTGCTGGGATATTACGTTAAGACGTATTACGAGGAGCTTCCAAAATTTACTAAAAACAATCTTGTGCTTGCTGTAATTTTCTTGCTTTCGTCTACGGCTATGTTTGGCTGGGGACTTATTGCTAACAACTTTGGAACCCCATTGACTCCAGAAATGACATATCAGAGCTATCCCATTACTATTAGAAACTTCCTCTGCTTAGCACAGGCCGCATCTTTGTTCCTGTTTGTGCTGAACCTTGAGCCAAGGCTGCAGGAGCTTTCCGATGGTGCCAAGAAATGCATCAGCACGGTATCTGCTGGTGTTTTAGGAGTCTATCTGTTCCAGATTCCTGTTATTAACTTCTTAGGACTGAGACTTGGCCGATTCCCATACAGCTTGCTTGGTAACGCTTTTGTACGAGGCGTCTTTGTCTTTGTAGTCACAATTGTTGTAGTTATGGTGTTCCAGTGGCTGATGAGACAGGTCAAGCTGAAATTATCTGCTAAATAGCTTTTGCTATGTCATCTGAGAAATTGAGTTGATATTAGAAATATTTTTAATATCAGATAAAATATAGTTTATATAAACTGAAGGAGTACAGAGATGAGCTCTTTTACGTTTTTTAAACATAAAGATTTTTCTGTTAGCACACCAGAAAATACAATAAAAGCGCCACAGTATCATGCGTTCAATTCCACTAGAATACTGGGCTTTTGTTTGCTTAGTTTAATCTGTGGACTGCCTTTTCCCATGATCTTAATTACGAGGGACGATGTTTATTGTAATGTGCCATTAGTGTCGTTTGTGATGTGCATTTTTGTTGCTTGTGTCTTTGATAAGGCTTATCGCATTCTTAATGATGGGACAGTTCAAAAGATAATTAAAAGCCTATGCTTATGCTTAGTTATTTGGTTGTTCTCGGGTCTATTTATTTACTGTTTAGCGTACATAGATTTGGGTTTAGGTGGAAAAGTCGTCAATACAGGTATAGGTCTTTTTGTATTTATCTGTCTTAGTCGGATTGTGATTCGTTAATACATAGACCTGCATAAAAATTTGAACTGCCTCCCATTTCTTGGACATAAGAAATGGGAGGTAGTTCATATGCGGGTGATTATGATTCTGTAGCGTGTTAGCGTCGGCTTTTAGGCCTGGCGCACAAAATAGCGCAGCTTTGGTAG
>CAUUGK010000027.1:0-15616 GCA_963544765.1 uncultured Atopobiaceae bacterium
GAAAATTTAAATCAGCTTAACAGCGATTTAACACCCCTTCTGTTGTACTAGAGCCAGGAGAAGGGAGTATCTATGAAATCAAAGCAAACTTGTGGTTGGAGCTGTCGCCTACGTGTTCTGCCCATTCTATTTTTGCTGCTAGGATGTGCATTTGTAGTCTATGGCGCTTCTCGCGGAGAGGTTAATGTCGTATTGGGAAAAGCAGTACGAATTTGCCTTGAGTGTGTAGGCATTGGTTAGGTGACCTGCGGTGAAAGCGCTCTCAGGTATTAAATCTCTTGGAAAGAAAGTGCGAGAATTTATCACTAAAAGAGGTTTCGTGCAGGCATGCGCAACCTTTCTAACCAACCCTCACCTAACAAATTTTGCTAAGGGAACTATCTATACTGGCCCTGCAAAGTCAGTCTGTGTCCCTGGACTTAACTGCTATTCATGCCCAGCAGCTACGGGCGCTTGCCCCATTGGAGCATTTCAGGCAGTAGTTGGATCTTCTAAATTCAGCTTCTCGTATTACATTACGGGCATTTTGATTCTTATTGGAACTTTGTTGGGTAGGTTTGTCTGCGGATTTCTATGTCCATTTGGCTGGGTACAGGATCTTCTCCACAAGATTCCATTCCCAAAAAAATTTAGTACTAAAAAGCTCAAAGCCTTGCGCTATTTGAAGTACGTCATATTAATTGTGCTTGTCTGGGCTCTACCAGCTTTGATTCAAAATGCTGTAGGAATGGGAGAGCCTTATTTCTGTAAGTATGTTTGTCCACAGGGAATTCTTGAGGGAGCAATTCCGCTTTCTTTAGCAGATGTCAGCATTAAGGCAGCTCTAGGCACACTTTTTACGATGAAGTTCAGCATTCTGGCAACTGTCGTGCTGTTGAGCATTATGTTTTATCGTCCTTTTTGCAAATGGATTTGCCCGCTCGGAGCTTTTTATTCTCTATTCAATCGCATCTCAATTTTGCAGTATCGAGTTGACGAGAAGACCTGTGTAAGCTGCGGAAAGTGTGCGCGTACATGCAAGATGGACGTAGATATTACGAAGAATAACGCAGCTCTTGAATGCATTCGCTGCGGAGAGTGCATAAAGGTATGTCCTGTTCATGCGATTGATGCAAAACTCCTGTTAATCAACAAGAAAATTGAGCAGTCGGAAAAGGTTGCTACAGCAAAGCACTTGGCTGATCTGCAGGCGACAAGCTCAATAAAGTAAGTGTCATAAAACGTGTATAGCTACGTTTCGTACGTAGAAAAGACAGAAAGGACTATGAAATGAAAAAATTTGTAACAAAATCCCTGACGTATGTCGCTGGCCTACTTATGGCAGTTGCGCTTGTTGGATGTAGTGTTGGTGGTACTGGCAACACAGGCACAACAACCGCTCCAACTGCCGAGCAGCAGAATTCTGCTGCAGTTCCACCTGAGGCTGCATCAAAACTGCACCTCAAAGACGGCGATACCTTCCCAGATTTTAAGGCAACAGATATCACTACTGGCGCTACCTATGACAACACCGTATTTGGACAGAATAAGGTCACTGTTCTGACCTTCTGGTTCAATGGCTGTACTGGCTGCATTCAGGAGATGCCAATGCTTCAAGAACTTGCTGATACCTATAAGGACAAAGGTGTCAATGTCTTGGGCGTTAACGCCGAAGCCGCATACACGGACGACGCTAAGAAGGAAGCCGTGAATATTCTCCAGAAGCAGGGTGTTACCTATGGAAACGTCGCTCTTGATCCTCACAGCGATGGCGGTCACGTTATCGAAGGCCTCACAGCGTTCCCAACTACTATGGTTATTGACCAGAACGGTAGACTTGTGGGCGATCCAATTACCGGTGGCTCCAGCAAGCTTCAAGGCAGCGAACTTCAAAAGCGCGTTGACCAGGCTCTCGCTCAGTCAAAGTAGGTTATAGAAGCTTACATGCCGCTCACGGCACATAGCGAGAAGAACTTCTCGCCGTAGGGTTCAATCGGTTAGCATTTGAAGTGTTGTATGAAGTACGCCTGGACTGAGTCATTTGAGCTTGGTCCAGGCGCGCTCTAATACTTGCAAATAGCATCAAGCTGCATTTGAAAGGGAAGAATTGAAAATCCTTGTAGTGGAAGATGAAAAAGAGCTTCTTGCCTCTATTGGAGAGGGACTTGAGTTGGACGGTTATTACGTTGATCTTGTCGACAACGGCACTCAGGCTCTTGAAATGGCTCAGCTTGAGCAATATGACCTGATTCTACTTGACCTTAACCTTCCTGGTATCGATGGACTTGATTTGCTGCGTACGCTACGAGCGGAGCACTCAGAGACCAAGGTGCTGATTCTTTCTGCGCGTTCATCGGTGTCTGATCGCATTGTTGGATTAGATGCGGGTGCTGATGACTACCTTATAAAACCCTTTGCGTTTGGTGAACTCGAGGCCCGTATTAGGACGCTCTTGCGCCGCGAATATACGCATGGAGAAGCGTCTTTGACGTTGGGAAATCTTCGGTTTGACACTACGGCTCGACAAGTTTTTGTCAGAGACTCCCAGGTTAATTTCACAAAGAAAGAGCTTGCAATCTTAGAGTACCTAATGCGACATGTTGGAGCGGTTGTGAGCAGCGAAGAGCTAATGACTCATGCATGGGACAGCAACGTGGACTTATTCAGCAATTCTGTGCGTGTTCACATTTTTTCGGTACGAAAAAAGTTACGAGAAGCTCTTGGATATGACCCAATTTCTAACAAAGTAGGAGAGGGTTATTGCTTTAAGAGGGACAGCGATGACTAAGATAAGTGAAATAATCCCAAAGCCAATGCGCTCGATACGTGCCCAACTCACCCTTCTTATGGTGGGCTTATTGGTGTGCTGTTGCGTTGTTTTAACTTGGCTTGTGTATCGCTCGACTTCTGAGCTGCTGGAACTAGCTGCAGCCAACGCCATCAATCAGGGAGCTCTTTCTATCGTTTTGGATGTAGATGCTATCGAACGCTCTATTTTGTTTGACGCGTTGGGCATCTTGCTTGTTGTGATTGTTGCAGGAAGCTGTGTAGCTTACTTTTTAATAGGCCACTATACCAAGCCAGTTCAACAACTCTCTGCTCACATGAAAGAAATTAGCCCAAATACATTGTCTGATTCCATTGAAATTGAGGGCGGTGGAGAAGAGATTCAAGAGCTGGTTAAGTCATTTAATCAGATGACTGAGCAACTAGATGAAGCATTTGCAATGCAGAGGCGTTTCTCGGCAAGCGCAGCTCACGAGCTTAGAACACCAATTGCGGTACTGCGGACCAAGCTTGACGTTTTCAAGAAAAAGAAACGCGAACAGCATGAATATGACGAACTTGTAACTACGATGGAGACATACATTGACCGCCTATCTTCCATCATCACTGACCTTTTGGAATTTGCGGAGACATCTGAGCTAGGAGAGGCTGAGGACGTTTCTCTTGATTCAGTAATTAAAACGGTCGTGGATGATCTTAAATCGGTTGCTCAAAATAATATGGTAAACGTGCAGGTTAACGCGCAGATTGATGCACATTCTGAAACGCAATCTGAGGCACAGACCTTTATCGTTAAAGGAAATACCAATCTGCTATATCGAGCTCTTTACAACCTGGTTGAAAATGCCATTCGTTATAACAATGAAGAAGGTTCAGTCAACATTACTCTAGAAACCAGGGGTCAAGAAGGCGTGATTATAATTGCCGATACAGGAGTAGGCATAGCTCCTGAGCAAAGAGAACTTGTATTTGAGCCGTTCTACAGGGTGAATAAGTCACGATCCAGAGAGTTTGGCGGCGCAGGCATTGGTCTTTCACTGGTCAAGACTATCTTGAAGCGGCATGGAGCTTCCATAACAGTCTCTGAAAACAACCCTCAGGGCTCTGTATTTACAATCAGAATTCCACTGGTTAATTCAATAGATTTTGACTAATTTCTACATACTTCACCGGTGCTACCGTTTGGAGATAAGGCGAAATACCAGCTCATGGCGAGAAGTACAATGACTAGAATAGTTCTTAGCACATAGATGCCCTAGTGATGAAGGGGAGTTACGTATGGAGTTTATTCTAGATACAGCTGATCTTGAGGCAGTTAAGCAGCTTGACGAGCTTTTGACTATTGATGGAGTTACCACCAACCCCGCAATTATCACTAGAAGTGGGAAGCAACCTGAGCAGGTAATTAAGGAGTTCGTAGATTATTTGCTTCCTGAGCAGAAGTTCTTTGTGCAGGTTGTTTCAACTGACTATCAGAAGATGTTGGAAGAGGCTCGTTATATATGTGGTCTGCGTCCCGAGAATACCTATGTGAAGATTCCTGTTACCCGCAACGGATACAAAGCAATTAAACAGCTCAAGTCCGAGGGTCTTAGTGTTCTTGCAACGGCAATTTATTCTGCGGACGAGGCATTCCTTGCAGCCATGAATGGCGCAGATTACCTGGCTCCCTATGTCAACCGTATGTGCAACTACGGCGACGGCATCGGTCAGGTTTTTGATCTTATGCAGATGCTTGAAACCCACGAGCTGAATTCTAAGATCCTTGCTGCGTCGTTTAAGAATACTGAGCAGGTTCATGCGCTTATTTCTGCAGGTATCGATGCAGTTACTCTTCCACCTGATATTGTCTACACAATGATGGATCATCCTGGCACAAAGATTGCTGTCGATGAGTTCTCTGCCGCATGGCAAGAGGCTTACGGCAGGGATACATTGCTTGATAAAGAATAGTAATAGGAATGATTTTAATTACGATTTTTTCATGACACTCACCGAAAAAGCCACTTATGTCGTAAAGAAAGTGAAAATCCGTTTCATAATGGTTTGCTGAGAGAAACTGTTATTCCATTAGATGGAGCGAACATGAATAGCAAAGCAGGTGTGGTCGATACAATTCTAAGTTGGTATTCCCAGCTATCTGATGCAGAGCAACGAATAGCAGATTTTATTTTGAAAAATGCTTCCGATATTGCTCAGCTATCTGTTCGCGATATTGCACAGCAAAGTAACACCTCCGGAGCAACAGTCTCTAGGTTTGTAAGGCATATTGGATTCGATACCTTTGCAGACTTACGCTTAGCTTTAGCTAGGGATGACGTTAGAGATGAAATACAAAATACCGAACAATCTGTAATTTCATTTGATAATATTCCTGGGTCAATTGAGCTAATTCTATCTAATCGAATTCAAGAGCTTAAAGGGACTGCATCGCAGCTTACTTCCGAGATATTAAGTAGAGCTGTTGGTCTTATCACGACATCGGACACTGTTTTATTTGCTGCGGTTGGCAATTCAATACCGGTATGCTCGAACGCTGCATTTAAATTGGGTCAAATTGGAGTAAGAGCTAATTGTCCCTCGACAACAGAGTCTATGGTGTTGTCATCAATTTCACTTAAGCGAAATGACCTAATGATCTTGCTATCAACATCAGGCTATTCAAAAAGGCTTGAGACTATAGTCGACAATGCAGAGGATAGCGGAACACCAATAATCATGGTGACGGCCAATCCAGAGGCTGTACTTGCTTCACGCTGTGACTTAGTAATTAATACAATTTCAAGAGATCAAGTTTTATCTGGAACGCAATTTCCATCGCACGTTGCGCAGGATTTTGTAATGGAATCCATCTTTGCACTGGTCCTAGCGCAAAGTAAAACTGGTCTTATCCAGGCAAAAGTTGAAAGAAAATCACTTATTGAAGATAAAAATACGCCCGGTGTACGACTGTATTAATTATCTGATAAAGAGATAACTTAAAAGAAAAATATTTACGCTCGCCGACTAATTGACGCCGTTTACCGCATTCTGATGAAAACATGAAACAAGTTTTCATCATTTCAATAGAATGTGAAATATCGGTTTGCATCAAAGAAAATTTATAGGGGAGGGTCTTATGAAGTTGGTTGGAGTGTGTGCATGTTGTAGCGGCATCGCTCATACATACATGGCCAAAGAAGGACTTTTGAAAGCTGCGGAAGAACTTGGTTTTGATCTTAAGCTTGAAACACAGGGAACTATTGGTGTTGAAAACCAGCTTGCTCCTGAGGATGTTGAAGCGGCTGATGCTGTAATCCTTGCCATTGATGTGCACATTGAAGGTCGGGATAGATTCACTGACAAAAAGGTCATGGAAATTCCAACTGGAATTGCAATAAAGGCCCCTAAGCAAGTACTGCTTAAGGTCCAAGAAGAGCTTCAGAAGGTCAGTCAGTAAGATTTTGGAGGTTAGCATGGCTAAGTTAAAGAAAGTAAGTATTCGCCAATCAGTTCTAACTGCAATTGGGTACCTATTGCCACTAGTTGTTGCAGCAGGTCTGTTAATTGCTATTGGAAATCTTTGTGGCGGACAAAATGTAACCAAGCTTGAAGGAATGACGGTTCCAGATGCACTTACAACTGTAGGCGTATTTGGTATGGGTCTCATTCCATCTTTTATTGCGGGTTATATTGCTTATTCAATTGCAGATAGACCAGGTCTTGCACCAGGCTTCCTTATGGGACAGATTGCTTCTTTCTTGGGCGCAGGCTTCCTTGGAGGTATGGTTGGCGGTATTGTGGCTGGCTATATCGCGCTTCTGCTTGAAACCTATTTAAAGGTTCCAAAGTGGGCCGAGGCTCTTATGCCTATGATGATTATTCCGACGGTTACAGCAATTATTGGTGCTCTTCTGATGTTCTTCGTTCTTGGTGGACCAATTACCTTTGTGACTAAGGCATTAGAGAACTTTATTACCGGTCTTGATCAGTCGTCCAAGGTTCTTTATGGATTCATCATCGGTTTCATTGGCTGCCTTGATTACGGCGGAGCTATTTCAAAGGTTCCAAACCTTATTTGTGATGGTCTCCTGGCTCAGGGAATTACAGGTCCAGAGGGTATCAAGGTCCTTGCTGCTATGGTTCCTCCATTTGGAGTTTCTCTTGCAGCGGTCATTGCCCACTTTATTAAGAAGCCAATCTTTACCGGAGAAGAGATTGAGGCAATTAAAATTGCATTCCCAATGGGCGCATGCATGATTTCTGAAGGCGTCATTCCAATCGCGATGAATGATCTTGTAAGGACCGTTATTTGTACAGCTACAGGATGTGGCGTATGTGGAGCAATTAGTTTTGCATTCGGCAATGGTAGCCCTGTTCCTTCAGGTGGTATTTTTGTTATTCCGGCAATGAGTAAGCCGCTCGTTGCAGTCGCAGCTCTTCTGGCCGGAACCCTGGTAACGGCAATTATGCTTGTTGTTATTAAGAAGCGTATTGACCCTAATGCTGTACAGGAGAAGAAAGAAGAGGAAGTAGATCTGTCTTCGTTGAGCTTCTCATAAATAAGAATTGTTTGATGATTAAGAGTGTAATTTAGATTGAGGAGATTTTCATGTTGGTCAATATGTCTCAGATGCTCGAGGTTGCAAAAAAACATCATTTTGCTGTCGGTGCGTTTAATATTTCTGAGAGTAATTTGGTAAGGACAGTCATTGAGGCTGCTGAGGAAGCAGATTCTCCAGCAATTATTGCAGTTCATCCTACAGAGCTCGCATACTGTAAAGATGAATTTTTTAAGTATGTTATTGCTCGAGCTTCTAATAGCCCAGTACCTTTTGTTATTCACCTCGATCACGGCGATAGTATTGAATCAGTCATGAGAGCAATTCATGTCGGCTTCTCATCCGTTATGATTGATGGCTCTCTACTTCCTTTTGAAGAAAATATTGAAAAGACTGCAGAAGTTGTTCGCTATTGCCATATGGTGGATGTATCAGTGGAGGGTGAGCTGGGCACTATAGGCAATACGGGGACTACTATTGAAGGCGGAATTACAGAAGTTAAGTATACAGATCCCGATGATGCAAAGCAGTTTGTTGAGGAGACTGGTGTTGATACTCTAGCTGTTGCAATTGGAACTTGCCACGGACTATATCCCAAGGGTGTTGTTCCTAAACTTCGAATGGATGTTCTTAAAGCAATTAAAGAAAAAATTGATATTCCCTTGGTACTTCATGGAGGTTCCGGTAACCCAGATTCAGAAATTGCTGAGGCTGTGCGTATTGGTATTCAGAAGGTGAACATTTCTTCTGATTATAAAAGCGCATTTTTCTCCAAGGCAAGGGAAATCCTATCTAAGGAGAATTCTGGATGGGATCCAAACAATATTTTCCCAGAATGTATTGATGCTGCCAAGGAAGTCGTTAAGCAGAAAATGGAGCTCTTTGATAGCGCAGGCAAGGCCGCACTTTATCGTGAAGAGAATATTCCACAGTGGAGATGTGATTTCGAGTAGTTTGCTTTACTAAATGGTCAAGAATGGCGAGAAGATCGACTTCTCGCCATTCTTTTATAGCCAATTAGTCTAGCTATTTCACAAATGGAGTTCATATGTCTGATCAGTTAAGAATAGGAGCCATCGAAGCCGGTGGAACAAAAATGGTCTTAGCAGTTGGAAGTGTTAAAGGAGAAATTATTGAGAGAGAAGTTTTTCCAACTGAAGAACCAAAAATAGTGCTTCCTAAAATTATTAAATGGTTCCAGGAAAGAAAAATTTCTGCGCTGGGTGTAGGAGCTTTTGGTCCCACTGGAGTTAACCCGAATCTTCCGTCTTATGGAAAAATCCTCGATACGCCAAAACCTGGTTGGGTTGGATTTGATTTTCTCCAATCTTTAATTGATGGGCTCCATGTTCCAGTTGGTTTTGATACTGATGTAAATGCTGCGTGTTTAGGAGAAGCAACCTATGGCGCAGCAAAAGGATTAGACGACGTAGTTTATCTTACAGTTGGAACTGGTATAGGTGCAGGTGTTCTTGTAAATGGAAAATTACTCCACGGTATGTTGCATCCTGAATCGGGGCACATTCCTATCGAAAAAGAAGCAAATGATAAGTTAGAGTCTGTTTGTCCATATCACGATTCATGTCTTGAAGGCTTAGCCTCTGGACCTGCAATTCAGAAAAGATGGGGACTTCCGGCTAACGAATTAATAGAAAAAGATGAAGTGTGGGAGCTTGAGTCATCATATCTTGCTAAAGCGTTAGCAATTTATGTGCTTACTTACTCCCCGCAGAGAATAATTCTTGGTGGGGGAGTAATGAATCAAAAGCAACTTTTCCCTTTAATTCAGAAAAAGTTGCTTGAAATATTGAACGGTTATATTTCGACTCCTGAAATTCAAGATATTAAAGAATATGTCGTTGAAGGCGGATGCGAGGGTAATCAGGGTATATTGGGTGCGTTAGCTTTAGGAGCCAGAAGTCTGGAGCAATAAAAGAAATACTGACAAAAAAATAAACTGCGTCCCAGAACTTTGACGAATTTAATAAAGAGCTAGGATACCAAGGACTGATTCAGGAACTCCTCTATACCGACCTCCAAAAGTTAGACCAAAATCTAACGATTAGGAGGTCGGTATTTTTATTAATAATAATTTTTTATTACATTGCCTAAAGTAATTGCTGAAGAGTCAGTTAGTAAACAAACAAAATCAAGTACAATTCTCATCTTATTGTAGATTGTTTGTTCTGACTGATCATTGTCGACTTTTTCGAGTTGTGATTTCAAGTGTTTGGGTATTAATGGGCATTGATTGAGGCTTTCAATTCTATTGAGAGTATCATTTACAATAAAGCTAGTCAGGTAATTTAAAATTGGATATAAAGAGTTTTCTGCAATATTTTTCTGATTTTTTATTAACTTACTATTATGAACATATTGGTGTACACATTCTTTAAGCATAAGTAAAAAATAATTTAGAAATGAATCAGGAGCTAGCAACAACTCATCATGAAATTTTCCTCCTAAAATTTTTGAATAATTTGTATTAAATTCATAGACAGCAACATAAATTAGACGCTTTCTCATTTCTTCAATCCAGGAATGTGTGACATTAAGGCGTTCGTCTTTAGTTAAACAAGATTCTAGTTTGTCAATTAGTTCTTTAAAATTTAAATATTCAAATTGCGTTGCTTGTTGTCCAGGTTTTATATGTTCCTTAACAGAAGCTTGAATTTTTGCTCTATTTTTTAGGTCTTTTGTTGAAATCATCTCTTTATATAGTGCATCCTCAAAATCAGCTGTAGCATAAGCGATATCATCTGCAGCTTCGAGAAGGAACGCAAGGGGATTTCTTAAAGGAATATCATCTTCACCATCAGGTAGGCCAATTTTTTTAACAATCGTATCAATTGCATCTTCTTCAGAATGATAAAAACCTGGCTTATGAATTTCTACTTCAGGTTTTTCTTTTGATTCGTTTTTAAATTTGCTGGCACAGATAGTATATTTCATCAAGGTACTAACCACAGCATACGTTGGGTTAATTTCACTTTCTATCGGAGAAGCTTCCGATAAGAGGTACCTTATTGTTTGTGCATTGCCTTCGACATTTCTTAAATCATTTATTAGATCCTTATTGGTAATTAATGTTTTATTTTTATCAAGCCAATCTGCAATCCATGCCCTTAAGACTTCTTCACCAGCATGTCCAAATGGTGGGTTTCCAATATCATGTAAGAGACCGGCGGTAGAGAGAATAGAAGAAATGTCATTTTTGTGCTCTTTAATGATTTTGCGGTCTTTTTCTGGTATGTCATTGAAATGAGGAGATCCGTCTGCACATAAAGATTTTGCAATTCTTATGCCAATTGATGAGACTTCTAGTGAATGCGTTAGACGAGTTCTTGTAAAATCTGAAGAATCCTCCGTGAACACTTGAGTTTTATTTTGTAATGCTCTAACTACAGAAGTAGAAATATAGGCAGAGTAATCCTCTTCAAAAGGGGTTAATGCAACGACTTTATGTGTTGGTGTCGCGGCAAAGCCATCGTTGTCATTTTTTTTAGATCGTTTTTCAGTAAACAGATTTTCAGTGATTGGATTAGGATGCTTATCGGCCATAATCATTCCTTTCCCAGCGAACAAATTTGTTCTTGTCATATATTTTTGATTATACTGCTCAGTTTTCATTATTTGAATATTCACCAGCGGTTACAAATCGTCGGTAAAAAATCTACTACAAACTGACTTAGATTATGTATATAAGTCAGACATAGGGGTATAAGCAAAATCGTAAAGCAGAAACACAGTATGTGTTTGCGGTTAGCTTGTGCCCCTTTTCAGGTCATCTACCTGTGGGGTTTCTCGCCAAACGGAACACATACAGAGGAAAGGATGATTCACAATGGGTAAGATTCTTGGAATTGACCTGGGTACTACAAACTCAGCTATGGCTGTCCTTGAGGGTGGAGAGCCAACTATTATCGTAAACGCAGAGGGAGACCGCACAACTCCTTCCGTCGTCGGCTTCCGCGCTGACGGTGACCGCATTGTTGGTAAGGCAGCAAAGAACCAGGCTGTTACCAACCCTGTAAACACTGTCTTCTCCATCAAGCGTTTCATGGGCCGCAAGTTTGATGAGGTCCAGTCTGAGATTAAGACTGTTCCTTACAAGGTTAAGGCTGGCACCGACGGCCGCGCAGTTGTCGAGATTGAGGGCGTTGACTACACCCCAGAGCAGATCAGCGCTATGACGCTTGCAAAGATGAAGGCAGACGCCGAGAAGTACCTCGGCGAGCCTGTAACCGACGCTGTTATTACCGTCCCTGCATACTTCAACGACGCACAGCGTCAGGCAACTAAGGACGCAGGTAAGATTGCTGGCCTCAACGTTCAGCGTATCGTTAACGAGCCAACCGCAGCAGCTCTTGCTTACGGCCTGGACAAGAAGGACCAGGACCACAAGGTTCTTGTCTTCGACCTCGGTGGCGGTACCTTTGACGTCTCCCTGCTTGATCTTGCAGACGGCGTTGTTGAGGTTCTTGCAACCAACGGCGATAACCACCTGGGCGGTGACGACTGGGATCAGCGTGTTATTGACTGGCTTGCAGACAAGTTCAACTCCGATAACGGCATTGACCTTCGCAAGGATCCAATGGCACTTCAGCGCCTCAAGGAGGCTGCAGAGAACGCCAAGAAGGAGCTCTCCAGCGCTCAGCAGGCACAGGTTAACCTGCCATTTATCACTGCAGACGCATCTGGTCCTAAGCACCTTGACTACACTCTGACTCGTGCAGAGTTTGAGCGCATCACCCGCGATCTTCTCGACCGCTGCAAGGCTCCTGTGACCAAGGCACTCCAGGACGCAGGCCTCCAGCTCTCCGATGTTAGCGAGGTCATTCTGGTTGGCGGTTCTACTCGTATGCCAGCTGTTCAGGACCTGGTCAAGAGCATGACCGGCAAGCAGCCTAACATGTCCGTTAACCCAGACGAGGTTGTTGCAGATGGTGCAGCTGTTCAGGGCGGCGTTCTTACCGGCGATGTCTCCGGCATCCTGCTGCTGGACGTAACTCCTCTGTCCCTGGGTGTTGAGACCCTTGGTGGCGTTGTTGACAAGGTTATTGACCGCAACACCACCATCCCAACCTCCAGCACAAAGGTTTACTCCACCGCAGCTGATAACCAGACCTCTGTTGAGATTCACGTCCTCCAGGGCGAGCGCGAGATGGCTTCTGACAACAAGAGCCTTGGTAAGTTCAACCTTACTGGCATCCCTGCTGCTCAGCGCGGTATTCCTCAGATTGAGGTTACCTTTGACATCGACGCAAACGGTATCCTGAAGGTCACCGCTAAGGACAAGGCAACTGACAAGTCCCAGGAGATCACCATTTCTGGTTCCACCGCTCTGTCCGACGAGGAAGTTGACCGCATGGTCAAGGACGCAGAGTCCCACGCCGAGGAAGACAAGAAGCGCAAGGACGAGATTGAGGTCCGCAACCAGGTAGACTCCCTGGCATACAGCACCGAGCAGACCGTCAAAGACCTTGGCGATAAGGTCCCTGAGGATCAGAAGAAGGCTGTTGAAGAGGCTGTTGCTGAGGCAAAGACCGCACTTGATGGCTCCGACATTGAGGCAATCAAGAAAGCTGGCGAGAAGCTCACCGAGGTTGGCCAGAAGCTTGCAGAGATTGTTTACGCAGATGCTCAGGCTCAGACCGCTGGCAACAACGGCGCAGCAAGCAATCCTTCTGAGCCAGATGTTGTTGATGCAGACTACGAGGTTGTCGACGACGATAAGAACCAGAACTAATCTGAGTTTCTCGGCATATGCGCTTGGTAACTTGGTGCAGTAGCTGGTAGACAATGTGATGTGACTCGGAGGCGGCTGGCGGAAACGTTTAGCCGCCTTCTACACATAGGGAGGTGATGGCAGTGGCAACAGCAGATCAGAACAAGGTTGACACTTCCTTTGATAACGAGAATAACGGTGAGAAAACCGTAGGTGCCGTTGGTGTTGTTGGGGATGATTCCGCAAGTCAAACGCTTGATGGTAATAAGTCCGCTGCTAACGGTGCAGCTGGCGCAGGCCGTCCGATGACTGAAGAAGAGATGATTGCAGAGGCAATTCGTCGCGGAGAAGAGACGGCAGAGGCAGAGATTGCTGCCGACGCAGAGCGCGCAGCTCAAGAGCGTGACCGCCTGCAGAACGAGCTTGACTCGGTCTCCGATCAGATTGAGACAGCAAAGCAGCAGGCAGCTGAGGCAAATGATCGCTTCTTGCGCCTGCAGGCTGACTGGGATAATTACCGTCGTCGTACCGCTCAGGAGCGTCTTGATGAGCGCCAGCGCGCAACAGAGAAGCTGGTAGTTGATCTTCTTCCTGTCATTGATGACCTGGAACGCGCAATTGAGCACGCAGATGGCTTGACCGATCCTGCAGCTCAGCAGTTTGTTGAGGGTGTCTCTGCGGTGTGTAAGAAGCTTGTGGGTGTTCTTAACAAGGAGGGTGTTGAGGTAGTCAATCCTGTTGGTGAAGCCTTTGACCCTCTCTCTCATCAGGCGGTGAGCCAGATTGAAGACGCCGAGACATATGATGAGACCGTTGCTCAGGTGTATCAAAAGGGCTATCGCATGGGCGGCAAGGATATTCGTAGTGCGATGGTTGTTGTTACTCACGGCGGTCCAAAGCGCTCAGCAGAGCCAGAAGCTGCAGATGGTACAGAAGCTGCAGATGGCACTGAGGCTTCAGACAATACATCTGCAGACAACACAGCTGCCAACGGTGCAGCTGAGTAAACAAGGTAGTTTAGAGAGGGGGCCGTGCTGAATGGCAGGTAGTAAGACTTTTTATGACGTTCTTGGCGTGAAGCGCGACGCCTCGAAGTCTGATATTCAAAAAGCGTTTAGAAAACTTGCGGCTAAATACCACCCTGATAGGGGCGGCGATGAAGCCAAGTTTAAAGAGATCTCGGAAGCGTACAACACACTCTCTGACGATAAAAAGCGTCAGGAATATGACCAGATGCTTACATTTGGCGGTATTCCTGGAGGTGGATTTGGTGGTCGCCAGGGTGGTTACACGTATACCACCAACGTAAACGGCGCCAACTTTGCCGATTTCTTTAGCGGATTTGGCGGCGGCGCAGGTGCGGGAGCTGGCGGTTTTGACTTTGCCGACATCTTCGGCGGGCGAGCAAACCGTCCCGTTGCAGGCAGTGACCTGACTATGTCTGTAAACGTATCGTTTGACGAGGCATTTAAGGGAACTTCTCGCAAGGCAACGTATCGTGTGCCTTCAACTGGTGAGGAGCAGTCGCTGACCATCAAGGTACCAGCTGGTGCTTACGATGGCATGAAGCTGCGCTACAAGAAGCACGGCGAGTACGGCGTTAACGGCGGTCTACGAGGCAACCTTGTGGTTACCATCAATGTTGCAGCTCACCCGGTCTTCTCGCGAGACGGCGCTGACGTGCGCATGAAGCTGCCAATAAGCATCTATGAGGCAGCTTTGGGCACCTCGGTTGACGTGCCAACGCCTGACGGAACTACGGTGCGACTCAAGGTTCCCGCAGGTACACAGAGTGGAAAAACGTTCAGGTTCAAGAACTTGGGTGCTCCTCGCGTAAAGGATCCTGCAACTCGCGGCGCGCTGTATGTTTCGGTGGACGTTAAAGTTCCAACAAAACTTTCCAAGAAGGAGCGAGACGCTCTTCAAGCGCTGCTTGACGCTGACGAGCGCAGCTACCGAGAGGAGCGGTAATGGCTCGAAAGAAGGATGACGGTCGTAACAAGCCGCTCTACATGATTAGCGTTGCGGCCGAGCTCACAGGCATGCATCCGCAGACGCTGCGCGTGTACGAGCAGAAGGGCCTGATTAACCCCGGCCGTTCCAGGGGCAACACGCGCCTGTATTCTCGCGCGGACATTGACCGTCTTAATCTTGTCTCAAAGCTGACGGACGAGGGCATCAATCTTGCCGGTGTTGTGCGCATTTTGGACATGCGTGAACGAGCTCTCGAGAAGGACGATCTTATCGATGAGTTGCGTGAACGCATTCGCGTGCTTGAGGATGAGCTCCACGAGTACCACATGCGCGAACGCATCACCTCGCTTGTTCGTTATAGCGAGACCAGCCCAGAGATGGTAATGCAGCGTCTGCTTGGTATGCCAAGCTCCACTCCTTCTGACGCTAACGCCGAGGGCGACTCGACGCAGCCAAAGGAATCGTAAGACGACGAGGCAAATTGCTACTAGTAAGATGACCAGCTTCCCGTGTGTGCAGGGAGCTGGTTTTTTCTTGATTTTGGTTACCATTTACCGAATACCGAATACCGAATACCGAATACCGAATACCGAATACCGAATACCGA
>CAUUGK010000028.1:0-15107 GCA_963544765.1 uncultured Atopobiaceae bacterium
ATACGCATAAAAAGCCTCCCATTTCTTATGTCCAAGAAATGGGAGGCAGTTCAAATGAGAGCGGCTTGAAGTTACTGCGTGCTAAATCTGTGGCTTCCGCGCGCCATGCCTGCGGGCGTCAACCGAGTAGCAGCTTAGCTTCTAGCTGCATGAAGCTTGAGTGTGCCCAATGCAAAGAGAACTGCTGCACCGCCTGCAATAGCAAACATCAGTGTGTTCTGCAATGCATCGTCGCCGGTGTAAGGAGTGCGAGACTTACGAGGCTTAGGGACAACAGGGTTGGTGGTGGTATTGGTATCTGTGTCGATAAGACCATCGCTGACGTGGGCGGTGTTTACCACCGTAACGTCCTTCTCGCCCTTGTTGACCTTGACCTGAAAGGTAACGGTGAGTGTGTCGCCCGAAGCAACGTTTTGTGTCCAGGTTACGGTGCGCGTAGCTGGGTCGTAGGTACCGCCATTATCAGCAGAGCCATCAACGTAAGTTGTGTGCTCTGGAATGACATCGGTGATGGTGACATCGCGAGCAGTGTTGGTGGTATTGGTGTAAGTTACGGAGTACGTAAGCACCTGACCAGCAGTTACCTTGTTGCCATCGATGGAGTTACCCTGACCGTCCAGGACATCCTTCTTTGGCTGAGGCAGAACTACCCAAACGCCAATGAAGTGAGCGTTTTTATGGTCAATGACCTCGGAATCGTGATCGTAACCGATAAACACCCACGTTCCATCTGGGGTTTCTACGCGAGTAACACCACCAAGAGGCTGATCAGGGGTAACAGTGGTTCCGTTAGGAATTCTAGTCTGCTTGCCAGGAAGCAGGTCCAGGACCTCCTGAGGAAGCTCCCTGTTAGGAGTGCCACTTACAAACTCGTGGGTCTTCTCGTACAGAAGCTCAGTGGTTACCTTATTGGAGTGAGCAACGTTTCCGTCGACAACCTGTGTAAGTTCGTTATCAATGTTAGAGCCATCAGTTTCTACCTTGCTGTTGGTAACAGTCTTGTAGGTAATAACAAACTTCTTGCCGCCATTTGCCTTGGTGAGCAGGTGATCCTTGATGTTGACCGTAACCTTCTGGCCATCAACAGCAACGGTATAGTCAGTGCCCTCAGTGAGGGTCTGGCCGTCAAAGCTTACGGTGAGGCTCTGGAAAACAAGACGCTCGTCAAAGGTGTCAACCATGCTCATCGACTTAATCTTGCCGATGGTATCAATGCCCTGCCTTGGCAGAGTAAAGGTGCCGGTATAGGTGATGGTTTCTCCGGCCTTAGCAGGAGCCTGCTCTGGATCAACTGCCTTTACAGGAGCTGGAGTAATTGCCTCAGTGTATACGCCAAAAAGACTGCCGCTGGTAGCTGCACTTGTCGACTCAAATGTCATGCTGTTTGACTTGGACTTAACAGCAAAACCTGCAAGGTTCTTCTCCTGATCGGGACCAGAGGTACCACGAACAGGATTCCAGGTAATATTGTTGCCGCTTGTGCTCTCAACAAGAATGTTCCTGTTGTTCATAACAATGCTATCGATGGTGCTATTGGCGTTAATGAGCGAGAAGGTCTCGTTTGCACCAGTATCACCGACAACGTCAATATCGCTTGGCTGCATGACAAGCTTGAGGTCACAAGGGGTGCCATCGGTGTACTTCAGCTCTACAGTCACGTTTGCGCTGATTGCATAGGACCTAAACATATCAGCGGTGTAGCTGGGGTGATTTACATCAATGTAGTCCATGATCTGGAAGGACTTAGTTCCCCAGTTCTCATCAACAGTCAGAAATGCAACATCAGTCTTATTTGGATTGTTGTAATCTGCGTTGGCATTCTTAAGGGTAAGGTCCAGCGAGTTAATGGTGACATAAACGTCAACGGACTTGCCGTCAACAGTGCCAGCATTAGAGAACTTCAGCGAGAGAGGCTGAGCATACTGCTGGTTGGAACCGTCTTTAGTTGGCTGAACAACAAAAGCGGTTGAAGGAAGATTGCCTGTATCAGAAGCAGGAATCTCTATGCGCTTAACGCCAGCTCCCTGCGAGAGAACGGTCATGTTGTCCCTGGTCAGCGTGAACTGGTAAATGTTGATCTGGGTAAGATCACTATCGTCTTTCTGGCGATCAAGTGCCTGAGCTGTATTAATAGACATAAACAAGCATGCCACAACCATGGTGAGAAAGACTGAGATTCTCTTAAGAAAACCCTTTTTCATGATGGCCCCTCAAAAAGATATGCATATTACAGCTACATTTTCTTACAAATTGATAGTAAAAACTTAAGAGAAATCAGTATTCACATAAAAAGTGAATTTCGCTGATGAATAGTATAGTTTGTATGGACAATACTATTTTAAAAATAGTTCAAATTTTTGTGTTTGTACCGCATCTGCTGCGGATGAACATGAATTCAGCCTATCGTGCCTCAGTTTGCCTCGTTAGGGCGAGAAGGTCTGCCCGCCTGATACTTACTTGGCTCTTGAACTTTCTCTGTCTTGGAGCAAATCCACGCAACGGTATAGCCAATGCAGCCGATAAACAGGCAGGTTAAGCCCAACATAAGCATTTTCTCGCCAACGCCAAAGTTAATTTCATATTGAATTTTAAGCGCTAGCGGAGGATCTTGCAGAGGAAGTCCAGCCTTAGCAAACAGGTAGTATGCACCCATGAGAGCGCTTAAAATACCCGAGATTAGAAAGCCCTGTGAAAGGTTCTTAATAATTTGAGCCGCTTTATTCATGTCGCATCATCTCCTTATGTTGCTATGGTAAAGCAAAATGGCGAGAAACCCAAAAAGAGAGCCAGCGTACTGGCTCTCTTTTGACACGTAGGTGTTTTGTAATGGATTGAGCTGCTTACTTTCCACTTGCCATCTTAGCTGGGTACCATTTCTGGAACCACGCGGTAAACAAGCCCATTCCAATAGGAACCAGGTTGTTCACGATAACCAAAATTCCGCCCACTCCATTGTGAACTGCAAACCAACTCCAGATGGCAGTTAAAACGTACATAGCACCCCAACAAGCAGCCAAAATATAGTTTGTCTTCATGAACAGCGGATTGTTGTAAGCACTATCTCCACCGTAGCTGTACTTAACGTAAGCAGCGCAGAGAGGTTCTTTGGTCAGGCACGAAGCCAACCACATAAGGCCAAAAGCCAGATAGCCCAAATTGACAATCAGGTTACTGTCGCCATTTCCGCTCATAAAAACGCCCGCAGACAATGCTCCGACCAGGGCAAATGAGATTCTGTCCCAGATGGTGAACTTAAAGTTCCTCATAATAAGCGGCATCAAGGCAGTAACAAGCAGCGTAATCATGGCGCCAACCTGGGAGTCAAACGATGTTGCTGTCCAGAAGGTAATCCAAGGAAGCAGCATCGTAATCATCTGCGGATTTTTCTGTGCGTTGCCGGCTTCTTTAGCCGACGCGTCCTGCGCAGCTTCAGTTGAACTACCAGGCGTAGGACCAAAATACTTGTCCCAATCAATCATGAAGGAAAAATCGCCCTCAACGGTATACAGGTGCTTACCCAGCGCCTCTGGTCCGCTAATTTCTCCCCTAGAAATGGATTGCCAGACCTCAAACGGAGTGTTGAGCTTTGTGGTGGTAGCGAGGCTACCGTCAGTAAAGACCCTGCTACCGTCTTTGCCCAGCAGAATCTGGTAGCTACGTCCAAGATCGGTGTAGTTCATCTCAAGAACACGATCTTTGCCGTCGTAAGCCGTTTTGTCGTACAAAGCCGCCATCTGGGAGGTGAAGATATGGTCAAACGGCAGCTGCTCAACGGGTTTCTCGCCAGCGTTTGTGCTGCTCTGAGCGCTTGTATCGCGAGAAATTCCCCAGCTTGCATCCGCCATCTGCTCAAACATCTCTTTTGGATACAGCAAAACTTTGAGCTCGGCCCGTGTCTGGTTAGAAATGCCGCCCTGCGCATACTCTGTGCCAGCCTTTTTAACAAGCGCAAGGTACTGGTCGGTGCGTGCAGAAAGCTCCTTTACGCGGAAAAGCTCGCCCTGGCCGCAGAAAATGTTTTCGTAGTTGCCTTGGCCCAGAATGTGGTCAAACATCTTGGTAACGCTGTCGTAATTACCCTCTGACGAATAGAATCCGCAGGTAGAAATTAGGACATGCTTCTTGCCCGTCATGTCGTAGCGAGACTCGTGCGCGCCACTTCCGTATCCCCTCTTTGCGTCGCTCATAAAGGGCAGGCTCATGGGGAGCTGGCGATCAATAAGGTTCTTCAGCAGTCCAGGCACGTTGAAGTAGTAGAGCGGGAAGCTCCAAATAACCAGATCGGCCCAAAGCTGCTTCTGAATGACCGTTTCTTCGTCGTCTGACATAATGCACTTACCGGGCGTGTTCTTCCAGCAGTGGAAGCATCCCTTGCAAGGCTTGATGTCCATGGTGGCAACGTTGAGCTGCTCAACGGTTACGTCTTCATTGGCGCGCTGCTCGGAGATGCCCTCGATAAAGCTCTTTGCAAGACGCAGAGAATTGCTGGCTTTGCCCTTGGGGCTGCCGTTAATCAGCAGAATGTTCATGCTGCGCCTCCAACTCCTTCATGCACTTCTCGCTCCATGCTCTAAGCATTTCTTCGTGCATCTTGCCGTACTCGATAGTAAATTTCCAGAACAACGCCTTTTCTGGGTCACCCATTTGCGCTGCATAAGCGGCTACTGCGCCTGTTGCTAGCTCGCTTCCACCAGGAAATGACGAGGCGTTATCTGCGATTCGTTTAAAGAACGCAAGGTTTTCCTCGTAGGAGCACTCGCCCCTAAAGAACGTCTGCATCAAAAGTGGAATGCGCAGCACCGAGGCCTGAGAGTCTTCCCTCAGCCACCTGTTCAACTCCTCTTTACCGGCTTCAGTTATCGAGAAAACCTTCTTGTCCGGCTTTCCTTTCTGGGCAACCAGCGTTGCGGTGACCCAGCCATCTTTTTCAAGCGCCTGCAGTTCTCTATAAATCTGACTTGTCTGAGCGGTCCAGAAGTAATTAAGCGACTGTTGAAAGATGGTTTTAATCTCGTAACCGGACATATCCCCATAATTCAAGAGACCAAGAATTCCCTGCTTAAGCAAATCTCTCATCTCCTTATATTCCACTTGTTGAATATCTTACTAAGATAGTAATTCTACTTGTGGAATATGTCAACGAGAAATTCTAAAAACTTTAACTTCTTTCTAATGGCACAAAAAGACTCTGCCATTTCTGACAGAGTCCTGACATGCGATTATCGTATGTTTCCGTTGCTTCAGCATTACCTATTACAGGGCAGAAGCGGCGTGCTAACTGCACTTTCACGAATATCATCGCGCTCATCATATGCGTCGTACGGAGCCTTGGGGTCATGAACTTTGACAGGTTTATTGACGTTGCAAACTTCGTCAGTGTGAGCAAAGGCAAAGTTGATGTCATCTGTCCAACCTGTATGGCCAGTGATAATCTTGGGATTAAGTCCGCGCTGACGCAGTATGGTCTCTAGTTTTGCAAGCGATTCAACAGCAAGTTTATTGTCTTCTGCAAGCTTGTTGATAAAGCTATAACCACCGTCAGCGCCAAACCAAATGGTATCAGCGGAGAATACATACTCGTCATCAATCAGGTACACCACATGTCCCCAGGTATGGCCAGGGACCAGAATCGCTTCAATTTTTATGCCATCAATTTCAAACACTTCTCCATCGTGCAGAAGTGTCTTTTTGTTTGGAATGATTACCTTTGGTAGCTTGAACCAGCCATTCATTACACGGCGGCGAACTTCTCCTGTTAAATACCTATTTTCAACATCGCCAATATAAACCTGTGCGTGACTGAAAAGCTGGTCACTGTCCGACTCAATTGCGCCAATATGATCGGTATCTAGGTGAGTGATTAGAATATGCTGAATATCCTTAGGGTCAATTCCCAGCCAGTCCATCTTTTCTTGCAGGCGATCGTAGCTGTACCCTGCGTCAATCATGATGGTAGTACTGCCTTTAGTGTAGAAGAAAATATTGGCCACATACTCACGTATGCATCTCACGTGCTCATCAATGGCACCTGTGTTAAGGGGCTTAAATATCTCTTTGCCGCGATACACCCATGACATCAGCACTTTTTGAAACCTTGAAGCGCTCTTTGACATTGCTTCGCCTCGATTCTATTTTCCATTCACGGCGTCATTTGATTTGAAAAGCAATCCACCAACGCTATGGACTATACGTGCAGAAAATGGTGTCTGAACTTGCCTTTTAATGTTTGTTAGATTTTGCTAACTAAATATTACCCCTCAACTGCCCGTAGCCTATGACTTTCTGCTAAACGAGTAAGAAACAAACGCCAACGTAAAAATAAATTCTGAACAGCAAGAGCCGCACTCCAAATACATCGGAGTGCGGCTCTTTTGCAGATGTGCAACACAATGTTGCGTTTAAAAAGTACTCATGAATCGCGGGGTTTCTCGTCATTCATGAGTAACGAATGTATGGTGGAGGTGCGGAGAATCGAACTCCGGTCCAAAGCAAATCCTAGGCAGGTGTCTCCAAGCTCAGTTACTAATTACATCTCAAGTACCGCACACTTAGTAACAGGCGTTTGGTGCTCCAGTTGGTTCAATCTTTTTGTAAGGCATACCAACTACGTCCTTACAAGCATCTCCCTAAAATGACGTCACCCTGAGAACAGGAGAAAATCCCAGTTAGACGCGCTGAACTAAATTAAGCAGCGAGAGCCATACGAGGCTCAAAAGTAAGAGTGTTGTCAATTCAATTTGACGTTACCCCTGTTTTACGTGGCGAGGAGACCACGGCTTGCTGCCCACCGCAAACTCACCTTGTCGAATCCAGTCACCCCCAAAAAATGAGAGAAACTGCCACCATGCAGTTTTCAATGTTCCTGAACTGCGGACGCGCGTAACGTTGCTTGCAATTCAAAGTGTAGAGAGTATACCCCATGAACTGCCATTCTTTCAAAAAAGATATGACTATTTTGGGAACGGCTTACTTTGTGGCTTACTTTGCGGCCTACTTAACGGCTTACTTTGCGGACTTACCGTGAGCTTCTAGGACTTGTTTCTCGCGATCAATAAACATGATAAGAATAACCACGAGAAGCGCTGCGGGTGACAGCCAAATCATATGGGTTCCCAGCAGCGGAATGAGCAAGTTACCCACTACCGCACCAGCTACAAAGCAGAAAATAGTTCCAAAATAGAGCAGCGATGTCTCAATATGAGATGAATCGTGAGTGTGCATATAAGCCGCTATTTCTTGCGTTCCGCCACGAAGATTACCAATGCACATGGTGGTGGCAAACGCATGCCCATGAAGCTTTCTAAACGCCTGGACTTGAATGCCACACGCAAGTGACGTCAAGCTGTTTGCCAGCAGATTCATGTCTGTTGGCAGCAAAGAAACTACACCTAGAAGCGCAATCTCTACGATAACCGCCAGCTGTCTCCAGTGCAGATGTTCTTCTCGCGCAATGGCTCGTATGGCATATGAAAGCGCAATACCAACGGCAAATGCAAGGACTGGCAGCGCATACTTGAGACACTTTTCAAACGAACCGCTTGTCAAATTAATGCCAAAAAGCAGTAAGTTTCCCGTCTGAGCATTGGCAAAAACGCCGCCGCGTACCAGGTAGGAATAGGCGTCCATCACTCCGCCCGAGAAGGCCAAGAATGCTGCAACTTCCACCGAATCTGACATTTGTAATGCGTGCTTCAAGACTACTCCAACCACATTGCGTACATCAACGGCACATATTACGCAGGCGCATACGAAAAGCGATGCAGGTTAAATCCTACATCGCTTTTACGATTTTGTTTGGGTGATCATCAAAGAGGTTACCAACATGCAATCTTGCGCGGATAACCTATCCGACTAATTTGTGGGGAGTTTACTCCTCGACGAGCTCGAACATCTCAGGACCAACGCCGCAAACTGGGCAAACATAGTCCTCAGGAAGCTCTGGAGTATCAACCTCAACCTCGTAGCCACAAACGGTGCAAACAAACTTGTAAGTCTTCTCTGCCATTTTTATTCCTCTCTCCAAGCGCTTACGCGCTTTTCCTTCTATTCGCGCAATTAACGCGGATGGCAACTAACCGTGGCCCTTATCCGCGGTTAAGTGCTTATGCAGATAGTAACAAATCTTGAGTGATTCTAAAGCATTATTCCGAAAATAGGAATGATTCTCATAAAATTCGCACGAAATTTTTTGACGAGAAGTTCGGCGCGCTCCGAGCGCCAGCCGTTTCCGGCGATACGCTCGCGTGCGGCAGTGACGCACTCCTAGCGGCTGCGCTCCTTGAGGGCTCGCTGAATCTCACGGTCAGAATCGCGCTTGGCTGCAGACGCACGTTTGTCGTAGAGCTTTTTACCTTGCGAAAGCGCAATCAACAGCTTGACGCGGTTATGCTCGTCAAAGTAAATCTCAAGCGGAACCAGCGCCAAGCCTTTCTGGCGAAGCTTTCCGTCAAGATAGTCAATCTGCCTGCGGTGAAGCAGCAGCTTGCGCTTTCTATCTGGGTCAACGTTCCACACGCCACCGTTTGTGTACGGGTGCAAGTGCATGCCGTGAATCCACGCCTCACCGTCGCGAATGAGGCAGAACGTATCGGTCAGCTGGCAGCCACGCTCGCGCAGGCTCTTGACCTCGGTACCAGTAAGCACCAGTCCGCACTCAAAGGTCTCGCCAATCTCGTACTCATGACGAGCAGAGCGATTGCGTGCAATCGACTTCTTACCCTGTTGTTTTCCCTGGGTCTCGGCCATACTTACTTGCCTTCCCCATCCGAAGTTTCTGCAGCATCGGTTTTCTCGCCAGATGCATTGCCTAGCGCGTCAGCAGATACGGGATTGCCGCCTGCGGTGAAGCCCTCGGAGATTGCGGCGTCGCGGACAAGCTGCAGAAGCGTAAGAGCCGCCTGCTCACCCACAAGGTCGCGAGCGCGAATGGTCATCTCAGTTGCGGTAGCTCTGTCGCCCATGGCAGCGCAATCCTGTGCGCACATGAGCAAGCAAACCGCAATCTCAGCGTTAGCGCCTGTTGGCAGGCCCTCAGCCTCGAGCAGGTCATTTGCCTCTTCATCCGTAAGACCGTCGGGATCTTTGGGGGTACCTGCAGCCTGGTCAAGCGCAGCCTCAAGCGTGCTGTCTTTAACCTCAAAGCGACGAGCAGCTCTCAGACATGCTGCGGCCTGCTCAAGCCTACCCTGAGCCTCAAACCACGCAGCAAAATTCAAAAACGCCCTGGTCAGATGCCTTGCCTCACTTGCGCGCTCAAAGACGCCAAATGTCAGAGCCATCTGCTCACGAATATCTCCTGCAATCTTAAACAGGTCAGCCAAATCAAGTCTAAACCCGCAGTTCATTGGGTTCCAACGAATGGCAGTCTTCAGCGCATTCATGGCGTTTTCGTAATCGCCCGTGCGTACGTAAGCCATTGCAAGGTCACCGTACAGGCGATCAAACGGCTCATGGACATCCTCAAGCTTGCGAGGATCATTCTCCACGCGCCTATACGCTAAACGGTCAAATAGCGTGGGGAACGCAAAATACTGCACCTCATCTGTGGTTTGACAATTGCAGTCCACATATTCCTCAGCGTCTTCAGCCAAACGAAGCAGCAGTTCAAGAGCCTCTTCATTCTGGTCCTGCATCATCATGCCTTCAGCGCGTATCAGCTCATCTGAAAGTGCCGAAAGTGCCATCTTACTCACCTATCATTCACTATCAATCATGCAATCATCTGTGCGGGTACTTCATAAACCCGCACGTAATCTACGTGCATATTATTCCACAAGTGCCAAATCAATCTGACCACGAGCCACATTTACGCCAGAAATCTTCACGCGCACACGTCCGCCAATGCGATACGTTTTACCTGTTGATTCCCCTATCAGCGCCAGCGTCTCCTGATCATACACATACCATTCGTGACCCAAATCCCTCACGGCGAGAAGCCCGTCGGCGTAGGTTTCGTCTATCGTAATGAACAGGCCAAAGCGCTCACAACCGTCAATGGTTCCCCACACCTCTTCTCCCAGACGGCTCTGATAGTACTCAGCCAGCTTAATCTTTTGCGTCGCACGAGCCGCTGCGTCTGCCTTGCGCTCCTGCTCAGAGCAGGTGCTGCAGATATCTGGAAGTGCGCTGAGCTCTGCGGGAGACGCCGTCTGACCGCGAAGCAAACGCTTTAACGTACGATGAACTATCACGTCGGGATAGCGCCTGATTGGCGAGGTAAAGTGGCAGTATGCATCCGCTCCCAGAGCAAAGTGACCCTGGTTAGTAGTCAGGTAGATTGCTCGTTTTTGGGCCCTGAGCAGCTGTGCATTTACCACGCGAGAATAACGTGTGCCGTGGACTGACTCCAGCGCTTCTTGCAATGCCGTCTGATCGCCAATGGCAATACGAGACGCAACATCTGGCTCAAGAGCACCCATCGCTACAAGTGGAGTGACCGCAAGCTTAAGAGACTCTGGAGAAGGCTGCTCATGCACGCGATATGCTGACTCCAGGTCATGCTGGCTGAGCATGTGCGCGACGCTCTCATTGGCTGCAAGCATTGCTTCCTCGATAAGCCCCGTTGCTTGGGTGCGCTCGCGTACCAACACACCAGTAGGCTTGTTATCCTGGTCAAGCACTACACGCGTCTCTACGCTCTCAAAATCTACTGAGCCACGTTTCTTACGAATTTCTTCTCTCAGTGCTCTGATTTGATTGAGCGCGCCAATCATCTCTTTAACAGCATCAACGTCATCTTTGGGCACAGCGGAGTCAAGTGCCGTAGCGTCTCCTTGAAGATAGCCATCTACCTGGTCGTAGCTAAGCCTCGCCCGTGAACGAATAACAGAATTCATGGCAGTTGCGCCAAGAATCTTGCCTGAGTTGCTCAAAGTCATCTTTACCGACATGGCCAGCCTATCTTCAGCTGGTCGCAAAGAACAAACGTCGTTGCAGAGTTTCTCTGGAAGCATAGGTAACACGCGGTCAACTAAATATGCCGAGCAGGTGCGCATGCGAGCTTCCAGGTCAATGGGAGAATCCCATTTTACATAGTGAGCCACGTCTGCAATATGAACCCACAGCTCAAAGCCACCGTCTTCAAGCTTGCACGCACCAACGGCGTCATCAAAGTCTTTAGCATCCGCGGGGTCTACGGTGATACACAGATTTTCTCGCAAATCGTGTCTTGAGACGTCTTCTGCAAGCGCTTTATCTGCGTCAACGGAGATTTTCTCGGCCTGTCTAAGCGCCTTGATAGGAAATTCTGTTGCCAGGCCATATGAAGCAATAGTTGCCTCAACGTTCATGTCCAAATCTTCGGCTGATCCCACGCGGCGTTCAATAGTGACTACAGCAGCACTTTTGCGCGTTGGATACTCTGTAATGCGCGCAACTACTACGTCACCCTCAAAAACGTAATGACGCCCAACAGAAGGATCTTCGGGAAGCACAAAGAAATCTCGCTGGATGCGACTATCCAGCGGCACCACAGCGCCAAGTGGACCGGCGTCATGGTAGATACCCAAAAACGTCTGAGTAGCTCGCGTAAGCACAAAACGCACGTTTGCCAGAGGAGTCTTTCCCTTGGCAGACACAAGCGAAACCTGGACCTCGTCTCCGTGCATTGCCTCATGAATACCATGCTTGGCCAGCGCATACGTACCCTCAGGGGTGCTTACGGTAGCAACTCCTGGGCGAGAAAGACTCAGCGTGCCTGTAAGCAGCGCCGATGGTCGCTTTGAGACTTTTGCACGCCCCTGACGACGGTTTCCTTTATGTATGCGTTTTCTAGCCAAAAATCCTCCTGTAGGTAGAAGCCAGCGCCTTTTGCGCTGACCCGATGAATCTTCTGATATGTACCCTAAAGTGCCTTGTGATAGACGAGGTGCAGATAAGACGAGAAGTTCCAGGGATCTCGCCGGGTTTCTCGACGAGCGTCTCGCCAGATTGCCGTCGGAACCCTCACTGGGTTTCTCGCCATCCTGCGCGCAAAAAAGAGCCCCTATGCAGAGACTGCATAGGGGCTCCAGAAGGGATTGGTTTACCTCTTAGAAGGTGCCGCGAATAACCTCGCTGCCTTCCTTCATGATAACTTCCATGTTATCTGGGGTAAGGTCGCGGATGTTGGTAGCAACGTCGCCCTTGACAACCAGGAGGTCAGCAAGCTTGCCAGCCTCGAGGGAGCCAAACTCATCCTCGTGGTGAACCATCTTTGCGCCGTTAAGAGTAGCAGCCTTGATGGTCTCAAGAACGGTAACGCCAGCCTTCTCAACGAAGTCATACATCTCGTCGATGGTGACCCAGCCGTAAGGAGTTACGAAGCTGAAGGAGTCGGAGCCGATGGTGAGAGTGACGCCGCGCTCGTTAGCAGCACGGAGGTTCTCGTATGTACGGTTGAGGCCCTTCTCAACAACAGTATCGCCTGCAAATGCGTCGAGCTCTGGAGTCCACTCTGGTGGATAAGTTCCGTACCAAGTTGGCAGGAAGCCAATGGTAGGAGTGAAGAAGGTGCCCTGCTCGCACATAAGATCCATGGTCTTTGCGTCAAGCTCGAAGCCGTGAATCATCTGCTCGCAGCCGCAACGGACGGAGTCATAAGCTGCGGAGAAGCTGTTGTAAGAGTGTGACCAAACAGGAATGCCAACCATTGCTGCCTCGTCGCAAACTGCCTTGATCTCCTCGTAGCAGTAGTGCTGATCGCGACCGGAGTCCCAGTGCCAAATGCCGCCACCGGTTGCCCAAATCTTGATTGCATCTGGGTTCTCACGAAGACGACGACGAACTGCCTTACGAAGATCCCAAGGACCGTCTACCTGATCGCCCCATGGGTGACCATTCTTGGAAATCTCCTGTGGGAGCTGGTGGCAGTCACCATGACCAGCAACGCGGCAGAAGCCAAGGCCAGTAGCGTAGATACGTGGTCCCTCCATGACGCCCATGTTAACGAGGTCACGAATTGCGATACCATTGCGGCCAATCTCGCAGACGGTGGTAAGACCATGGGAGAGAGCGTCCCAGGACTGCTTGACTGCGCATGCCTGCTTCTGAGCAACGGACTCGATAACCCAGTCGTTATCGTTGTCGGTCAGGTTGCCGGAGAAGTGCAGGTGGGTATCGATAAGACCTGGCATAATGGTGCGGCCCTGGATGTCACGGACCTCATAGCCCTCTGGAACCTCAGTGCGAGGACCAGCATAAGCGATCTTCTTGTCGTCTACGAGGACAAGAGAATCCTCAACAGGAGCGGCGCCAGTGCCGTCAACGAGCTTTCCGCCTACAAAAGCAATCTTACTCATTTCTTTCCCCCTCTAGTAAATGATAACTACTATCTTTTTGCGCCCACCCTTTTTGGGCGCAAAAAATCCAAACTAAAGAAACAAATAACGTGCTTAGTTCAACGTACCGATGAAACCTTTAGAGCTTGCAAGCAACTTATGCTGCTGCCTTCTCAGACTTACGACCAAAGATCATGAAGATGGCCATACCAATGACAATCCAAGAAATGGTGATGATCCACTCAACTGGCTTCAGAGCTGCAGGGCTGAAAGGAACAACCATCAGGCCGATGATGATACTACCAGCAAGAATTGCAGCCATGATACCTGCGATACCACCGTTGACCTTGTAAGGACGAGGCAGGTCTGGCTCGGTCTGACGCAGACGCAGGCAGGCAACGCCAGCCATGGTGCATGCAAAGATGAAGCCGAGAGAAGCAACGTTGGTCAGAGGAACAAGCATGTTGCGGCCAAGGAATGGACCAACAAGTGTCAGGCCAGCCATGAACATGTTTGCGGTCAGAGGTGCGCCGGACTTAGGGTCGATCTTTGCGAAGGACTCAGGAAGCATCTTCTTACGACCAAGAGCAAGCATCAGACGAGTAGAAGCACCAAAGAAGGAGTTCATTGGGCCCAGAGGTCCAAGCGTTGCAATAATGAGCATTGCAATGTAGAAGAACAGGTTGATGCGCTCGAGAACTGCAAGTGCAGGAACGGAAGACTTAACAAACTCGTGCCAGTCAATCATGGTTCCGAATGCATAGATGCAGATGAGATAGAAGACACCAGAAGCGATAAGTGCAAGTGCAGGAATGATGCCAAACTTCTTCCAGTCAAGGTCAGCAGAAGCCTCTTCTGCCTGCTGTGGAATGGTGTCGAAACCAGCGTAGAAGAATGGAGTCATAACAAGTACTGCAATGATGCCGCCAAAGAAGCTGGTAGCCTTTGTGCCCTCACCACCTGCAACCTCAGTTGCCTGAGAGAAGAGTGGGAGGCCGTTGCTTGGAGAACCAGTTGCAAAGGAGATAACCATTGCAAGGATCATACCGGTCAGCAAAGCCTTGGTTAGGAAGCTCGAAAGCTTAGCTGCTGCGCCAGCGCCCTTGAAGTTAAGGAAGATGACCAGGATAGCAAAGCAAAGAGCGATAACTGTTGGCCACAGGTAAACATCTGCACCAAGAATGGTGTAGAGCTTAACGGACCTCAGCCAAGAAAGAACAGGGAATGCACCAAAACGGTCGGTGAGAAGCGTGGAAATAGCAATTGCCTCCCAAGGACATAGTGGAGCGTTGCCCAGAAGAAGCATCCAGCCGGTAAAGAAGCCCATTGGGCGGCCGAATGTCCTGTCGACGTACTCAATGATGCCACCAGAAATTGGAATAGCAGCAGTGAGCTCGCCAAAAACACATCCAATTGGTACAAGGAAAATTGCGCCAATTGCGAATGCGATCATCGCGGGGAATGGTCCTCCACCAAGAACCATCCAGTCGCCTACCAGGAGCACCCATCCGGTACCAATGATCGCACCAAATCCGATGGTAAAGAAGTTGAATAGACTCAACGACTTTTGCATCTCAGGTGCCTCGGCATTTTCTGCCATGTCCCACTCCTTCCCGTAATTACTCGGACGAAGAACTTGATGAGACTATGTTTGCACCCGAAGCGATTTGAAAAAAGGAGTAGCGCCCTCTGGGCGTCAGATAAACCCGTAAGCGTAAAGGCTACAACCGCGAGCGGTAGTTAAATCTTTTTACATCTTTACCAAAATCTAATAACAGTTATGCAATTTTCAAATAGTTAACGTACACAACTATGTATCAATCTTTAACTCAAATACTTTAAAAACTCTTC
>CAUUGK010000029.1:0-13758 GCA_963544765.1 uncultured Atopobiaceae bacterium
CGCGTACGGTTTCTCTCTGCTTGCTCGGTATAGTCAGCTGACGATAAGAGCTGCATGGTCCAAAGACGACCAATAAGCACGGCAAACATGCCGCCAACTGCAATTGCAAATCCGATAAGTCTGGACGAGAGAGTCTTCTCGGCAGAGCCGTCAGAACCACCAGACGCCTTGGGAGCGCCGCCACCAATATCAAAGGTAAACGGCGAGTCTTTTCTACCAAAGGTGAGGTAAACAATGATCAAACCAATTGCTGCAACAGCGCAACAAGCAAGGATAACAAGGGTGAAATTCATACTAACCCCTTATTTAAGGCGCTGTGGAGCTCGATGAGATCCGCGGTAGAGCGAAGTTCCACCCAAAGATGAATGAGACCTTTGGGAATGAGAAAGTACATAGAAAACAGGTAGAGCCGCCAAAAGAGTGAACAGCATGGTGGGGAAAGACTTAAACAACAGTCCCTCAAAGAAGTTGCCGCCAGAGCCAATCAAAGAGTTAATGAGCTGATACATAAAGGTGACGCCAAAGGTCTGAAGCGCCACAAAACCCATAGAACTACCAAAATTGCCAGAAATTCTGTCCCTCACCTCTTGGCCCATGAAATAAGAGCTCACCACAAGCAAGAGCGCCATGAGGCCAATGGGGTTGGCAGAAGTCAAATCATAGATTAGACCTGCAATAAAGCCGCATATCACGCCGGTTTTACCACCATATCTCAGCGCGATAGCTGCCGAGAAAATAAGTGCAAAATTGATAACTCCCCCACCAAAAGAAACCTGTGGTGTAAGCATAATCTGCAAAATGAAGCAAACAACAGCAAGAACGGCGATGCTGCGTGTGTTTTTATTTCTATCAGAAACCTGCATGCATCCCCCTTAATCTGTTCTTCCGCTGTTATGTTGTGTATTACCCGTTGGAGCAGCAACTGTTGCATTCTGCTGAGTGTTTGTTGTGTTGTTTGTTGAACTGCTGCCAGTAGAACCGCTAGATGAAGACGTAGAAGATCCGTTTTTTGAGTCTTTATCCTTACCGTCTGAATCAGTTGCTGTTGGAGTGTTTTGCTTATCTGCCTCTGCAATATCATCTGCGGTAGCTTTTTGCTCCTCAGAAAGAGACGTGATAACCATTACCTCCTCGTTAGTGCTGACATTTCCATAAGGCTCAACAACAATGGTGTAATAGAGCGATCCTGGAGCTGCCTCAACGCTGGTAACCTTACCTAGAGGAAGACCCTTAGGGAATACACCACCAAGACCGCTGGTAACAACTGTATCGCCTACGGCAACCTTCTGGTTGGTGTTGATGAGGTTAAGAGTAATCTGTCTTGACGCAGAACCCATAAGCATGCCTTGAGCTCGACTACTTTGAACCATAGCAGCCACACCGCTCTTCTCGTCAGTGATAAGACGAACGGTAGAGGTGGTAGGACCACACTCAATAATCTGGCCGATAACGCCGCCGCTATCAACAACAGGCATGCCAACAGCCAGCCCGGACGAAGTTCCCTTGTCAATCACGATGGTGTTATTGAACGAGTCAGTAGAACCAGAGATAACACGAGCACCTGTGGACTGCAGGTTATAGGTATTTTTGAGGTCGAGAAGACCCTGCAGACGCTGCGTGGACTGATTTGTCTCTTCTAGCTCTGCGTTTCTTGAACGCAACTGCTCATTTTCTGCCTTGAGGTCAGAAAGCGCTTGCTGGTCTGCTGTTAAGTTACTAAAAATGTTACCAATACCCTGGAAAGGCATGGCAATAGCAGAACCCGCCATTCTAAAAGGCATGGTAATAGTAGAGAACCCACCTCGAACCATCTCGAGCGGTCCTTCTGTACCCATACGAGCGCTGACCGTCAATAACACAATTGAAAGCAGCGAAAGAATAATAAAACTACGGCCACCCGTATGCTTATTATTGTTAGATCCAAGGCCTGTTGAAGCGCCCTGGATCTGATGAGACAATGGCATATTTATTGGCCTGCACTCTGAACAAATCCACCGGACAATGCGTTAGCCTCAAGAACCTTTGCACAACCGGTAACAACATTTTCTAGGGCGGTTGGGCTTACGTTAACGGGAACGCCAGTCTCTTCACGAAGCCTTTGATCAAGACCACGAAGCATTCCGCCGCCACCGGTAAGCAAGATACCGTAGTACATAAGATCAGAGGCAAGATCTGGTGGAGTCACATCAAGCGCATCCTTGACAGCTTTGGTGACCTCGTCAAGAGGACGATCAAGTGCACGACGAATCTCTTCTGATTCAATACGAACTGTCTTTGGAAGACCGCTCATGACGTCACGACCATTTACCTCAACGTCAAGCTCTTCTGCAAGAGGAGCTGCTGAGCCAACTTTGATCTTGATATCTTCTGCGGTGCGCTCACCAATAGAGAGGTTATAGGCATCGCGAACATGCTCAAGAATAGTCTGGTCAAACTCGTCACCTGCAGTTCTGATGGACTGCGAGACAACAATACCGCCCATGGAGATAACGGCGACCTCAGTAGTACCGCCACCGATATCAACAACCATAGAGCCTGTTGGATCCTCAATTGGCAGGTCTGCACCAATAGCTGCAGCCATAGGCTCTTCAATCAAGAACGCTTGGCGAGCACCTGCCTGAATAGTTGCTTCAAAAACAGCGCGTTTCTCGACAGATGTAACGCCAGAAGGAACGCAAACAACTACGCGTGGACGTGGTGACCAAGGATATTTACGCTCACGCGCCTTCTCGATGAAGTAACGAAGCATAACCTCAGTAACATCAAAGTCTGCAATGACGCCATCTTTGAGAGGGCGCTCTGCAATGATGGAGCCAGGAGTACGACCAATCATGCGCTTTGCGTCAGCGCCAACGGCCAAAACGCGGCTCTCGCTTTTATCGATTGCAACAACCGATGGCTCATTGATGACAATACCCTGACCACGAACTGCAACAAGGGTGTTTGCAGTTCCCAAATCGATGGCTAGGTCTCCGCCATATTCTCCGAAGAGCGAATCGAAGATAGACATGATATCCAATCAAACGTGCTACGCGTGTGCGTAATAATCCTGCAGAAAGAACGGTTAAAACAGTTTAGTACTAGTTACCAGACTTTGAAGAGCTGGAGGAACTATTGGAGGAATTTGAGGAGTTAGATCCATTAGTTCCAGAGGTAGTTCCCGAGTTAGAACCGTTGGTACCAGAAGTTGTACCGGAGTTCTGGTTATTCTGGCTGACATACGAAGTGGTAACGCTTGCCACCTTCCAGCCAATACCATCACGAACAAGCTCAATGGTGTAGTCAACGTTTCCGCCGTTAGAAAGGCTGACAGAAGCGTTTACTGTTGAGTGAGTCATGCTCTGGTCAACACCGTTGATGGTGACAGCAGAGCTTGATGGCAGGCTGTTAGAAATCTGCTGAAGTGTGGTGCTAGAAACAGAGCTAGAGACATAGCGACCAATATCGGTGCCCTGTGCCTTAGCGTTGAAAATGTCCTGAACAACAGACTGCTGGGTTGGCCATCCATAGCCACGGTAATAAGCATAACCAGCACCACCAACAGCCAAGATTAGCAAGATAAGAATGGTAATAAATACCTTAAGACCGGTGTGGCGATGCTTACGCCTAATCTTCTTGTCCTTCTTGTCCTGCTCAATAATCTCCTGCTCAGTAATCTGGAAGAAACCAGTATCTTCTGCAGAAGGAATGAGCTCGCCAGACATACCTGTAGGATCAAGTGGATCGTAGGCACCATAACCAGCTGCCTGAAGGAAGGCATCGGTCTCAGATGGCTTACCAGAAGTCATTGCAGTAATTGCCTTACGAGCAGCATCAAAAGCAGACTGCTGCTGATTTGACAGGACAAAGCTGCCATCTGCGGTTGCATGAGTAAAGGCATCAACCGCCTCAGACATGCGATTAGCCGCAACATACGCAAGGCCAAGATCTGCATAAATCTTATTGGAGTTCTCCAAAGGATTAGCAAAATCAAGAGCTGTGCGATAAGCCTCAACTGCATCAACAGGTCTGTTCAGACCCATAAAGCATGCACCAAGACTGCAGAGAGCAGATGAAGGATTAGGATTCTTCTCGTCTACTGCAGCGTTTCTGTAAGCAATACCGGCGTTACGAATATCACCGATTTTCTCGTAAGCAGAACCAAGGGCAAGCTGTGCCTTATAAGGAGTTGCGTAAGAAACATCCTGGACAGCGTTAGTAAGGGCGGCAATTGCCTCCTGTACCCTACCGGCAGCCAGAAAAGCGCGGCCCTGGTTTGTGGAGAGTGCGCCAACCTTGCCGTAGGAAGCGTCAGCAAGAGCGGACTTGTAAGCAGAAGCTGCGGAATCAAACTGTCCAAGCTTCATATAAGCGTTTCCAAGAAGGTGGTCAATCTGACCGTTTACCTCGCCTGGCTCTTTAGCCACATCAAACTGACTGATAGCTACAAACCAGTCGCCCTGATCATATGCAGATTTACCTAACTCAAATGCCTGTTGATTCACAATATCCTCCAAGAGTCTGTGCGACTTGGCTTTAAGCGTTTTCAATTCTAATGGAATTGACGATATCGCCAACCTTTAACTGGGAAATGACATCCATTCCCTCGATAGTTGTGCCAAATACGGTGTACCCAGAATCCAAGCCGTGCTGTGGACCAAGACAGAAATAGAACTGAGAACCTGCGGAGTTTGGATCTTGAGAACGAGCCATAGCAAGGGCACCGTCAACGTGGGAGTTGTTAGGATTTGTGGTGAACTCCTCTTTGATGCGATAACCAGGACCACCAGTACCAGGAATTCCGTCGGGACCAGGGTTACCAAACACAACATCCTCAACACTCATCTCACGAGTGTTTGGGTCTCCGCCTTGAACTACAAAGTAAGGAACAAGACGGTGGAACTTGGTATCGTCATAGAAGCCAGACTCTGCAAGCTCGCAGAAGTTTGCCACATGAATAGGTGCGCCCTTACCGTCAAGTTGAACCTTAATGATTCCCTTGTTGGTATCAAAGACGGCAACCTCAGTACCAGTAACCTGGCGCTCTGGTGTATACAATGGATCAAGTCCAAACATAATTCCTCCAAGCTTCTTTACATCTAAGAGAAGAAAAACGCGAGAAACCCTTAGTAATAAAGAACTTCTTTTCTAACCTAATTATTTTACCAGTATGATGAGATTTTTGAAATTAAAGCAGCTGAACGGTAGAGATTTACTGCTTTTGTGGCTTCCAATTCACGTAATTTTCATCAAAAAGTTTCTGGTATGAGCTGGAGCCGCTGGAGTCTCTGATGTTATCAACTGGCGCCAAGATATTGTCTTTGTCCTGAGAAGGATTGTTAGAAGCAACTGAGCGCTTCCATCCCTCACTCAAAGCATCGGAGCGATTACGAAGCCAGTTACCCAGTTTGGTGAGATTTTCAATAGTCTGACGATAGTTTCCGTTGGAGTCATCAAGACTAGAGAGGTCAGAGATAACATTACTAATATCCAGCGAAATCTGCTCTGCTTCCTGTTGAGCATCAGCACGCTCCTGATCAGAGCCAGTAATAGCAAGCTGATCAAAGGTTTTCTCGTTATCATCAAGGCGCTTTGAGAGGTCTCCAAGCTTCTGATAATCACTATCAAGTGCGTCAAAAACAGCATCCGAACTTGTATTTTGCTGAGTTGCACTGGTGTCTTGACCCGTAAGGTGCGTAACCGGAGTGGTAGTAGGAGTAGATGAGACTGGTGCCTCAACCTTTGCACGATTATCGGTTGCCTGAGGGTCCCACGGGTGCGTGATGACAAAGATTGCAGCTACTACAAGCGAGGTAACGAGAAGTGCTGAGAGCAGAATAACGCGCGTACGAGGGATTCCTTCAGCTTCAGGGAGATTCTCTTTTGAAGGCTCGGAAGGGATTGCAGACTCAAAGCGAGGAGCTGGCCTGCGACTTACCGAGGCAAACGCGCTGGTAGTGTCTGGGTCAGCGTTGTCGGCTGGCGTTTGTTGCAAAACAGTGGGATCTGCTGCGACAGAAGAGGATGCATCATACTCTGCGTCTACGAGCGGATCGGTCTTCTCGCCAGATGCTGGAGCGGCATCAATCTCTGGAAGCTTGATGTTACGCGTGGGCCTGATGGCTCGAGCTGGACGGGCAGCAGGAACTGCCTGTGGCAAAGGAAGGCCACACTTTGGGCAGTTTTCTGCAGCAGCGCCAACTAAGGCGCCACAATGAGGGCACCACTCAGCTTGAGTAACAGGAATCCTTTGAGTCAAACTTAGATCAATTTGACAATGAGGGCAGGTTAAAGCCCCTTCATCGACCTCAGATCCACAGTTTGGACAACGCATACACCCTCCACAACTCTTTGCTTGTGCTTCAGTTTAATCGTTTATATCAGCAGAAGAGCTATAAGTTGACTTTCCTCCCATTAATCTCACAACCAGGTCAAAGAATCGATCCTTTGTATAGTTGTAAATGTAACGCTCGGAAATTCTGTTGAAGATAATAACGGAAATCACCAGACAAATTGCCAAGTACGGCAAGATGCGTGGGGTGAGAGGCGCAATACGGAAGAAGTCCTGCGCTACCGTGCATCCGCCAATCACAATGGCAATGCATACAACAAGAAGCGCAACGCGGAGCTTGGTGAGCGGCAAAGAAATCCTTCTAAGCAGCGCAAAACTAACTGTTGCGGTGGTGATAAGCGCCATCGTAGACACCTGAGACAGGTTCAACTTAAACAGATGACCTGCGGTCATAAGAAGCGCAAGCGTGATAGTTACTGCAATAGAAGCAGGTAGTGACTTGCGCAAAATGTTGACCAGGAAGTTGCCCTTTACACGATCGTGATTTGGCTCAAGCGCCAACACAAACGATGGCAGGCCAACGGTTGCAAATGAAAGCAGCGACATCTGAACAGGAATAAAGGGGTATGGTGGCGCAATAATGCAATAGAGCGCTAAAGCCGCAGTATAAACCGTCTTTACGAGAATGAGCGCAGCAGATCGCTGAAGATTATTGATAGAGCGCCTTCCCTCAGCAACAACTTCTGGCATGTGAGCAAAATCGTTGTCTGCCAGAACAATCTCTGCAACATTTCTAGCTGCAGCAGAACCAGAAGCAACAGAAATAGAACAGTCCGACTGCCTCAGCGCCAAGATATCATTGACGCCGTCGCCGGTCATGGCAACCGTGTGGCCATGATTCTGGAGTGCAATAACAAGCTCGCGCTTCTGTTCTGGTGTAACGCGACCAAATACGTGGTACTTCTCGACAGCTGCAGCAATATCTGCCTCTGTGTGTAGCGTAGTTGCATCTACCCAGCCGTCGGCATGAGGGACACCAGCTCGCTCAGCAATAGCGGAGACGGTACGAGGGTCATCGCCCGAAATAACGCGCAGGTCAACGCCTTGCTCGAGGAAGTACGCAATGGTTTGTGGGGCGGTCTCTCTAATCTGATCCCTAAGCACTACGTAACCTAGGAGCTGAGGAGTTCCCTGGAAAGTATCATTCTGATCAAAGCCATCAACGCTACAGGCAACCAGCACGCGTTCAATGGACGCAAACGCATCGGACGACGCAATAACGTCTGCTGCCTCGGGACCAAGCACAAACTGGGCAGCACCGATAACAAATGCCTGTCCGTCCTCAGTGACGCAGCCAGAGTACTTTCTCTTGGAAGAAAACGCCACAACGCGAGAAGAACGTTTGCTTTGAATCCCCTGCTTGGATGCGTAAGCAAGGATTGCCGTAGCCGTATCGTTAGCGTCATCTTTGTTTGCGCCGACAACGTTTACAGCCGCTTGCAGAGCACCCGCAGCCTCAGTAATTGGCGTAAACGAAGCATCCAAAACACGAGCAACTTCCATGTTTCCCGTGGTAATAGTGCCCGTCTTGTCCAAACAAAGGGTATCTACGCGTGCCAGCGTTTCAATGCAGTATTGCTGCTGAACCAAAACATTCTTCTGACCAAGTCTAATGGTTGCAATAGCAAGAACCGAGCTGGTGAGAAGAACGAGTCCTTGAGGAATCATGCCAATAACAGCAGCAATCATCGAAAGAAGCGCTTCATTTAAATCAGCATTACCAATGAAATAGGTACGAACAAAAAGACCAATACCCAGCGGAATCAATGCAATGGAACCTGCGCGAATAATCGACTTAATGGTGGTGAGAATCTCTGAATTGATCTCTTTTACAAACTTAGCTTCTGCGTTAATGCGCGCAGCATAGCCTTCCTGACCTACACGGCATACCCTACCAACAAGACTGCCCCTCTCGACAAAACTACCAGAGAGAAGCTCGTCTCCCGTGGTCTTTTGCACGGGCTCTGCCTCGCCAGTTAGAAGGCTTTCGTCAACGCTTACGTGCTCTGACACAAGAATACTGTCAGCAGGAATTTGATCGCCCGTCTTCAAACGCACAAGATCATCAATGACAAGCTCGTCTGGTTTGATAAAGGTATCTTTTCCGTCACGAATTACACAAACACTCTGAGCTGTCATAAGAGACAGTCGGTCAATCATGCGTTTTGCACGAATCTCTTGCACAACACCAATGACCAAGTTTGCAAGAACCACACTCATGAACAGTGCGTTTCTGTACTGTCCCGTTACAACAACAAGCAGCGCCATCAAAACATTAACTATGTTAAAGAGCGTAAAGCTGTGTTCTGCAATAATCTGAGCAATAGATTTAGTTTTGACGTCTGTATTAGTATTGACTTTACCTGCAGATACTCTCTCTGCAACTTCTTTTGACGTCAAGCCTTCATACGTTTCTTCAAAACGTTTGCTATTCTGGCCTGCAGTGTCTTGCAATGACATATACACAATCTCCAGTCAGTGATGGCCGGTTTTTTGCACGTGGTGACCCCGGTGGGTTTCGAACCCACGACCTTTTGCTCCGGAGGCAAACGCTCTAATCCACTGAGCTACGGAGTCATGGTGCATAAGTATACCCCAGCCTACTTACTGTCTTTTGTAACGGTTTGCGTAATTTTCTTCTGGTATTTTCCCATGCTAAAATGAATTCAACCAGCAAATGAGGAGCTCATGAATACTATTTCTGTTGACCTAACATCCGACTCATATCAAATTCTTGTAGGGCATCACCTGCTTGCGCAGGCCGGAAACCTTATTCATTCCTGCACCTCAGGGTCAAAGATTCTTGTAGTCACTCATCCAGATTTAAACATGCTCTTTGGCACAGAGCTTCTCGCCTCATTAGAGTCCTCTGGCTTTTCTGTCACAACTGCCTCAGTACCCACAGGCGAGCACGCAAAATCATTTGAGTGGTATCAAAAGCTGGTAAGCATCCTGGCAGAAAACCGTTTTACGCGAGAAGACATTGTCGTGGCTCTTGGCGGAGGCGTTATTGGCGATCTTGCGGGATTTGTTGCAGCTACCTACATGCGCGGCTGTGCGCTCATCCACATTCCCACCTCGCTTTTGGCAATGATAGATTCCTCGATTGGTGGAAAAACTGCCATTGACCTGCCTTTTGGAAAAAATCTGGTTGGAGCCTTCTATAACCCCAAGGCCGTTATTGTTGACCTTGAGCTGCTAAACTCTATTCCGACTCCCCTCTTGCAAGATAGCTGCGGAGAACTTATTAAATATGGCGTTCTTTCTGGACATGAGCTCTTCAATAAAATCTCTCTGGCGAGAAACTCTGTGCAGGTCATCGACGTGCCGCATAGGCAAGAACTCATTCAAGCGTGTATCAAAATAAAAAAATCAATCGTTGAAGCAGACTTCAAAGAAGCAGGGTCTAGAAAATTGCTCAATCTGGGTCATACACTTGGCCATGCTATTGAGACGCTCAGCAACTTCGAACTTGGACACGGCTCCTGTGTGGCCGCTGGAACTTCCATGTTGGCAAAAGCCTGTTCCAAGCTTGGTCTTTGTTCTGTTGAAGACGCAGCGAACATCATTACGCTCACACAAGCTTATAACCTTCCTACCAGCACTTCATTTACTGTGGAAGAACTTTACAGCGCAGCACTTCATGACAAGAAAAGCCACGCAGATTCAATTGATATGGCGCTTATCTATGGCATTGGTGATGTACGTATTGAGCGCAAGTCATTTGCAGAACTTAAACAGCTGATTGAGCTAGCAATAGAAGACTAACGTCCTAGACGCTCCAACTCTTCCGCAAGCTTACGTACTGACTGTTTTAGAGCGGTTTTATCTTCAGCTAGGATATCGTTTTTGTTGAAGATGCCGTTAGCAGTTCCTACATAAGCATATCCACCTGCAAATACGTCAGCAATATTGTCTGTTGCAACGCCACCAACTGCCATAAGAGGCAAGTTTCCTAAAGGCTCACATACCTTTTTGGCGTACCCATAGCTAACCTCATTTGCGGGGAATACTTTGACAATATCTGCACCAAGAGCAAACGCATGAGCAATCTCTGTTGGCGTAAACGCTCCCGGAACACTCAAAATCTCATGCTCTTTACAATAATCAAACATCTCTTCAGAAAGCAGTGTTGGTGCTAAAACAAACGTAGCGCCAGCTTTATGAGCCGTCCGCAGATCTTCAAGAGTAAGCACGGTACCAGCGCCGATATTGATATCAGAGCTATATTCACTGGACAGCTTCTGAATTAACGAGGCAGCTTCTGGAGTGTTCATGGTTACTTCAACGTTATGTACAGGAGAATCAACAAGAACCTCAACGACAGCTTTAACCTGATTGTACGTATAGCCACGTAAAACCTGAGTTACGGCACTAAAAGGCTTATTCACTTGCTTCCTCCTTCAATCTTCAAACAATTTTAACCATATCCTTCTCTGACACTCAACTGCGGTATTCTTACATCAAGCAATTAGTTATGGAGCGTGTAAAAAATGGATGTTTCAATAACTCCTCATGATTTGTTTGGAACGGTAGAAGCCATCCCGTCAAAATCATGCGCTCATCGCGCGCTTATCTGTGCTTCATTTGCAAACGGCACTACTAACATTACCTGTCCTTACATCTCAGAGGACATTCAAGTAACTGTTGATTGTCTTAAAGCTTTAAGCACCACTATCGCTAGAACTAAACAGGGGTTTAGAGTTGTCCCTGCAAAAGAGCAAAATCGCCCTCAAAACGTGCAAATTAACTGCAAAGAATCTGGCACCACGCTCAGGTTTTTACTCCCCCTTCTGGGCGTGCTAAACGTAAACGCCACAATTTCTGCAGAAGGAAAACTCTTTTCTCGACCCCTAGAGCCGCTTGTCTCAGAACTTTCTGCCCATGGTATGTCTTTTAGCTGGCAAGACGAGAAGACCTTTGAGGTTTCGGGCAAACTTATTGGCGGTTTATTTGAGTTACCAGGAGATATCTCATCCCAATTTATTTCTGGACTTTTGTTGTCATTGCCTTTGTTAAACGAATCTTCAACGCTACAGATTACAGGGTCCATCCAGTCAAAAGACTATCTGGCTATCACAGAGCACGTATTGAAAGACTTTGGCGTTTCTGCTGTATTTGATGCAAAGAATGCCACCTATACCATTGAACCTCAACACTACGTTTGTCCAGGCGTTTATTCAATCGAAGGAGATTGGTCAAACGCTGCGCCATGGCTTGCTGCGGGAGCAATTGGACAAGGCGTAGAGGTCACAGGACTCTCCATGCAAAGTGTCCAGGGAGATAGAGCTATCTTAGCCGCGTTATCGCTTGTGGGCGCACGTGTTTCTCGCCAGCAAAAAGGTGCAGCTTGTATGATGGATCACCTGCGGCCGTTTACCATTTCTGTCTCCGAGGTGTGTGATCTTGCCCCGGTACTTGCTGCATTAGCTGCGTTTATTCCTGGAACAAGTAGGCTTACCAATATTCAGCGCCTTCGTCTTAAAGAGTCCGACCGCGTTCAAAGTATCTGCAGTGTACTTAGGGCATTTGGTGTGACCGTTGAGCTCTCTGAAGATCAAACGGAGCTTATTATCACAGGGGGAAAACAGCCCGTCAGCTGCATCGTAGACTCATGTAATGATCATCGCATGGTGATGATGGCAACTATTTTAGCTTCGTATGCAACGGGTCCTGTCATAATCACCCATGCCGAGGCAATCAATAAGTCGTATCCGCTCTTCTTTGAGCACTTTAAGCAGCTCGGTGGCATCTGCCACAGCATGGAGGCATAAATGATGACCTCAACTTTTGGGACAACAGTAAAAGTATCTATTTTTGGCGAGTCTCATGCTCCAAAAATCGGCTGCACCATTGAAGGTTTACCTGCTGGTTTTACGGTTGATCTAGCCGCTCTCAAAGCATTTCTTCAAAGAAGGTCACCATCGCATCCGTGGGATACCCCGCGTAAAGAGACTGATGATCCACAGTTTGTCTCTGGAATTTCAGCAGAAGGCATTCTAGATGGCTCCCCGCTCACGGCGGAGCTACCTAACACAAACGTTCGTCCACAAGATTACACAGCTACAAAGCTTGTCCCACGACCAGGACATGCCGATTTTGCTACCTGGGCAAAATGGGGAGACTCGTACAAGCAAACGGGTGGAGGACATTTTTCCGCTCGACTAACCGCTCCTCTGTGCATTGCAGGAGGCATAGCGCTCCAGATTTTGCAAGCTCAAGGCATTGCTATTGCAGCTCACGTTCTCAAAATAAAGGACGTCAGCGATACTCCCCTTGAGCTCGTAGACAACTCACTTGAGGCCAATAAGCTGCTTGCGCAGCAAATGACTCATTTGCGACAGACTGCTCCTCAAGAGCTTCCCTTTCTTGACGTTCAGGCTGGCGAGAAAACCCGCGCACTCCTTACACAGCTGCGCTCAGAGAAAAATACCGTTGGCGGCATCATAGAATGTGCGGCAACGGGTGTTCCTGCAGGTATTGGGTGCCCTCATTTCCATGGACTTGAAAATACCATCTCTGCTGCAGTCTTTGGAGTTCCCGCTGTTAAAGCCATAGAATTTGGCAGCGGTATGGAAGTTGCTAATCTCCTTGGATCTGAAAATAACGATGCATACGAAGTGCGTAACGGCTCCGTTATGCCAACCACCAATCATGCTGGAGGTATTCTGGGCGGTATTTCAACAGGCGCTCCCATCTGGTTTAGATGTGCGTTAAAACCTATCTCGAGCATTGGGCTTCCACAGAACTCGGTAAACCTTCAAACTATGGAACCAGAGCAGCTTATTGTTCAAGGTAGGCATGATGTAACTGCAGTTTTACGCGCTGTTCCCTGTGTTGAAAGCGCTTTTGCGCTAGCCCTTCTCGACACCTTATATTCCTGGTCCTCTGAGCAGAACGGATATCACAATGACTAATCAATTAGAGACGCTTCGCCAGGAAATCGATTTAATTGATGCGCAAATCTTTGATCTCTTTGAGCAAAGGATTGCGGTTGCCAAACAAATTGGTGCTTACAAAAAAGAGCATGAACTCGCCGTTCTTGATTTCTCAAGAGAAGATGCCAAAAGAGAACAGGTTAAAGCCACTGTTTCTAATGAACTTGAACCGTATGCTTTAGAGTTGCTTGAGGTTTTGATGAACGCTGCAAAAACAGTTCAGGAGACACCTCGTGAGCTCTAAAACTGTACAACAAGGTTCAAGTAACCCTACAGCCCCTCTTGCTCCTTACGGCCTTATTGGCGAGAAACTCTCTCATAGTTGGTCGGCAGAAATTCATAAAAAGTTGGGGTCATTTCCCTACCAGCTTCATGAGCTTTCTGCTTCTGAGCTGCAGGGTTTTCTCAAAGACCAACCATGGCAGGGCTTGAACGTTACTATCCCCTACAAAAAGGATGCCTGTGCTCTTGCGGACTCAGCTTCTGAGG
>CAUUGK010000030.1:0-13004 GCA_963544765.1 uncultured Atopobiaceae bacterium
TTCTTAGGCGAGAAGAACGTGATGTAGATCTTCTACCGTATCTACAATTGCAACCGCTCCCGCATCAATAAGCTCCTGTTTATTGGTAGTTTTTCCATACAAAACGCCAATGCACGGAATCTTATTTGGGAATGCTGCTTCCATATCAAAACGACGGTCGCCAATCATGACGCTTTCAGAAGCATCAAAGCCAAGCTGGCGCATAACGTGAGCGATAGCAGTGATTTTATCAGTTGCTGCCTCATCTATTCTTCCAGCATAGGTATCAAGAACACCAATAAGGTTGTTGTCCCTAAGGCCCATCTCTAGCATGGGCTGATTCTTTGAGCTTGCTACCGCAACCTTTTTACCGGCGGCATGAAGGTCATCAATGAGGTCTCTCATACCCTCAAAGAGTGGCCATTTTCCTGTAGTTACATAAAGCTCTCGGTAACGCTTAGTAACCGCAACAGCGTCCTCATGGTTTAAGCCAAAGACCAGCTCAAACGCATAAGGAAATGGTGGTCCTACAAGCTTTTTAAGGTCCGATTCTATAAAGTCTGTGTGGCCGCAGTCTGTCATTGCCATCTTTGCGGTAGAAACAATGGTGGGCAATGTGTCTGCCATAGTCCCATCAAAATCAAAAATAATAAGCGAGCGATTCTGCAGATCTGAAACTACCTCAGAAGTTACCAGCGCTTTATTTGTATCAGTTACGTTTTGCATTATTGCCATGTCAATCCAATCATCTACGTATGTGAGTATACCGTTCATGGCGCAAAACTAACCAGTCAATGACATTTTCTTCTCGCCTGCCGAATTAACTATTGACAGCTAAAATGTCGCACACCAGCTAAGGTATATAGTTAACTATAGATGAATCAATATGCCTAACTTGGGAGGTGTATGATGACTCGTCAAGGAAATAATCCAGAAGCTAAGCAACCTGGAAGAAACAGGCTTGGAAAACTCTATCCGTCTCTCGTCAATACAGACGTTCTGCCTGATGAGTCTCTAGACGCTGCTCAAAATAATCAACATGTTGGTTCTATTGATCAAACTGGTTGGCATACTAAGCTCAATATTGAAGCTCTTTCTCTTACGCTTACAGAGTCCACTACCCCTCTTGAAGTGCTCAAACATTTTGTAACTACAGCATTTTTGCGTGAGAAAGATTCTCATCGAAAAGGCGGGTCTGTTGCTATTCCGCCAAGTGATTTTGAACTGCATTTAGCTCAGAGACTAAAAGATGCCGGCGTCCTTGGCGTGCAAGATAGTACTATCCCCTGCCGGGTGGTACGTCTGCGTACCAATGGCCTCTTTTATCTGCGCGCTAATCAAAAAGCACTTTCTTATGAGCAGAAGATTAAGCTTCTTACTATTGAAAGCGCACTGAACACTGCCCTCTTTGCAGAGCGATACTTTCTTGATGCAAATATGGCATCTGAACTTGACTTACTTGCTTTTGAGCAAAAGATTGTTTCTACCATGATGAAGCAATCTCGCCCCCGCTGCGCCACCACTCAAAGCACCCAAGAAGATGGCGAATGGGTTGTCCGCAAAGCCATCTCTCTACACATTGAAAGCCTGCGTCTATCTCAGCGTCTTGTCACTGAGTTTAGGACCAACGTACACAAGGGAATTGCCGCCTTTAGAGTGCACCTAGCCCTACCAGAGCAATTCCCAAGAAGTTTTCTTAGCGCAGATGGAAGCATCAAAGAGGCAACCTTTGATGACCTCTGTCGTGCAGCCACCGCTTACAACCTACATCTTGGCATGCTCATTTCCGCAAGCGCCTTTAGAAGCTCGCGGAAAATCAACGAGGTTTGGCTGTCTGGCATTTGCAATACAAACAAACTGCATGCATGTCACTTCTCGTTCCACATTACCCGCAAGCAATTTGAAGATACGCACATAACAGAAGAGACAAATCCGATTTCTGTCTATAAACTCTGGAATGCACAAATTGACGAGGTAGATGGCATCCTACGCTCAGTCCATCCACTCTTCACCTTAGATGACGAGATTTTCTGTCCACCAAGTAGATACGATTTTGTTGAGTCTTCTCAAAAACGCCTTGATAGCGTCGCAGCTCACGCACTAGGCACCGATGAGGTTTCAGGACTCTCTATTGATGAAGGCCAGGCGCGAGAAGAGATTATCACCAAAATTTTGCGTAACCTCACATCTTCGACAGAAGAAAACGTCCGCACTTTCTTGTCGTATACCGCAAACTCCACCGATCCTACGGTGCGAGCGGCGGGAGAACGCGTGGTTTCTCGCTTTATTAAAGGCACACTTGCAGAAGACGATTTTGAGGCCATTTACGAAGAGTTTGTTGATGGCGGCCTTCTTTCTTTTGCAGTTACCAAGGCCCAGCGTCTTATTGGCGAGAAAAACTATCAAGATGCGGAACTACTCCTTCTTGAGGCGCTTGAATCTGTGGACGGAAATAATACTTACACGGACACAAACACTACCCAGTGGCGTGTGTTTATGAACTACGTCGATCGCGTACTGTACAACAGAATTCTCTCAAATCCAGAGAAAAATACTCGTCTGGCGCCTATGTCCTACTTTGAGGCGCACCTTTTGGTCTCTATTGCACAAACACTCCAAGGACAAACACAAAGTGCTCTTCAGCACGCGAGAAGGGCTGTTGAGATTGCACCTCTTAGTATGAGCGCTAGGCTCCACCTCTCCCACTGTCTTGAAGAGTCGCTGGACATTACTGCGGCGGCAGAAGAACTCAAGAAGCTCCTGCTGCTTGCACACGACCCCGAGAGCATTGGATTTGGGTACTATCGCATGGCATTCTTCCAATGGCGTCTAAGACATCTGAAAGCCGCTCAAGCCTGTTATCAGTTTGCTTTGAAGTTCTTACCAGGAGCTACATTTATTATTGGCACCGAGACAGCAATTCTTGCGCAAACAGAGCCAGAATTTAGCTGCGAAGATATGAGCGATGACGATATTTATTCTGCGCTGATACAAGAGCAAATTCCTATCGCACCTACCAACGAAGTCTCCACTATTTTCTTAGACGGTACCCGCGCTTCACTTGATGCAGAACTCTTTAGTGTGGCAAAGAACTTTATGATGAACCTAGGCATTATGACTAAAGACGATGTCTACTTTGACATGCTCAACTCCATTGAAGGAGAGCCTGATAGATAAGACGTCATGGCTGTAAACGCGGAAGGTCTGAAAGACCAAGTGGACCGCATGAACTCCGCGCGACATAACTTACCAGTAAAAAAGGAGCCCCGATTTCTCGAAGCTCCTTCTTTGTAGACATTGTTGCAAGTACTTTGGCTTACAGCTCGTTCATTACGCGGACAAGCTTAACGGCATAGTTCTTATCCATTGCCCACGTACCAGAAAGCTTACGGATAATGTTAGCCTTCTTAGAAAGAATCCAAGCACCATAGCGAGGGTCAACGTCTCTAGCCTTGCTTGGGTCAACTGTCAGTGGCTCATAGCCTGCATATGCACGAAGGTGTAGTGCCTGTGCACGAAGTCCCTTAAGAACAGTATCAAACGAAAGCCCGCGCTCACCGTTTCCAGTTGCACCAAGACCACCAAAGTTGCACTGCTCAGGAAGGACATCGCCACCAAAGCGAAGGTTACCTGTCTCAATCATGACCTGCGCATAGAGGAGCTCTGGACGAACTCCCTCGTCAATTGCAGCCTGCCATAGCTGGTTTACAAAATCGGTTCCTGTTGCAGCGCCCTTCTCGGCATAGATAGCTGGATAAGCAGAACCTACGCGCTTGTTAAAATCTCGCTGAAGATCCTCTTTCGTGACAAGAGGCGCTCCAAGAACGCTAGTGCGATCAGAGAAATTACCGCGAGTTGGCTCAATTGGAGAATCGTTATCAGCAGGCGTGTTGTTAGCGTCTCTATTATCTCCACCGTTATTGCCGTTGTTGTTATCTGCAGGCTTGATGTTAAGAACGCCATTTGCATCTGCGTAAGCAACACGACCATCAGGAAGAGTGACATTTTGAGAGCGCAACAATCCATTACTCTGGTCAAAGTAATAGTATGAGCCGTTAATTACCTGAAGACCAAAGAGAGCGCCGTGCTCCTTTGTGTTTGGATCAAAGTACCATGTCTTACCATTTGGTGTATTAAACCAACCGGAAACAAGAGCACCATTAGACTGAGCCCAAGCCCAGACGTTATTTGGCATCTCTACCCAGTCATTAGCCTTCATACCGTTATTAGCATCAACGTAGTATGAGCCGCTAGCTGTGGTAACAAGTCCTGTCTTCATCAGTGGATACTCAGCATTTTCATCAAAGTAGAACCACTTGCCATTAGACATGTATTTCCAGCCAGAATAAAGCGTACCGTCATCATTGAGCCAGACCCAATCGCCATTAGCAAGATTGACCCAACCGCCATAAATCAGTCCACGATTCTGATCAATGTAGTACTTCTTGTATCCATCAGTCATAAGACCAAAAGTGGCATGGTAATTGTTGTTAGCATCAAAATAGAACCACTTGCCGTTAGGCATGTGTTTCCAACCGGCATGCAGTGAACCATTTTCTGTTGCCCAAGACCAAGAATCATCAGCCTGGTGAACCCAGGTGTTCTTTGCCATTCCATTAATCTCGTCAAAGTAATAAGACTTACCTGAAATGGTCCTCTGGCCAAGAGTAGCAGCGTTATGAGGCGCAGCTGCGTCAAAGTACCAAACTTTACCATTTGGCGTGGTAAACCAACCAGAAACAGCAACTCCCCTAGCATCAAAATAATGCCAGCCATCATTGTCTTTGAGCCATCTATTTACGTAAGCAGTACCGTTATCGTCGGAATACATCCATCCTTCAGCGGCTCTACGCCAGCCATAGGACTCTTTAATCTTAGCGTCATAGTTTGTCTGACGGGTTATTTCTTGGCCATCAGAAGACCTTGCAGTGATGTACAAAGTGTAACGACCGCTTGCAGGAAGCGTAAAAGTAGATGAGGTTGCCGTAGTGTTAGATGCAACCGTCACCTTAGTTCCGTCTGGACCAGCGTAGCTGTAAGTAAATGTTGCGTCAGTAACTACACCAGTAAGAACTGGCTTCAAAGTGACGTCGTTATCTTTTTGAGCAACAGAAACGCTACTCATATTCCACCAGGTGTCAGAGCTATACATTTCCCAAATTGCCCACGCATCTGCCCAGCCAATGTAGTCAACCTTAGAGTTGTCGCCAAGGTCTTTAAACTCAGCAGCATGTGTTGGATTAGAGATAAACTGGTGCTCAATAATTACGCCAAGAATGCCCTTTTGACGAGCATAACGAACAATGCCGTAATAATCGGACTCATCGCCATTCTCGTAATAATCAGTTCCGTATTGATCGTTATAGCCACGCTCGGTTGCACCGTCACCACGGGTAACAATACCAGCTTTATTTCTGAGATAGTAGTTAACTTTATCTGCAAAAGTTTGACCTGAGAGATAAAGATCGTAGTTGTAGCTAACCTTATGAGGAACAAGTACCTCAGAGCCCGTTGCAGATGCAGGACCAGCGTTGTAGTGAAGCGAAATAATGGCACAAGCGTTTGCGTCAACAGCACGCTGTACGCGCGTCTTGATCGATGGATCCTCGTGTTCTCCACGAACAACAACAACCTGTACACCCCATTTTTCCAGATACTTTTTGGCGTACATGGCAGTTGCCCAAGCAAGATCTCCCTCTTTGAGTCCAAAGTAGGTAGCACCTGGATCTCTGCCTTCAAGGCCATCACTGTGACCTGGGTCAAGCGCAATAGGTCTGCCAGTTGCACGAGCAAGTGCTACGGCGTCTTTTAGTGATTCACTCTGGATAATGTTTCCTTGGGCATCCATTGTGGTGTAGGTAGTTGCATATGCGTTTTGAACTGTTGTTGCAAACAATGCTGCGACAACAAAGAACAAAACAGCAAGCAATTTACCGCGAGTATTAAATAAGCTGCGTTTCATGCGGTCCTCCGAAAAGTATTGGTTTACTCCTCTTCATACTTGCTAAAAGTTTACACTAGACTGGCACGTCAACAATAAAAAACACAAGCTCACCGCAACTTGATTGGAACTCTGTGATTTTCTCGACACTTGAAGATATTCTTGCAACAGATTTTGAAGCAGCAATCTTTGATTTTGATGGCACTATTGCTCATACGCACCATATTTGGAAGCTTGTTGACCAGGAGTTTTTTGAGTCGCGAGGAATCCCTTACACTCCAGAAATTGGCAAGATTCTCTCCCCTCTTGGATTTGAAAGAGGAGCCGAATGGGCAATTGCCACCTATGGGCTAAAGGAAGATTCAGAAGAAATTGTTGCCGAGTGGAAAGAGCTGAGTAAAAGCTTCTTTGTAAACTCCGTGCAGCTTAGGCCTGGTGTTGTTGATTTTATTGGCAAGCTACAAGAAAAAGACATCCCTACTGCATTGGCAACTGTCAACGAGCCGGAGCTTCTTGCTCTTCTTGAGCCTCGTTTACATCTATCCACTCTGTTTGATACTCAGGTGTTTGCAGCAGATGTTGGATCTGCAAAAGATGAACCTCATCTGTATCTTGAGGTGCTTAAACGTCTTAATGCTACAGCCGAGAAAGCAATTCTGTTTGAAGACATTCCACTGGCTCTTCAGACAGGAAATTCTGTTGGCCTTATCACCTGTGCTGTTAATTGTGATGATGAGCATCAAGATATCGAGAAACTCTCTGAACTTGCCGACCTTACCATCAAGCATTGGTATTAAAAGCTCTTGATTACTGTAACTGTAAAAATAGCGATGTAACAAAAAAGGAGACCCGAAGGTCTCCTTTTGATGGTAGTGTTCGCAAGTACTAGATCTTGTGGACGCTAGAAGCCTGGAGCTTACCGTTCTGGCCGGTGGTAATCTCAAACTCGACAGGCTGACCCTCATCGAGAGTCTTGAAACCGTCCATCTGAATCTCGGAGAAGTGTACGAACAGATCGTCGCCATCCTCACGAGAGATGAAGCCGTAACCCTTGTCTGGATTAAACCACTTTACAGTACCCTGAGCCATTTCGTGCCTTTCTTTCTTAGCCCCGCAGGGCAAAACTGCGCCTGTGGAGCGCGATACCGTGACGTTTCGCCACGTGGAATATAATAACCTTAATCAACAACTTATGTGGCGAGAAACCACTCATGGAGATTTTCACACCATCTACCGGAAGAGCCACAGGTAATCAAGCTGTTTTCCAGCATTTATTTATGGATATATCTGCTATTAAACGATTTTTATCTCATTAGTTGAGCATTTTTTCATAGAAGATAGAGAATTTGTATAGGATTAATTTACGAGAACAATAACAGACATATCAAACTATTATTTATGTAGAAAGTTATCCCTTCAAAAAAGGATATGCCCATGAAAAAGAAGACATGTTCGTCCAGCAGGCCTTCAATGCAAAAGCTTATTGCGGTTGCTTCGTTGAGTGCAGCTCTACTTTGTGGACTCCATGCTACTCCTGCTCTTGCAGAGACTACTGATACTTCCACAGTAAGTGCTCCTGAATCAACTTCTAAATCCTATTATCCAAAGTGGAAAATAGTTGATGGAAAGTTTTATTTTTATACTGAAGATGGAACTATTCTAAAAAGTCAGTGGATCACTTATAACGATAGTCAATATTATGTAGATGAAACAGGTGCAGCAGTATCTGGTTTCTATACCACACCTGATGGCAAAACCTGGTATTTTCAGCCAGGGTCAGGGTTACCGTATGCTAGATACGGCTTAATGATTTTTCTCGAAAATAATAATACTCCTAGTTATCACTACACTTTCTACTACGTAGATAAAGATAACGGCTTGATAAAAAACAATTGGGTTAAAACAGATCATGGTTGGAGCTGGGCCGGAGCTGATGGTCGTTTTATTGAAGGATGGTTTACTGCTCCTAATGGTAAAACCTGGTATTTAACTGTTAAAACTGAAGGGGGTGCTCCGGTTATTACTGACGATGCCTCAGTCAATGGAAAACTGTACTTCTTTGATACTTCGACAGGACTTTTACGAAATTCTTGGGTAAATATGGGCCAGGGTGTAGAAGCTTGGTACTGGGCTGGTCCAGATGGCGCTGCTGTCTCTGGCTGGTTTAAAACTCCAGATGGCAAAACTTGGTATGCCGACCCAGAAGATTACAATGAAGTGGTAATGGGCGGAATAGATATTGATGGTAAATATTATTTCTTTGATCACAGTAATGGCCTTGTTACCCATGGTTGGATTGAGGATGATGGTGAATGGGCTTGGATTGAAACAGTAGGCTCTGTTTATTCTGGCTGGAAGCATATGCCTAATGGCAAGTGGTTCTACTTTGATCCAAAAGACCCTTATCACCGTATGCTTGTTGGTGTCATCCAAACTTCTAGTGGAACCTACTACATTGACGAATCCGCTGGTATGACCTCTAACGATTGGGTGCAGCTCCCTAATGGCGGTTGGGCTTGGGCACAGTCGAGCGGTGCATTTGCTTCTGGTTGGTACACCACGCCAAATGGCAAAACTTGGTATTTTGATCCATCAGATCCACAGCATCCTGCACTTATTGGAGACGCTGAAATTAACGGTCAATCATATTATTTTGATTCAGGCTATGGTCTTCTGAAAAATGGATGGGTTCATAGAGCTGATGGTTCTTGGTCCTGGGCTGGAGAAAGCGGAGCGCTTCAATCGGGTTGGAAACGTATGCCTAATAGCAAATGGTTCTACTTTGATACCAAAGATTCCAAGCACCGTATGCTTGTTGGTGTCATCCAAACTTCTAGTGGAACTTATTATATTGATGAGTCTGCTGGAATGACCGCTAACAGTTGGGTACAGCTACCAGAAGGCGGTTGGGCTTGGGCACAGTCAAGTGGCGCATTTGCCTCTGGTTGGTTCACCACACCAAATGGCAAGACTTGGTATTTTGACCCAGCAAAACCAAGCCATCCTGCTTATACTGGAGAACACACTATTGATGGTAAAGACTATTACTTTGACGAAAGTTATGGTCTTGCTCGCAATCAATGGATTACCCGTTCCGATGGCGTAAGACGCTGGGCTGGACCAGATGGAGTGCTTACTGAATATAAGCGCTAAATGAGTTTGAACTGCTCTTTATTACCTGGATTTATTGGAGTTAAAACAATGGAGAAGAAGATGCGTTTTCCCTACAGGCCTTCTACACAAAAGCTTATTGCAGTTGCTTCGCTAAGTGCAGCTCTGCTTTGTGGCTTCCATGCTGCTCCCGCTTTTGCAGAAACAACTGATACGTCTACAGTAAATGCTCCAGTTGTAACAACTGAAACTACCGCAACATCTGAAAATACTTCTCCTACAGCAGCTGAAAGCTCTCAGCCTGCTTCACCTGCTTCACCAACAACAACTCCAACAACAGACCAGACACCTGCTGCCCCAACAGAGAATCCAACGCCAACCCCTCAATCTTCTGGATGGAGACAAGAAAACGGTCAATTCCGCTATTACAAAGAAGATGGAACACTTGTTACGAGTCAGTGGATCAAAGACGATTCTGGCTGGCACTATGTAGACGCTGCAGGTAATGCAGTCAAGGGTTTGTACACAACACCTAATGGAAAAACTTGGTATTTTGATCCAACTGATCCGCAGCATAAGGCAATCTTCGGTGAAACTGAAATTGATGGTAAGTTTTACTACTTTGATTCAACAGACGGACTTGTAACAAATGGATGGGTATATCGTTCAGCAAGTTCTTGGTCATGGGCAACTGAAGATGGTACTTACTATTCTGGATGGAAGCATATGCCTAACGGCAAGTGGTTCTATTTTGATCCAGAAGAACCTCGTCATCATATGTTAATTGGAACGATTCAGGTTTCTGGTATCTCATATTACATTGATGAATATGCAGGTATGATTTCTAACAGTTGGATTCAACTACCTACTCGTAAGTGGGCTTGGGCTCAAAAAAATGGCGCTCTTGCCTCTGGTTGGTTTAACACACCAAATGGTAAAACTTGGTACTTTGATCCATCTGTTCCAGAGCATCCAGCGCTTGTTGGCAACGTCGAAATTAACGGCATATATTATTATTTCGATGAAAATGATGGAATCCTTAGAAATAGCTGGATTCACAATGATGATGGTTCATGGTCTTGGGTGGATACTTATGGCGCATTCTATTCAGGTTGGAAACATTTCCCAAATGGTAAATGGTTTTACTTTGATCCAGAAGACTCAATCCATCGCATGAAAACTGGACTTTTCCAACTTCCTAGCGGTTCATATTACGTTGATGAAAATGCTGGTATGACTTCAAGTAATTGGGTGTCCCTACCAGACGGAAATTTGTCTTGGGCTCAATCTAGTGGCGCGCTTGTCTCTGGATGGTTTACCACTCCTGGCAATAAGACCTGGTATTTCAATCCATCTTCAATTGACCATGCCGCATACGTTGGAGAGCATTCAATTGATGGAAAGAATTACTACTTTGATAAAAGCTATGGTCTAGCAAAAAATGAATGGATTACTCGCTCAGATGGAATAAAACGTTGGGCAGGTCCAGACGGAGTACTGACTGGATTCATTTCTCCCGAAGGAGTCTTCTCTACAGATGACGGTTCACAGCCAACAGGAACGGTGCATCTTCCAGGATTGACCATTAATGTTGGAGCTGACCATAAAATTAAGACGGGATGGATAAAAGAAAATAGTAAAGATTTTTACTATCTTTCTAATGGTGCTCCAGCAGATGGATGGCTTAATATTCATGGAACTTGGTACTATTTTAGTTCCAATGGAGAAAAACAAACTGGTTGGATTAATTCAAAGGGCAGTTGGTACTTCCTTGATTCTGACGGCAAGATGAAAACCGGATGGATTAAAGATAACGGCAAGGACTACTATCTCAGTAATAATGGTTCCATGCAAACTGGTTATGTATCCTGGGGTGGAAAACTGTATTGGTCAGCTGCTGATGGCGCCATGGAGGAGCAGCCTTGCTACTACCCCGACATGTATCGTTATGCGCAGAACTATTACAGTGCTACTAACTGGCTCATCCAGATTGATACTACTGGCAATCGCTTTGCTGTATACAGGGGCTCACACGGCAACTGGGTTGTTTGGTACGAATGGCAGTGCACCACAGGAGCACCAGGAATGTGGACCCCTCATGGTCAATTTACCGTAGGTAACAAGGGTCTCTACTTTGGCTCTGGTTTTAGATGCTGGTACTACACAACTATCTCTGGCGAGTACCTCATCCACTCTATCCTCTACAACTCCGACGGCTATACTGTCCGAGATGGTAGACTTGGATACAATGGCTCTCATGGTTGCGTGCGTCTTGCAACAGAGAATGCTAAGTGGGTATATGACAACATTCCTTATGGAACTAAGATTGTTATTTGGTAATCCAAATAACTATGAAGCTCTATAGCAATAAACCCCAACTCATATTGAGCTGGGGTTTATTTGTTAGCTTATAAAATGTGGTTACGCAAAATACTTTACTTCAAAATCCTTAAATTGCTCTGGAGTAGCGTTTTGATCTACCGAGAAGGACTGTGCAACCGCCACTGCCTGCTGTCTTCTGAGACCAGCCTTATCCTCGTCTCCTAGTTGCTCATAAACGTGCGAGAGCCTGTCGAGGGCATACACCACATACTCTGCAACTGAATCAGCTACGCCGGAGAGCAACATCATGGTTACAAGAGAGTCTGGCGAAAGCGCAAGAGCAGTCTCTGGGCTCAAATCAATAAGCTCTGCAACAGCTGCCTCTACCCCATCAAGTGACTCTTCAGTTTGAGCCTCCAAAGCATTTCCCAAACCTGCTGTGACCGTTGAAGTAAAGTCATCGATTACTTCCAAAATGTAATCTCGTTGAAGCATTTTGTTCCAATCTACTAGTTAGTAGGAACAGGAATACGTAAGTGATCAAATGCAGCATGCGTTGCCTGTCTACCCTGAGGAGTTCTAATGATAAGCCCTTGCTGCAAAAGATATGGCTCATAAACATCTTCAAGTGTAGACGGATCCTCTGAGACTGCACTTGCAATGGTTGTGAGACCAACGGGACGTCCTCTGAACGTCTCGCAAAGCGCACGTAAAACACGCACGTCCATTACATCTAGACCAAGCTCATCAATCTCAAAGAATGAAAGCGCCTCTGAGGCTACCTGCCAGGTAATAGTGCCTTCAGCTTTAACTTGTGCATAATCTCGTACGCGTTTTAACAGACGGTTTGCCAAACGCGGTGTACCTCTTGATCGAGAAGCAATTTCTGCAGCACCCTGCTCATCAACTTCTACATCAAGAATGTTTGCGGAGCGCATGACAATAGTCTGAAGCTCAGGAACAGTGTAGTAGTCAAGGCGATAAGAAATACCAAAACGATCGCGCAAAGGACCAGTCAAAAGTCCGGTTCTTGTTGTTGCAGCTACAAGAGTAAAGCGTGGAATATCAAGCCTGATTGACCTTGCCGCAGGACCTTTGCCAATAACAATATCTAAGAAGAAATCTTCCATTGCTGGATACAGAATTTCCTCAACCTGGTGATTAAGCCTGTGAATCTCATCCACAAAGAGGATATCTCCCTCTTCAAGATTGGTGAGAATTGCTGCTAAATCTCCTGCTCGCTCAATTGCGGGGCCAGAGGTTGTATGAAGCTTTGAGCCCATTTCTCCTGCTAAAACACCTGCAAGTGTTGTTTTACCAAGGCCTGGAGGGCCAGAAAATATAACATGATCAAGCGGCTCATTGCGACTTTTTGCTGCCTCAATAAGAACACGGAGATTAGATTTAACGCGTTCCTGACCAAGATACTCATCAAGAGTTTTTGGTCGCAAGTTTCTATCTTGCTCCAGGTCCTCTGCCTGAAGTCCACTAGAAACTACACGTTGAGTAGTGTGTCCTGGAAATGGAGCTGGAGTAGACGACGACTCAAATAAGTTATCTGCATCTGCTTCCCACATTAATTACCACTTCCCAAACGCCTTAGTGCATATCCAATAGCAGCTTCAATTGTAATAGCACCAGCCTCTTCATA
>CAUUGK010000031.1:0-12387 GCA_963544765.1 uncultured Atopobiaceae bacterium
TATTGGGTTGTTTCCGCAGGAATCCTTGTTTTGTTTGCGCTTATTCCCCAGCTTGCGTATTTCTTTGCAGGCCTCTTTGGTTTTATGAGCCCTGCAAACTTTGTCTTGCTGCTAGTTATTGTGCTGATGCTTATTAGGATTTTCCATCAGTCCTGTGCAATTTCTAAGCTCACCTATAAGGTTGAGCAACTCTCCAGTGAGCTTGCTCTGCGCGACAAAGATGCACGTGATGAGAAAAACCTTGATTTTGTAACCGATCTTAACCAGCGCACTCGCGTGTAAACGACGCGTCGGTCCCCTGGCAGCATGCTCATCTACCTGCGCTTTATTTAAAAAGTCCGCCTATGCAGCGGACTTTTTCTTTTGGTCTTTAAATCCCAAGAAGCAGAAGATTCCAAATACCAGAGCAAGAATTGCAAGCGAAGCATCATAAAGCATGCACGCTCCCATAATGCCAAAGCTGCCTACAAACCACCCTCCGGTAAGCGCAGCAAAACCTGCACCTGCAGCATAGCTGACAAACACCGCAACCTGCTTACGCATGGTTACTACGGCATAGTACAAAATAACTGTGAGCGCATTAAGCAAACCGCCAAAAAGCAGTATAAGCAACTCTAGTTTATACGGCTCAAAATCAAGGCCGTAGAGAAGGCCAAGCACAGGAGCTCCTAGCGGCCAAGCCAGCGCCATAGAAACAGCAGTAGCTAAAGCAACTACGGCAAAACCCTTAAGAATCAGGCCCACAAACTGCTTGTCTTGCTGATTATTCCAATATTCAGCCATCTGAGTAAGCAGCGGCTTAAAGACAAAGTTACTTAAAAGATTGATAACCATAGCGGGCATAGCTAATGCCGTAAAGAACGTAAGAAGTGCTTGATCGCTCAGACCTCCCAGTGCATAGCGAGGAGCACCAACAACGTACGTCAGCAAGAATGAGCCGGCAAACAAAGGAGCAGTAGTAACCAGCAGCTTTGTAATTTGCTTACCGTCAAACGTAGGCTTAAGCGATGCCATCTTCTTAGTGGGAGGAACAACAAGCGCAACCATAACCACCAACGAAGCAACAAAAGAAAGAGCTGCGCCAACAAGCAAGTTCTTTGTAAAAAGCACGCCTGTTGCAAAGCCAACAACGGTTGCAAGAACACGATAAAAGAATGATCTACCAGCAATATCTAAGCGACCATGTTGTTGGAACATGCCATGGAAAACATCTTCTACAACGTCAAATAAACGAAGTGATGCAATAAGGGCATACAGCACTCCCTCGTAGCTCAATCCCTGGGACTGCAGGGTAAAGATAATGATTCCCGCAACCATCAAACCAGTTGTGATGATTCGTGCCGCAAGATACACACCAAACGAGAACACTTCTTCTGTATCGGTAACCTGATACGTCCTAATTTCAAAGTGACCAATAACCATAAGCTGCTGAGCCACAGCATACGCAAGCGAGAAAACACCACCGGCAGCAGCTCCCATGGTACGCGTGACCACCATCAACATAAGCACTGTTGAGGCGGCGTTCATTAAAGAACCAAGCGTATTCCAGAAGTAGTTTTTCTTAAGCTGTTCCGCAGAAGTATCAATAGTCATAGTTAGCTTTTCTGACCAAAGTCTTCAAATGCCTGACGGCTTCCTTTGGTAACGTCTACATCTTTCCATTTACCAAAATCAAGCGCACCAGGATGATGGTTTTTACGATCCTTCTCTGGAGGAAGCTGCATGTAATCCCCATATCCCCTGGTAAGAAGCTTGTCATACTCCTTAGGAAGCGTAGTAGTAATGTCCTCAAAAGGAACACGCACCATTGGAAAAACGTCTTCTTTGTCCATTGACCAGTTCTCTGGATCAGGTTCAACAAAGCTTGCGTAATGAGTGGTTTTCTCGCCCTCTGCAGTACGTGCTGCCTCATCCCACTTACGTTGAATGTACGCAGATGAAACCCTAAAAAGCTTCAAGGCGTGATGAATGACAAAGCATCCTGCAAGAGCAACTTTCTTTTTCCAGCCAGTCAGCGGTACGCGCGGAGTTGGAGTAACCAGCAGGAAGTTCAAGCGACCCCAGAACCATGTCTGGCGCTTAACCTTAGCCAGCTTCTTTGGATCTGCTGGAATTTTATCAAAGGGGAAAATTCCAATTGAGATAGCGTAAGTAAAAGGGCAGGTCATAAACTCATCAGGGACGCAAACTGTTCCCTTTAAAGAGAGGTTTGTATTTACTGCAGGAAAGTAATTGTTCGTCCTGCCGTTTTGAATGCAAAAATCTGGTCGAAGAAGCGCGGGTGCTTTCTCCAAAAAAATCTCATAATCCTCGCGGAACATCGAGATATCTACGTCATCATCCCAAGGAATAAAGCCTTTGTGTCTCACAGCGCCAATGGCTGTTCCACCGTACGCCTGGTACGAAATGCCAAGCTCCGTGCAGACGCGGTCAAGCTCATCCATCAAAAGCGTAGAAAGAATCTGGATCTTTCTTAGCTCATCGGGGTTCTCGTATGTCTTATATCCGTCAGACTCCACAAAGGCTCCCATTCGCCATCGTCCGATAACATTCTTATAATACTAGACATCGGAGCTAATCGATTGGATGTAGCAATGTATACACCTCAGGATCACACGTTTGCTGTCTGCGCTTATGGCGAGAGCCCCTACCTAGAAGAGTGCATTCTCTCGCTCAAAGAGCAGACTCTTTCTACGAATATTCTTTTGGCTACTTCAACACCAAATGAACTGATTCAGTCTCTTTGCGAGAAGTACAACATTCCCATGCATGTTAATCCCGGTCCGGGAGGCATTGCTGGCGACTGGAACTTTGCCGTAAGCGTTTGTACAACTCCGTTAGTAACCATCGCTCACCAAGATGATATCTACAAACCAAACTATGCAGAGTACATGCTTGAACGCGTGAACAGATCTTCTCGCCCGCTGATTTATTTCACCAATTACGGTGAGCTGCGTGATGGCGAGGAGGTTCTTGAGAATCGCCTGCTTAAGGTAAAGCGTCGTCTCCTGTACTCGCTCTCCAAGCCAGAAAATGCAGGTAAAGCATGGGCTAAACGTCGTGCGCTTGAGCTGGGTTGCGCCATTTGCTGTCCAAGCACTACGTTGGTGCTGCCCAACCTTGAGGCTCCCGTTTTCAAGGCTGGATTTGGCTCTAACCTAGATTGGGAAGCATGGGAAGCAATCAGTAAGCGTGAGGGTGATTTCTTGTACGACACCCGTGTACTCATGCTTCACCGCATTCATGAAGACTCTGAAACCAGCCATCTTATTCACGATAACCGTCGTGAACAGGAAGACCTTGAGATGCTCAAGAAGTTCTGGCCAACTCCCGTTGCTAAACTTATCAACCTGGCTTATAAGAGTGGCCAGAAGAGTAACGGCTAGTGATGATAGAGTATGTCAACAACTTATACACATTATCGCAATCTAGTTACGAGCTTTTGCGAAAACATAAAATAAGCTTGTTTAAATTTATTCCACTTAAACAAGGGACTTCTTCGACTATGACCACATCGTCAGCCAATAAAAAACTACTTTTTATTCACGGGGCACTCTACACACTTGTGTTAACTCTGACCTGGTGGGCACTTCTGCCAGCAACAGCTCAGGCGTACGTTGACCCATCCGTCATGACCTACACTATCCAGGCGCTGGCTGCGGTGGTAGTTGCTCTTTCTGCCGTGCTTGGTGTGGCATTTAGACGCTCTCGCAAGGTGCTCTTCCGTCTGCTTAAGATTGACGAGAACGCAAACAAGATTGTCGAAGGCAAAGTACATAAGGTTGACGTCAAAGGTGCAGAAGCTGCAAACGCTCAGATGAAAGAAATCCTCGCAGCAGAAGCCATTCGCCTTAAAGAACAAAAAGAGGGCACCCTCAAGCCTAAGGGCCGCATTGGCGTTGCATTTCTTATTTCATTCTTCACGGTCTTTACTATCTTGGTTGTAGCCCCACTTGAGCTGGTAGCCAGCAATGCAAAGGATTTATCGTTTAGTCTTAATGACGTAGCAGGTCCTGTATTTTTAGCTGGTCTTTTACTAACGCTTATTTCTACTGCAGTGCTTTCATTACTTCGCAAACGCGTATTTAACGTTGCAGTTGCGCTCGTAGGCGCCATCGGCGTAGCGTCATATGTTCAGGCAGTGTTCTTGAACGGTGGCATGCCACTTGCTGATGGTCATGAGGTCATTTGGTCCAACTTTACCAATCAGATGATTGTCTCTGGCCTCATTTGGCTGGCAATTATTGCAGCTGCAGTGATCTTCTCGCTCCTTAAAGCAAGGCAGCTTAGAACGGGTCTTTTGGTAACCGCAACAGCTCTTATCATTGTCCAGGCAGTGGGCGTTGCAAGTTTATGGGGACCAGCTGTAGCTGCTTTTACCGACGTAAACACAAGAGAATCTCAGCAAATCTATGCCACAAGAGATGGGCTCTTTAACGTCTCTTCCAAAAAGAACGTTGTGGTCTTTGTTTTGGATACCACTGATACAGCCTTTGTACAGCAAATCTATAACGAGTATCCCGAGACATTCGCCCATATGACAGGCTTTACCTGGTACAGGAACTCTGTTGGATCAATGATTCCTACACGATACGGAATTCCTTCTCTTGTCTTTGAAAATCGCCTACAACCCGGTCAATCATTTGGAGACTTTGTTAATGGTTGGGCGGACAACAGCCATTATCTAGATGACATCAATAAACTTGGTTACTCCGTTGGCTTGTATACCGATAACTTCAACTCAATTTATACCGACTACATGCACAACCGCACTATCAACTATCACGAGCTTCGTGGTCGCGGTTCAGAAAACCAGCTTAATGTTCTTAGCGCACTTCGCATCCTCTACAAGACAGCGTTCTGTAGAGATATGCCTTGGGTGTTTAAGCCTCGATTCTGGTATTACACCGAGGACCTCAACATGCGTATGATGAGAAAATTTACGTACGACGAGGTTGATATGTCTTCTCAGCGCTATAACGAAGATGACCTTAAGTATTATCAGGAACTCCAGCACTATGGCCTGTCTGTTCATGATGAAAACGATACAGGAAGCTTCCGCTTTATCCATCTTATGGGATCCCATGGTCCTTTCATCCTAAATAGAAACCTTGAGCGCCCCAAAGATCCAAGCGAAGAGAATGAAATTGAACAGACGAGAGGTGCTTGGAAAATCGTAGATGCTTATATTGCAGAGCTTAAGCGTCTTGGCCTCTACGAAAACACCTCTATTATTGTGACTGCTGACCATGGTCGCTGGTATCTGACACCAAACGATATTACAGAGACATCTGCTCCAGCAATCTTCTATAAACCTGCTGGTCAAAGTGCAGAAGAAGCCGAACAACCAATGCAGATTTCAGATGCTCCTGTCTGGCACTACGATATCTTGGCTCAAACGCTCAAAGATATGGGCGCAGATTCTCAGATGCTCTCTAACTACACCACTCCTCTTGATGAGTCTTATGAGGGAGAGAATCGTCCTCGTTACTACATTGAAACTATTACCGAGAATAACCGCGATGCAGAACTTAGAGAGTTTGTCATCAATGGCGATGCAACCGACTTTACTACCTGGAGTTTGACGGGAAATAACTGGAGACTCGTTTCCGATAAATAGCCATCTTAAATGTAGGTTCTTACTTTTAGACAAACAAAAACGAGTCATTCTTACCACAGAATGACTCGTTTTTTAAGACATCTAGAATTGCAGAAACAAACTAATCTCTCTTGAGCAGCTCACTCCAATCTGGAGTTGCAGAAAGAACCGTTCCTACAATAATGACAATACAGCAAATTACAACCAGTGGAGATGGAATTGCTTCAGGCATAATTGTTGGCAGGATAATACCTGCAAGAGCTGCAAAAATGACCGACCATGCAGAGTAAGAAATGTTCAGTGCCATACCGCGAGAAGCACCAATGGCGTCAATTGCCTTGTAGTAGAAGAGATATGAAGCAGTACCTGCAAGTGCTGCAATAAAGACAACGCCATTTGCAGGAGTGAGTGCAACCTGTGCAGCAAAATCAACGGAACCAGCCAATGGCAAGATGAGAAGACCGTATGCAAATGCAGAGGTGGTTTCCCTAATCTGAAGAGCAGTCTCATTATCAACAGCATCGTCTTGCATACCCCAAGCCAAAATAACCGCCTCAGATCCCCAGCCAAAGACACAAGCAGCAACGCCCAAGATACCCACAAGAACATTTCCGTTACCCTCGCCTGCTGCTGTTGAGAGACCAATAACCATGACGCCAACAAGAGCAACAATAAGGGCAATAATCTGCTTTAAGTTCATCTTTTCTTTGAGCAAAAGCCATGCTAAAAGCGAGCCGACGGCTGGATAAAAAGCTGAAATTGCAGCGGTGTAACCAGGTCCAATGGTGTTAATAGCAGCTAGGTAGCCACTCATACCAATTGGTCCACCCAGAAGTGCGCCAAGCATAACTACACGGCCACTCTTTGTTTTTGCTGCCTCAAGGGTGTCTTTAAGTCTGCCTTTCTGAGCCATCATGACTAAAAGAACTGCAGCGGCAAAGAAATCGTGCATGAATGCGCTGACAAATGACGCCTGAGCTGAATCAACATAAGGACTCATACCAAGAGCAACGCCAAGAATAACGGTATCAACCGCCCAAAGAATACCGCTTAAAAGACCGTAATACATAGTTTCTCCTTTTGCTCTTAGTTCTGAGCGTCTTCGTACCAAGAAAGAACACGATCAATATTGTTTGCAGCATAGCGATAGTAAATGAAGAACCACTCGCCTACGTTCTCGCCCTCTGCTTCCTTAACCAGAGACCAGAGATACCAGCACCAACCGGCAAAGACTACATAGCTCCAGAAGTGTCTGCGTTGCTCAAAAGTTGCCTCTTTTCCAAAGTAGTAATCAATAGCAGCATTAGCCTCATCGTCAGTAAGCTCACAGCAAACTGCGAAGGTACCAAAGTCATTAGCCTCGTCTGACATGCCTGCATATTCCCAGTCAATAAGGCTGTAGGTACCGGCCTCATCAATCAAGAAATTCAGATAGAAGAAATCATTGTGTGAAATAACAATTGGATACTGATCTGCGTCTGCAAACTTCTTCAAGCGCAGGACCTTCTCGCGAAGCTCGTAGTAGCCAGGAATCTCAATAGGACCCTCTTCAAGCAGGAGTTTCTCGTAATTAAGACCCTCGTTGACAAAGTCAAAAGAACGATCAAGTGACGCGCCGCTATGATGCAGTTTATAACCCATCTCCATTGCACGTTTAAGCTGCTCAGGATTATGAGGATCAAGGTTCTGAGCGTTCTTTACAAACTTAGAAATCTTCCAGCCCTCTTTCTGATCCTCGTAAATAAAGGTGTTATCAAGACCCAGCTCACGAGCAAGACGAAGACCGGCCTCTTCAGCGGCGCGGTCAACAAGCTTCTCGGTACCAACACCTGGATGCCTGTAGACATACTCCTGAGCATCATCACCATATCCCACAATAAAGTGAGCAGATAAATTGGTAAGTCCCTGTTTTAGAGGATAGAAACCGTGGATATCCTTCTTCTGGCAATGAAGAACCGAGACAATGTTGTCAAAAATCTCTGAGTCGATGTTCTCAATAAATGCTGGGTCAAACTGACGAAGCTCATCAAGGGAATCAAACTCGTAAATAACACCGTCAGGATACTTTCTAATGGTCATGGAAAGCTCTTTGATATGACGGACGTAAATCTCTTCCCAGAGCATATCAACGGTTTCTGGCTTGTCGTAGACAGCCTCAAGAATGTCTACAAACTTCTTTGAGAATTGCCTGTCAAAATAGACGTGACCAAGCATAATCCAAGAATTTGAACCGCCAATTTCTACGCCGGTAATACGTCCACCACGTCCCTCTTTAAGGCACCACTCATCAGTCTCTCCTGCAACATACGTTGCTGAGTAATAGGCCTCATAGACATAGTGCTCAAAAGGATTCTGAGTAAAGTAATCATCAGAAGAGCAAATATACGTATTATCAAGCTGATCTTTCACATACCAAAGCGTAGAGTTGTTATTTCTTGTTGCATAATCTGGGTTAACAACAATCTTGACGCCATACTTCTCCTCCAAATAGAAGAAGTACTCCTTCTTATAACCCACAACAACAGTGATGTCAGTAATACCGGCTTCAAGCAACTGATGAATCTGACGCTCAATCAGAACTTCTCCACGAACCTTCAGGACGCCCTTTGGCTTCTCATATGAAATAGGTGCAAAGCGAGAAGACAGACCAGCTGCCATAATAATGGCATTCTTAACCTCATAAGGTTTCAGAGCTTCAAGACCCTTTGGTGTGATAAGTCCCTCTTCAATAAGACCCTGGTCCTCAAGCGTTTTTACTGCTGAATTAACTGATCCCAAAGAAAGCTCAGTTTCTTCTGCAAGCTGTCTCTGATTGAGCTTCTCGTCAGAAAGAGCAATAGTTTTTAATACAGAAAACACGTTGTTTGTTAGTGCCACGGTTCCTCCAAATGAAGACCAATTAACTGCGAAAATAAACTTTCAAATCAATTTACTTCAGTCATAATACTCCTATGTTCAAATTTATACAAGTATGAACATATTTTGAACATAATAACTTTAGAAGATTGTTAAAGGCTGCCAATCTAACAAAAAAACGGCACCTGAGATGCCGTTTTACCTTTTATGTATTGCTTTACAAACGAGAAGACCCTAGTAAGGACCAAAATCCAAACGCGCTGGATAGTGGTTTTTACGCTTCTCAACTGGTGGCATTTGCATGTAATCGCCGTAAAGCATCCTAAGGAATTTATCATTTTGATTAGGGAACGCTACTTGAATTCCATCAAAATCAAGCTTATCGACAGGAAAAACCTCATCAACTGGATAGGTATTTACAAACCTATCCGTATCGTGCAGGTAGGCAATTCTTTTTGTCTTAACGTGAGCAAAGCGGTTGCGGGCTTCCTGCTCACGCTCATACATTTTCTGAGTAGAGAGATGCAGCAGTTTGCAAACTCCCCTACCCATAGTAACTGCTGCCTTTAAGAGCTTTCCTTTGATGCCGTCGGCCAAAATAACAGGGCGAGGAACGTCAACGAGGATGCGCATATGTGACCAGAACCACGCATCAAATGCCTGCTTCTGATATTCCTTCTCGTCATCCGAAACGTTATCAAAGCAGTAGACATCTAGGAAAATACCAAGGTCAAGAGGAAGTGGCGCAAGTGCTTCTTCGCAGAACTGTGTTCCTTTGAGCATAATGCGCGTGGTTGGGAATGGATAGTTGATGTCCCTCTCAGTATTCATGATTGAATACTTTTCTGACCACTCTTTATCATAGATATCTAAGAGTTTGTTGAAGTCTTCTGCAGGAAGACAAACATCAATATCATCGTCCCAAGGAATAAATCCCTTATGACGAAGGGCGCCAATCGCGGTGCCACCAAAACCAAAATAGCGGATGTTGTTGGCCTCGCACGTGTCTACGAAGTCCTTTAAAATCATCAGCTCAACTTGCTGGAGATGCTTAAGCGTTTCTGTATCGTATGTGCGCATTATCGACCTTCATACATCTTCTTGTAGTAATCCTGATAATCACCGGAAACTACATTCTTAACCCACTCGCGGTTCTCTAAATACCAGTTGATAGTGGTAACAATGCCCTCTTCAAATGGAGTTTCTGGATACCAACCAAGCTCTTCTTTAATCTTATCGGGTGCAATACCGTAGCGACGATCGTGACCCTTGCGGTCAGTAACGTAAGAGATTAGATTCTCAGTAATTTGAGTGTCCCCAGTGATTCTTGCAACTTCGCTGATGATGCGCTTAACAATGTAGAGGTTGTTGCGCTCGTTGTGACCGCCAACGTTATAGACCTCACCAAGGCGTCCACCTTCAAGAACCATGGCAATTGCCTTACAGTGATCATCAACGTACAGCCAATCGCGAACATTAAGTCCGTCGCCATAGACAGGAAGAGACTTGTGTTCCAAGCAATTCTCAATCATCAGAGGAATGAGCTTCTCAGGGAACTGATAGGGGCCGTAATTGTTAGAGCAACGGGTAATTACTGCTGGGAATCCGTATGTATCATGCCAGGCCTTTACAAACATATCTGCAGAAGCCTTAGATGCAGAGTAAGGGCTATGAGGGCTCAATGGTGTAGTCTCACGGAAGAACGCCTCTGGATCATCAAGTGGCAACGAGCCGTAGACTTCATCAGTAGAAACCTGCAGATATCTGTGGTCTCCGTAGGAGCCCTGGCCATCATTCCAGAAAGACTCTGCAACACTCAGAAGAGCGACAGTACCCATAACGTTAGTGTCAGCAAAGGCACCTGGATCTTCAATAGAACGGTCTACGTGACTCTCTGCTGCAAAGTTAACAACGTAATCAGGATGATAGGTCTCAAACAGCTGTGTCAGAGCCTCTTTATCCCTAATATCTACATGAGCAAAGGTATAGCGAGGATCTTGATCATATTCCGAGAGGTTCTCAAGGTTGCCTGCATACGTCAGAGCATCCACGTTCAAGATATGAATGTCCTGATTTCTTCTAAGCATATAGTGGATAAAGTTAGATCCAATAAATCCAGCTCCACCAGTTACTAAATAGGTCTTCACACTAACCTCTTTCTACCTTCGAAAGATATGTCGCAAGAGCCTCCTGCCAAGGTCTCATACAATTTCCAATGGTACTCTCAAGATGACCGTTTACTAAAGATGAATACGCAGGGCGAGAAGCGCTTTCTGGGTGCATCTCTTTCCACTGAGCAGAAGTTACCCTACGAACCTTACAGTCAAGATTGCTGCCAGCCATAATAGCTTCAGCAAAATCAGCCCATGAACATGTTCCTTCATTAGTTGCATGGTAGATGCCATAGTTCTCAGTGGCTGCAATGCACAAAATTGCGTGAGCTAGGTCATTTGCGCTGGTAGGATTACCCACCTGATCATCAACAACGCTAATCTCTGGATACTTTGCGCCAAGAGCGCGCATAGTTGCTACAAAGTTCTTGCCAACATAGCCGTAAAGCCATGCCGTTCTCACTACAAACGTTTGAGGATTTGCCGCAAGCGCAAGTCCCTCTCCCGCCAATTTGGAGCGCCCATACGCAGAAACAGGATAAGGAGCATCGTGCTCTGTACGAGGTGAGCTTTCTTTTCCACTAAAGACATAATCGGTAGATACTTGAACAAGCTTTGTCTGCGTAGCGCTGCAAGCTCGTGCAAGATTCATAGGGCCAAGGGCATTTACTGCAAAGGCCATCTCAAAATTGCTTTCGCAGCCATCGACATTTGTTGCGGCCGCACAGTTAATAACAAGGTCATAACGATCATGCTGGTCAAACCATGTATTTACCGCGTCTGAACTGGTAATATCCAGTTCTTCTGCGTCAGTATAGTCAACATCTGGGTCAACAAACAGCTCTGGAATAGCCCCAATTTCAGAGATACCAGTTTCAAAAAGACATTTGAGTTCATTGCCTAACTGACCATGAGAGCCAGTAATAAGAATCCGCATGTTACTCCCCTTTTTCAGAAGGAAGAATACGTCCCTCTGCAACACTCTTGAGGTGCTCACCATACGTAGATTTACCGTAGCGTTCTGCACACTCGATAAGTTTAGAGCTGTCAATCCAACCGTTCTCAAAAGCAATTTCTTCTGGAACACTTACAGGCAGACCTTGCGCAGTCTCAACAGTACGAACAAAGGTAGATGCCTCAAAAAGAGACTCCATAGTTCCTGTATCCAGCCACGCAAAGCCACGACCAAGAGTAACAACATCAAGCGTGCCATCGTCAAGATAGAGTCGATTAAGGTCAGTAATCTCATACTCACCACGAGCGCTTGGCTGAACCTGCTTTACCAGCTCAGTAACACGTCGATCGTAGAAATAAAGTCCGGTTACTGCGTAGTTAGATTTTGGATGAGCTGGCTTCTCCTCAATTGAAATAGCGTTGTAGTTCTTATCAAACTCAACAACGCCAAAACGCTCTGGATCATCAACGTGATAGCCAAAAACTGTGGCACGACCAGCAGTTTGTGCCTGCTGAGCAGCTTTTCTCACAAGTCCTGAAAGGCCATTTCCAAAGAAGATGTTGTCTCCAAGAATCAAAGCTGCAGCGTCATCACCAATAAACTCTTTACCAATAACAAATGCCTGAGCAAGCCCATCGGGAGAAGGCTGCTCGGCATAACTGATGGAGATACCGAAGTCAGAGCCGTCACCCAAGAGTTTCTTAAAATTTGGCAGATCGCGTGGCGTGGAGATAACCAAAATATCTCTAATACCTGCAAGCATAAGCGTTGACAGCGGATAGTAAATCATTGGCTTGTCATAAACAGGTAAAAGCTGTTTAGATGTAACGGTTGTCAGCGGATAAAGCCTGGTACCGCTACCTCCT
>CAUUGK010000032.1:0-11755 GCA_963544765.1 uncultured Atopobiaceae bacterium
GCACGTCAGAGCCAAGGCTTCCAATAAGCTCATCAAGCTCCTCTTGCGAGAAATGATGACAATAGCGCCAGGTATTGGCCTTATCTTGCCAGCCAATCAGATAGTCATGCTCCTCAAGTTCTGATGCATCTATACCCAGCGCACGCAGACCTTGAGCAGTGGTTTCTTGAGCTTTAGCAGCAAGTTTTTGGCTGTTCATAAACTGCCAGAAAGAAACGCACACAAATCCGCCAGGTTTTGTTTTATCTAACAGAGTGTGCAGAAGCTCGGTCCTCTTCTTTGCGCCAGGTACATGATGCAAAAAGCCAAATGCAACCACTAAATCACAGGCCGGAACAGTAAGACGCGAAGAAAGCGTGTTATCAAGCAGACTCTTTATCACATCCAACTCAATAAACGCCAGCTCAGAGACATGAGTGTCTGCCTCACCACTCTCTACCAGTGGCTTGCAATTATCTACAGCAAAATACTTTGCAGGGACAATCCCCTCCTCATCGCGTAAAAAGCGAGCAAAGCGCAGGTTGCCGCAACCCACATCAAGTACAGAGTGTTTCTCGCCAGCTAAAAGCTGAGGCATGGCATCTAGACACTGCTGCCACCCCTGCCAAGGCATCTGTCGTGTGGCCGAGAAACTCTGCGTCTGCTGAGCGTAAAACTCAGAGGTTACGTAGCTCAGCTGCTCAGCGGTAGATGTGCTGATAGATTGCGTATATGTTTTGTTTGAAGAAGTATCCATACAGAGATTTTACGTCACCGTCTTACTCCCAACGGCCAGAAGCTTGCCTTATTGCCTATACTGTTTGTATGGATGAACTCATTTTGGACATATTGCAGCAGCTCAGAGATGGCTCGCAAGGCGCTCTTGATACGCATCAGCTTGAGATGCTCATTAACTCGCACAACAGCGGAATTGACTCTAGCGCCCACAGTACAGAGCGCGAGAAACTCATTCCTAAACGAGCAATTCTCCCCTATTTTTTGCAGATTAAGCAGAAAAACAATGAGCTCTGGCAATCGTGGAACGTGACACCTGAGCTGGAAGAAAGATTTATTCGCTCTGTGCGGATGAAGCCTCGGCGCACCGCTTCTGGCGTAGCAACCATTACGGTTATCACGAGGCCGCATACCTGCTCAAGTAATTGCATTTATTGCCCGTGTGATCTGCGTATGCCTAAAAGCTACCTTGCTAACGAGCCTGCCTGTCAGCGCGCAGAACTAACGTTTTTTGATCCATACGTACAAGTTGCTGCTCGTCTTCAGGCGCTCTATCAGATGGGCCACTCAACCGACAAAGTAGAGCTCATTGTACTTGGTGGTACCTGGAGCGATTATCCAGAGGGCTATCAATACTGGTTTATCAAAGAGCTCTTCCGTGCACTCAACGAGTGGCCAAACTCTCCTAATCACATCAAGGAGCGTCTGAATTGGTACACCTCGTTTGGTTTGCAGAACTCTGAAGAAGCACTTTCTTCTTTTGTTGCTGAACAACAAGCGGCAGTCTTTGATGATACTGCCACGTATAACCAGGCTTTTCATAAGCTCTACGACACCAGCCAGCCTCACCAAAACGCGTGGTCTCAGATGCAGAGTACCTATGACCAGCTGGTAAAGCAACAACACGTTAATGAAACAGCTGCTGCTCGCGTGGTTGGCCTTGTAATAGAAACCAGACCTGACACTATTACGCCGGATAACCTACGCATGTTTAGGCAGCTTGGGTGCACCAAAATTCAAATTGGCATTCAGAGCACACGCCAAGAAATCCTTGACGCAAACCAGCGTCAGATGAGTGTTGCCCAGATTAAACGAGCGTTCTCGCTGATTCGCTTGTACGGATTTAAAATCCACTCTCACCTGATGGTTAACCTGTTAGGCGCAACTCCTGAGGCGGACAAACAGGACTTTAAAACGTTTGTCACGGATCCAGGTTTTCTCCCTGACGAGATTAAACTCTATCCCTGCGCTCTGGTATCTGGAACGCAATTGGTCCAGAAATACCGTGAGGGTACATGGCAGCCATACGCCAAAGATGAGCTGGTAGACGTGCTTGTTCAAGACGTGCTTGCAACGCCTCCATACGTGCGTATTTCTCGCATGATTAGAGACATTAGCGCCACCGATATTCTGGTGGGAAACAAACACACCAACCTGCGCCAGATGGTGGAACAAGAGCTTACTGCTGAAGACGTTGTAAACCGCGTGCAGGAGATTCGTTTTAGAGAGATTAACCAGCAGCAGGTAAGTGCCGCAGAACTTACCCTTCAAGACTTTGTTTACACTACCGCAGTCAGTGACGAGCACTTCCTGCAGTGGGTAACTGTTGACAATAAAATCGCAGGTTTCTGTAGGCTTTCACTTCCCCACTGGGACAAACTGATCACTGGCGCGTGTGATGTTATCGCCAATGAGCTGCTGGTACAGCCAGGTCAGGCCATGATCAGAGAGCTCCACGTGTACGGACAGGCGCTTTCGCTGGGCTCAGAAGGAATGTCTGCTCAACACCAGGGCTTGGGCCAAAAGCTTCTCGCCAAAGCATCATCTATCGCAGCTGAGGCGGGTTATACCAGTCTTAACGTCATCAGCTCAATTGGAACGCGAGCCTACTATCGCGCACAGGGCTTTGCCGATGCAGGACTCTACCAGCAAAAAGCTCTGTAAAGGGGACGTGGCCTTGCACCTCAAGACAAGCTTTATACGCTTACTTCATACGTCGCAAAAAAATGCCGAGAAGACCACTGATCTTCTCGGCATATTCATGAGCGCCACCCTCTCCTGGACGCAAATGGATCTTATGGAATCAGCGACAAAATCTGAGAGAGGCTCTTCTTGCCGAAGTCAACCTTCTGACCGTCGTTGATAACCAAGCATGGAACACTCATGACATCGTAGGTGTCTTTGAGTTCCTTGAAGTGGTTGATGTCGTAGACATCGCAGGTAACCTGAGGATTGTATGCAGCAATACGCTGAGCCGCTACAACAACGTCTGGGCACATGGTACAAGAAAGTCCTACCAAGACCTGCAGATGCGTCTTTGACTCAATAGCGGCAATGGATGCCTTATCCTCGTCACTAATTGGCTGACCGGGACCTGCAGCGTTATAGAGTCCAAGAACAAACGAAGTGAACTCATGGCCGCCGGGAACACCGTGGAACGCAAGACCTGTTGGAGTGCCATCCTGTGCGCACACACGAACAACAGGAAGGTTCTTCTCGCCCGTGCCTGAAACCGTCTGAACGCTCAGCTTGTCGGTCATAGAAGATAGCTCTTCCATGTAAGCTACGAGCTCCTCAGAGACAGGCCTCTGGTCTAGCTCCAACTGAAGTACGAGCGGACGAGCCATGCGCTCAAAGACAGCGTTGAGCTGTGCCTTCATGTCATCGGTGAAGATTTCTCCGGAGTCAGAGGCACTCTTAGCCGCTGGAGCCTCAGGAGCCTCCTTCTTGGACGAGATGCGCGTGACGTTCATCTGTGGAACAAGGCTGGTCTTTTCCTGGGCACGCTTGATGTAGCGCTCCATCTCGGTAGCGGTGGTTGCTGCCTGACCGATGGCCGTTGCAACCTGGCGCAATGGCTTCTGGCATACATCGCCCGCACCAAAAAGACCCTCACAGGTTGTTTCTTGATGCTCGTTGGTGATCAGATAGCCGTAGTCATCAGTCTGAGCCAGCTCTTTTACCAAGTCGGTCTCTGGCGCGTAACCCGCGAAGACAAAGACACCAATGGAATCGCCATCTTCTGGAGCAAACGTGGTCTTCTCGCCCGTCTTAAGGTTCTTGTACGTAATAGACCTGAGCGCGGAATCTCCGGCAACGGATTCAACCTGCGTGTTATAGAGAACCGTAATGTTTGGATTAGTACGAGCGGCCTCGGACGACGCAGGAGCGCAGGTAAATGCTTCCTCGCACACAAGAACCGTGACGTGCTTTGCGTACTTAGTTAGAAATACGCTTTCTTCTGCGGCTGCGAAGCCTCCACCAATGACAAAGACTTCCTTGCCAGTAAAGAACTCGCCATCGCAAGTGGCGCAGTAAGCAACTCCATGGCCCTGGTAATCTTCTTCTCCCACAAAGCCGATATGACGTGGATGTGCTCCTGTAGCCAGGAGAACGGAGAGGCAGGGACGCTCATCTTTAGTAGTGTGAACTACCTTGACATCTCCGGACATGTCCAGGTCAGTGACTTCTGCCAGCAAAAACTCTGCGCCAAAGGCCTCAGCCTGCTTGCGCATAGTTTCCGAAAGCTCAGAACCACTGGTAGAGAAAACTCCCGGATAATTAACGACCTCATTAGTGATGGTGATCTGTCCGCCAAAATAGTCCTTCTCGACAACTAGAACACGGTAGCGAGCGCGGGCCAGATAGAGGGCGGCGGTGAGCCCAGCTGGCCCACCGCCGATAATCACCGCGTCGTAGAGGTCTTTGACGTCGGTCATTGTAAGCTCCTAAATCTTAGAGCTGACCAACAAGGTCAAGGCTTGGCTTCAGGGTCTCAGCACCTGGCTGCCACTTAGCTGGGCAGACCTGATCGCCGTGCTCTGCAACAAACTGTGCAGCCTGGAGAAGGCGGAGAAGCTCCTCAGCGTTACGGCCAATGCCACCAGCGGTGACAAGCTCAACCTGAATGACACCCTCAGGGTCAACAATGAAAGCACCGCGCTCAGCAAGGCCAGCATCCTCAATAAGGACCTCAAAGTTCCTTGCAAGAACGTGAGCTGGGTCAGCGAGCATTGGGTAGGTTACCTTAGAGATACGCTCGGACTCCTCGTGCCATGCCTTGTGGACAAACTCAGTGTCGCAAGAGACAGAGTAGACCTCTGCACCAGCAGCCTGGAACTTGTCATAGTTGTTAGCAAGATCCTCAAGCTCAGTTGGGCAGACAAAGGTAAAGTCAGCTGGATAGAAGAAGAACAGGCTCCACTTACCCAGTGTGGACTCTTTGCTTACCTCGGTGATTTCACCGTTGTGGAATGCGTTTACCTTAAAATCACCAATTTGCTTACCAATAAGAGACATAGTTAGTTCCTTTCTGTAAGTAAAACAATTTGTAAAACGTGCTAGATAGAAGTTTACTCTCTTTAACTCTTTTGTCAATAACAATAATGATTACTACTTATATCCACAAAAAGAAACAGGCCAGATTACTCTGACCTGTGAACAGTTGGTGGGCGTTATAAGATTTGAACTTATGACCTCTTCCGTGTCAGGGAAGCGCTCGTCCCCCTGAGCTAAACGCCCGAATATGTTTGCTGCTGGGGATGCAGCAAGGGATATATTACGAGAAACCCGCCCCTCTTGCAACCGTCAAACTCAACTTTTTTTGAAATCTGCAAAAGATCGGTTCGTCGCAACATTGATGGCTATTTAAATGCCGCGGGCTATCAAATGAATGGCCGCCTTTTAAACCTGTATATCTTCTTCACCTCAATTATTAAAAAATAGGTAACTGGATTGTAAAAGCATACGGTCAGAAGTATTATGGCAAGTCGTTCGATTGAGGGAGAAACTTATGAACTTTCTGGAATATAACAAAGACGAGAAGCTTCACTTTAATTATAAGAAATCATGCGGTCTCTGGTTAATTGTTGTAGCTCTCATCATTTTTGCAGCTACCGTAATAGGTGGAAAGCAGATTATCAATATGTCCGTATTTAGCTTTGGATATGTTGCAGCCTTCTTATCTATAAACACAAATAAGAAAGTTCTCAATAAGTTTTCCGATGGTCCTTCAAGTAAGTTCCAGAACAAAATGTCTCTATACGCGGTAATTATCTTATTTATTTTGATGTTTTTATTAGGTGGACCATTTTTTGCAACTGAAAACTGGAGACTTATTTGGTTGGGCGCGTTAATGGCCACGGCACTGCACTTTTTCCTCTATTACTTTGTGCACGGAAAATCGATGATTTATCTGGCAATACTCTGTGCCATCAATGTTGGTATGGGTTATATTTTTCCAGACATCCCACTGACAATAACTGCCTATATTGATGCAGCAATTAAACTTGGCTTTGGACTATACCTGTTCTTTTTCTCAAAGCCAACACAACAAAAATAGCCTTTGCCTAGAGACCGTGTGCGTCAAACGTGTCCTTAACCAGTGCAACAAGCATTGGTATAAACACAGCCACGCCTGCTAAAAGCATTGGATTGTCACGTACTTCCGGAATGTCCTGTAAGAAATTCTGCAGATCATAGACAAGACCAACGGCAACGGCAATAAGAATAGGTGCCAGAATAATCAAAATAGGATTTGGTGGTTTACGCATAAGGATGCTTTCTTTTACAAGTACTGCACACGCAGCGGTCCAATAGAGCAAAGATACGTATCAAGCCACATTCTGGCTTTTCTTCCTTACTTCTTCCCTACTTCTTACGCTTAACCTTAATTTGAATGCCAGAGGTCTCTGGACGAGACGATGTAGAAGCAACAGCGCCTTTCTCGCCATTTACAAAAGCCGAGAAACGCTGGCGAAAACGGTTCCACTTGTGGTAGATAGGCTCGTGATCATGAGATCTAAGGCCCAAAAGCATGCTTGCGGCCATAGTTGGAAGCAGATACTCAATAGCGCGCCAAAGTACAAAGCCTGCAGCAATTTCCTCGCCAAACATATGGCCAAACAGGAAGGCAAAGCCACCCTCTGCACCACCAGTACCACCAGGAAGTGGAATGGCCGAGGTCAAGAGCTCAAGCATTGATCCAGATGCAAGGCAGGTCAGAAGGTCTGCAGGCTGGCCAAGTGCTCGCAGAACAAAGTATGGCAGTGCATAGAGGCAGCCAAGCTGGACCAAGGTAACCAGCAGAACAACGCACATCTCTGGGATGTTCTTTGCGGCAGTCTTAAAGCCGTTTGAGAACTCATCTACCTGCGTGTTAATGATGCCATGCCAGTGGTCGTACTGCTTTACGATACGAAGACGTGAAAGCAGCTTTAAGCCCCAGTTGCCCACGGTCTTAACCATTTTAGGAAGCAGGCAAATGGCCAGGATAACTGCAACCATCACTATCTTTGCGCCAAACAAGATAACGCCAATAACGGTTACATCGCCAAATTGCTCGTAGAAATAATTGGCCCTAAAGATAAGCATCAGAGCTGCAAAGATGCCCTCGCCCGCCTCGTACATAACAAAGCGGGTGAACTGCAGAGCTCCTGCCTGACCCACGGAAATTCCCGCACGAGTAAGGCGATAAATCTGAGCAGGAGCAGCACCAGCACCGTTTGGTGTGAGGTTCATGAAGAAGATGCCCGACGCCTCAACGCTCATCAGGTCACGGACACCAACAGGACTCTCGGGATCTGTAATGACCGAGATAACATAGGCGAGAATACCCAGGAAATAGTAGACAAAGTAGCAAAGAGCGCCAGCAATAAGCCAACCTGTATCTACGTCTGCTAGAGCAACAACAAACTCATCAAACTGACCAGAGAAAACGATATAGAGTGCGTACAGTATTACAACCGCAAAGAGGAAGAGAATGCTCTTTCTAACTTGACCAAAGCTCTCTTTTGCCTCTTCTACCTGCTCAGATGAAGAAGTTGGAGCAACACTAATCTTAGGCTTTTTAGTTGAAACACCCTTAACGGTTGTAGATCCAATCTTCACCGTTACCTTCGGTGTAGATGAGGGGTGCTCGGTTTCAGACGCGCCATCTGGGCGATCCATGGGCACCTCCTTGGACTCTGGATCACAATACGTGTACAGAAACAACACTCTTTGCAGGTAAACGATGCAACCTCAGAGGGTTTCTCGCCACCTACCTGCTTTTCATTTTACATGAACCGCTCAAGTATACCCTTGTCGGCCTCAATAATGCCACCGCCACAAACTTCCTGGCCATCGTACAAAACCGCCGATTGACCTGCTGCAACAGTTTTTACCGGCTGATCAAATTCAATAAATCCACATTGATTATCCGTGAGCGTAAACGTTACGGGAACCAGCGCGCCTGTGTGACGAGTTCTGACCACATACCTACCGTTAGCTGCAGGTTCTCCAGAAATCCAGTGCATGTCCGAGAGCTCCATGCGGCGAGTCCAGAGCGCAGGACAGTTGAGGTCAGAGGTTACATACACCACATTCTTAAGCGTGTCGGTTGCTACTACATAGCGAGCAGGACCTCCACCGATGTTCAGGCCTTTTCTTTGGCCAACGGTAAAGAGGAATGCTCCGTCATGGGTGCCAAGAACCTTGCCTGTCTCCCACTCAATGACGTCGCCCTGCTTTTTCTGAAAAGTATCCAGCAAAAACGTGCGCAAACCAACGGGGCCAATAAAACAAATGCCGTCGGAGTCTGGCTTAGTTTCTATGCCCAGACCTCGCTCTGCACACAGAGCCCTAACCTCTGCCTTGGTGGCAATGTGTCCAATAGGAAAAAGCGTGCGTTCAAACAAATGACCTGGTACACGCCATAGGAAATAAGTCTGATCCTTGTGAGCATCTGCGGCACGCAAAAGTTTTTTGGTGCCCGGGACGTTCTGTGCATAGTGACCCGTTGCAACAAAATCAGCGCCCTCTGCAAAAGCACGTTCTGCAAAGGTGCCAAACTTGACCGTCTGGTTGCACATAACGTCTGGATTAGGCGTACGGCCGTGCTCATAGGCATCAAGCAGGTAATCCACAACGGTAGCCTTATACTCGGCCTCACAGTCCCACACGTCCAAATCAATACCAAGCGTCACGCACACGCGCTCAGCATCAGCCAGGTCATCTGCCCAAGGGCACTTAAAGCCTGGCAGGTCCTTTGACCAGTTACGCATATAGATAGCCTTGACGTTGTAGCCCGCCTCAAGAAGCAAGGCCGCGGACAGCGCCGAATCAACGCCGCCACTCATGCCAAGGTAAACTAATTCTCCCATATCACTCCTACACGAGCAGACTCCTGCTTAACAGCCTCAGCGATTGCCCAAGCTGCGTACAAGATGTCGTCTTCTGTGGTAGTTCTTCCAAGCGTTAACCTGAGGCTTCCCGCAGCTACTTCTCGCGGTGCTCCAATTGCCTCAAGCACGTGAGATATTTGCATCTTTGATGCGGCGCAGGCAGAGCCCGTTCCCACCGACACGCCTAGACGCTCAAGCAAAATAACCAGACGGCGAGCCTCAAGTCCCGGGAAAGAAACGTGCAGCAAGTTAGGAAGCCTGAGCTTGGCATTCTTTGGTCCCGAGACAATCATCTGCGGGAACTCTGCACAAAGCAGCTCCTGTAACTGATCTCTGAGGCGAGAAACCCGTTTTGCTTCGTCAGTGCGAGTCTCATCAGCAAGCGCTAAAGCACACGCAAAGCCAATGACGCCTGCGACGTTTTCCGTACCTGAACGAACACCGCCTTCTTGTCCGCCGCCGAGCACCAGCGGCCTTAAGCGCACATCATCGGAAGCCCACAGAAGACCTACCTGCTTTGGGCCAGAAAGCTTTGCCGCAGAAAGCGTCAACATATCTACGCCCAAAGACGACACGTTCACGCTCAGGTATGCCGCCGCCTGAGAGGCGTCTACGTGCAAGTGCAGCGGACGAGTCTCCCCCGCTGCAAGCCGGCGCGAGCGCTCCTTGGCAAGTACCTGCGAAATCTCTCGGATAGGCTGAATGGTACCAATCTCCCCGTTTGCAAGCTCAATGGAAACCAGCTCGGTCTCTGGCTTGAGCGCTTTTGAAACCCGCTCTGGGTCCACACGACCGTCTGCCTCTACGCGAAGTGTCTTGTGCGAGAAAATCCCTGCACACGCAAGGACGCTCTCGTGCTCAATAGCATCAACGATGACGTGCGCATCTTCAGAGACCGTTGCAAACGCCAGGTTGTTGGCCTCTGTAGCACCTGCTGTGAGTACTACGTTTCCTGGACGAGCACCAATGGCATGCGCCAAGACAGCGCGGGCACGTTCTACCTCGTCACGAACCTGGCGAGACAGAGCATACGGAGCTGAGGGGTTGTAGAACTTCTCCGTGAAGTACGGAATCATAGCATCAACTACACGTGGATCCATAGGTGTAGCTGCAGCAAAGTCCAGGTACACGTTGCCTGTTGGATGTTCTGGTTTTACAGAAGGTATTTGCATTACAAATCCTTTGGGTTTCTCGCGAACTTGCAGATGTACGATGCCGCCATAAAATCTTGTAGGACTCGGTGGGCTAGGACTTATCAGCGGGTTCTGACGACGTAAACGTCATGTTCTGGAAACGAGCAGACACAAAGCTATCGTCATAGTGATTATCTACCCATACCTCAAATGCATTTGACGGAGGAATGCCGGCGTCACGCTGCGCCTTTCTTCCCAAACATGCCACCGTCATGGTGATGTCGGCAACAAGATACACCGTAAGCAGGGTAACAAAAATTGCTTGCCTTTTTGATGTTGGCTCACCTATCTTGTAGAGCGCGCGAGGCATGATAACCCGACACCAAATCAGACCCAAAATGCCCCAAAATCCCAAGAATCGCCAGGCCACCCACTGTGTGATGGCATCTGGAAGATGAGCGTACGTCCACGATTCCGAGTGGAAAATCTCTTGCATTCCCCAGCCAGTAAGCTGCTCTAACGTGCCACCAACAACAACCGAAACCAGAAAAATGACCAAGTTGTTGGCGTGATGCTTGTGTAACTGATAGCAGATAACCGTGAGAAACACCGCACCAGTTCCGTAAAGCGGAGAAAATGGTCCCCAGATAAGACCTACCCTACTTTCAGTTAGACCGGCAGTAATGAGCATCCAGATTTCTTCAATAAGCAGACCAGCCATGCAGCCCACAATGAAGAGGATGACCACCTGGTACCAGCCAAGATGCATCTTGTCCAAATACGCCAAGAGCTCCGCTTGCGTTGGCTTAGGCTTGGAGAATGGAGCGGTTTGGGGTGCGGGCGATACAGCATCGCCTGCAAGCCCATCGATCTTCTCGCCAGATGAAAGCCAGCCCCAAAAATAGCGCACCACGCGGACAAAACCGCTTGCGACAAGATACGCAAGCGTCAAAAGAGCTAAAAGTGACGCGACAATAAAGAACATACAACCTCATTCAAAAAGTTCTTGTTCCATGATACGGCAAGTAATCACACTTGGCAATCTACCTGCTCTTATTTACAAGTTTTGCAAGAAAAATCTACCTCTTAGGCAAGTCAGGATTCGTGACTTTTCTAAAAAAGTTTGACGATTTTGAAATTTACACTTGCGCTCGGCCGTGAACTTGCGTATATTATTCCTCGCGTTCGCGGGCTTAGCGCAGTTGGTAGCGCGCAACCTTGCCAAGGTTGAGGTCGCGGGTTCGAACCCCGTAGCCCGCTCCATGATTTTTCGGCCGGATTCGTTTCGGCCTTTTTCATATGGCGAGATGGCCAAGTGGTAAGGCAGAGGCCTGCAAAGCCTTTATCCCCGGTTCGAATCCGGGTCTCGCCTCCAGCAAATTGACAACCCCAGCTTCGGCTGGGGTTTCTTTTTGTCGCGCGTAACCGTGCTTACTTGGGTTTAGACTGCGAGCCTATTTCGAGCCTGAAAAAACACGTCATGTCTGAGTAAAACAGCTCAGACAAGGTGAGAAAAACCGGCAAATAGCTCAGATACGGTGCACTTTTCCGGCAAATCGTTCAGACTTGGCGAGAAAATCAGGCTCGATAAAAGCGCCCATGACACCACATTGGATCCAAAAGTTACGCCACGGAAGGCCTGCCTGAAAAGTGCAAAGAATCTGTATTTGAGCCACCGATTCTTTAACAAAATCAGGCAAATCCACAGATTCTTTTATGTATTTAGGCAAAAGTTACAGATTCTTT
>CAUUGK010000033.1:0-11186 GCA_963544765.1 uncultured Atopobiaceae bacterium
ATCTTGACCAGCCTCCGTATTATGGAGGTCTTACGAGCAGAGCGCGAGAAACTCTCTGAGCTGACTCGTCCCGTTACACTATATCCACAGCAGTTGGTTAACGTTCGCGTCACCGACAAAGAGGCTGCTATGCAGTCTCCTAAGGTCAACGACGCAGTTGCAGCTGCCGAGAAGTTCCTTGAGGGCAATGGTCGCGTGTTGGTCCGCGCTTCCGGAACAGAGCCTTTGGTGCGTGTTCTTGCAGAAGCTCCAACCGATGAGCTCTGTCAGCAGGCAAATCAGATTGTGCTCGATGCACTCGAGGAGTATAGGCTCAGCGCTTAAGCGCAGATAGATCCAGGGGATACGATGGCACTGGCAGGAATAGGTGTAGATATGCTTGAGATCGCTCGCATGCAGCAGGCAATTGAGAGACGCCCTCACTTTATTCGCCGTATGTTCACCGATGCCGAGCGTGCGTATTGTGAGCGCACTGCTCGTCCTGCGGAGCACTATGCTGCTCGCTTTGCAGCAAGAGAAGCCGTGCTCAAAGCCTTAGGAACGGGTTTCTCGTCTGGTATTGGTTTTCAGGATGTTTCTGTTGAGAGAGATCAGCTGGGCAGGCCACAGGCTCGTCTAGCGGGCAAGGCTGCACAGATTGCGGCTGAGCAGGGCGTGCAGGAGATTGCGCTTTCTATCTCGTATACCAGAGATGTTGCGGTAGCCAATGCGGTTGCGGTAACCAACGCCGTAAAACCCAAGGTAGATCAAAAGGAAGATGCTGCCCAAGAGCTGGCACGTTCGTTCAAAGAAGCTCGTTCTGTGTTGGATGAGCTTGAGCGCGTGCAAGAACCTATAATTGAGACAACCTTTGATGATGTTGTTAAATCCGAGGAGTAAGTTATGCAGCCGGTACTAAATGTTGAGGACATCAAGCGTGTAGAGATTGCGCTGACACGCGTGGGCGTGAGCGTTTCCGAGCTCATGCACCGTGCAGGTTACGCTGCTGCTCAAGAGGCCCTTGGCATGGGAGGGGACATCTCTAACGTTGTCATCCTCGTAGGTCTTGGCAATAACGGTGGAGATGGCTGGGTGGCAGCAGAGGCGCTGCGCTCTAGAAACTGCAACGTTAAGGTAGTCACTCCGCTTGAGCCTGATCAGATTTCCGGCGATCTTGCACGTCAGATGGCGCAGCGCGCCGTTCGTGCGGGAGTTTCCGTGCTTGTTGGCCCTTCTCGCCAGGAGCTGATTGACTTGCTGGCAACGGCTGACGTGGTGCTTGATTGCATGCTGGGCACCGGCTTCCACGGCAAGGTTCGTGCTCCGTTTGATATTTGGATTGAGTGCCTCAATCAGTCCGGCGCTCGCGTGCTTTCCGTTGACGTTCCCAGTGGCCTTTCTGCGCAGAAGGGCCAGGTAGAAAGCGCGTGTGTTGTCGCTGACGTTACCGTTACCATGATTGCGCTCAAGCCCGGCCTTATTGCCGATGCAGGCCGCGACGTTTGCGGCTCCATTGTTGTGGCTCCTCTGGCCGAGCAGACTGAGCGTCTGGTTGTTGAGGCAGATCCTGTTGCCTGGCGCGTTGACCTGGAAGATTATCTTGCTTCTGTTCCTGCCCAGCTCAATGACTGCGATAAATACTCTCGTGGCTCCGTATTGGTGGTTGGTGGCTCAAGCCGCTTCCCCGGAGCAGCTGTTTTTGCTGCTAAGGCGGCTGCTCGTGCGGGCGCTGGCTACGTTACGCTGGCAGTTCCTGAGGCCATTGTCAGCTGCGTTCAGATGATGTTGCCAGAGGTTCCCGTTATTGGCCTCCCGTGCGACGCTGAGGGCGTGTTTACCGAGGAAGCAGCTCCACTGGTGCTGCAGCTTGCCGCCATGCGCACCGTTACGCTGGTTGGCCCTGGCATGCGCGTCTCTGGCGGAACCGTCAAGGTTACCTCCGCGCTGCTTGACTCTGAGCTGCCCGTTATTGTTGACGCCGACGCGCTCAACTGCATTGCTCGCCTCACTAATAACAACCTCCCAGATTTCCCCGAGCTCACTCGTCGTACTGCTCCGCTCATCATGACGCCGCATCGTCGCGAGCTTGGTCGCCTGGTTAACCAGGTAGATAATCCTCCTGCAAGCCTGGTGGGTCAGCTTGAGGCTGCCCGCAAGATTGTCTGGGCAGACGGTGGCTCTGAGCTGGTCATTGTTGCTAAGGGAACCGCAACTGGCTGCGTTGGCGTCCAGAAAGCCGTGCTGCCAAAGCCTGGTCCCGTTACGCTGGCAACTGCTGGCTCTGGCGACGTTCTTGCTGGTACTATTGCTGGCCGCTTGGCTCAGGTTGCTGGTCAAGTTGATGACCTGCCAACCTTCTGCTCACTTGCCTGTGAGGTTCACGCATACGCAGGTCAGCTAGCTGCCGAGAAGTTCGGTGTACGCGGAGCTATGGCTGGCGACATCTGTGACGCTATTGGCCTTGCCTCCGATGCACTTGAAGAGCAGATTGCATTCCCTATGGCAGACTTTGAAGAAGCTGCGGAGTAGGTGAGCCTGATGTCGGCATATCCCCAGGATAGATGGGCTTGGATAGAGATTGATCTTTCCGCCGTCCGTCATAACGTGAAGACATTTAAGGCCCAGCTTAACCGTGGTGTCAAAATGATGTGTGTGGTTAAGGCCGACGCCTATGGCCACGGAGCAGCTCAGTGCGCTAAAGCCATGCAGTCTGTGGGCGCCGATCAGTTTGCCGTTGCAACAGTTGACGAGGGTGTGGAGCTGCGCTGTGCGGGTATTGATAACCCCATCCTGGTTCTTTCTGAGCCTCCAGTTACCTCCATTCCAGATCTTGTCCGCTTTGACATCATGCCCTCCGTCTACACGGTTGACTTTGCCCTTGCCTACGGAGAGGCTTCCGCTGCAGCTAACAAGGTTGGCCGCTACCACCTGGCCATTGACACTGGCATGACCCGTATTGGCGTCAGACGAGAAGATCTACTTGAGGTGCGCGGTTCTATTGATTTTCACAGGGGCCTTGAATGCGCTGGTACCTTTACGCATTTTGCTACGGCCGATGTGCTTGACAACTGGGACTTTGACCTGCAGGTTAATCGCTTTATTGAGGCAGTTACAACGCTGAAAAACGCAGGCTATGAGCTAGGTTTGGTACACGCCGATAACACACCCGGTACTATCCTGCACAAAGATATCCAGTTTGATATGGTTCGCGTGGGCATTGGTCTGTACGGACTTCACCCAAGCAAGCTCACTATTCCCCGCATTGACCTGCAGCCTGTTATGAGCGTGCGCGGTCGCGTGACACGTGTGGTTTATCCAGCTGTTGGTGATGGTGTGGGTTATGGCATGACCTGGCGTGTTCCTCGCAATAATATCCAGGTAGCCACTGTGCCTATTGGCTATGCGGACGGACTTGCTCGTAGCCTTTCTAACCGCATGGACGTTTTGACGCGCGGAGACCGTGTCCGCCAGGTGGGTAATATCTGTATGGATCAGTTTATGATTGCTGTTGATACCGCAGGTACCCATGCAAATAAGCCTGCGCACGAGATCCGCTATGGTGATGTGGTTACCCTCATCGGCAAAGACGGCGATCAAGAGATTACCGCCGATGAGATGGCCGACTTGCGTGAGACCATTAACTACGAGGTAGTGTGCAACTTTGGCGCCCGCCTTGATAAGGTGTACATCTAATGGCAATTACGCTTGATGAGATTCGCAAGCAGATTGCTGATTGCAAGAAGTGTCCACTGTGGGAAACGCGCACCAATATTGTGTTTGGTGGTCCAAATCCCAACGCTCGCATCATGATTGTGGGAGAAGCCCCTGGTAAAAACGAGGATCTAAGTGGTCAGCCCTTCGTGGGCACATCTGGCAAAAAGCTTGATGCGCTGTTAGAAGAAGTTGGCCTTTCTCGCCAGGATGTTTTTATCTCTAACGTGGTCAAATGCCGACCACCTTCAAACAGAAATCCCAAGGTAGCCGAGGTGGAGGAGTGCTCCCCGTACCTTCGCGACCAGATTCGCGCTATTAAGCCGGACGTTATTGTCTGCCTGGGAAATTTTGCGACGCAGTTTGTCATGCATACCGATAAGGGCGTGACGGAGCTGCGCGGCAAGTTTTACCAGATAGGCGCCTTTAGCGTGCTGCCTACTATGCATCCCGCATCAACTATTTACCGCAAGGAGTGGGCGCAGTTCCTCAAAGATGACCTGCGACTTCTCGCTGATTGGCTTGAGGAACATCCTCGAGGAGGCTCTTGTGACTAATCTTTCTACCAGCGCAAATAATACTGCCGTAAACAACGCTGCAACAAACGACACTGCGGCAAACAACGCCGGCACAAACAACCTGCCAGAAAAAACCGCAGCTGACACGTATGTCTCTACTACCACCGAGCAAACTATTGCTCTTGGTCAGATTCTGGGCAAACTTCTGCAAGCGGGAGACGTACTGGTGCTCACGGGAGACCTGGGCGCAGGAAAGACGCAGCTCACTAAAGGTATTGCAGCCGGTATGGGCGTCACGGATGACGTGACCAGCCCAACGTTCACCATCGAGATGGTTTACGAGGGCACAACCATGCCGCTCTACCACTTTGACCTGTATCGCTTGAACGATCCCGACCAGCTTGAAGATACCGGCCTGTACGATGCACTTGAGTCTGATGGTCCAACTATCATCGAGTGGGGAGAGCAATTTGCAGAGCAGATTGGCGAGAGAACCCTTGATGTGTATGTTTCTAGGCTATCTGAGGAAGAGCTGGGATCTGACGACGCTGAGCCTCGTCGTGAGGTTCGTTTTATCCCGCAGAATGCTCGCGGAGAAGAAATTATTCAGTCGCTGTAATTGCTGTATCAAAAACGTTTTTATAGCCCAGTTATAGATATTTTAAGAATATCTATAACTGGGTGTTTTGGCAGTATACCTGCGATTTCTTTTCATATATACTTACTAAACCGTTGAAACATGTTCAAAAAAAATAATTGTATATCTTGAAACATACGAGTTAAGGAATATGAAATGTCAAAGTATTTGCGCAACAACGTAAAGCTGCTCGCAATTGCCGGCATTATGGCATGCGTGTTGGTTTTCTCGCCAGTACTTTCTGCGTTGGCTCTTGCTGAGGGTACTGAGGTAGCTGAGGCACGCGCCACAACTGAGGGCACTGCTACAACCGAGGTAACTACAACAACTGAAGCAACTGCTGTTGCTATAGCTACAGATGACGACAGTGATGCAGAGGCTGTTGGATCTTATATGGGTGCCGATGGCATAATGCGTGAAATCCACGTTTCAGTCTCAACAGATGGCGGCACTTATAACGGAAAAGATTATATTCCACCAACTATTTCAGATGATTTTAAGAGTGTTTCTTTTAGCAGCAATGTTCAGCGTGAGGGATACACACTGGTAGGTTTTTCAACAGGTTATTTTTCGCAAGAGGAAGTGAACAATGCAACACCAGATATGTCGAAACCATATACTATCGATGAGAGTGGCAATGTTCATATGAATTTGGATGATATTGTTGCCTGGAGCATTACCGACAATATTGATACAAACACTATTACGAGTCTCTATCATCTAACTACCTTATGGGCACCAAATCCTGAGCCAGAGCCAGAACCAGAGCCTCAGCCAGAACCAGAGCCAGCGCCTGCACCAGTTGCACCTGCGTCCGATTCAGTCCAGCAGTCACTACCAAGGCGCGAGAAAAGCGTTCTGCCTAACACCGGTGACGCAAGCTCTGTAGCAGGCGTTGTTGCAGCAGCTGGCACTACTCTTGTTGCGCTTGGTCTCCGTAAGAAGATGCAGCAGTAAATAGTCGCTTCTTAGTAGAAATAAATCCCTATGTCTAAGTATTTTCACAACAACACAAAGCTTCTAATTCTTTCTGGTGTCCTTGCAGGAGCATTGGTTTTCTCGCCAGCACTTTCTTCTCTTGCGCTTGCAGAGAGCACTGAGGTGACAGAAGCAACTGCCACAGCTGAGGCAACCGTCTCGACTGAGTCGTCTGCGGCGACCGAAGCAACCACCGCAGCTGAAACCACCGCAACAACTGAAGCAGCCACCGCAGCTGAGACGACTGCTACAACCGAAGCAACTGCTCCAGCAGCAACTGCTGCCAGCACTACCTCAACAGATGACAATGGTGCAACTATTGTTCGTTTTTATGATCCTGAGGTTGGTTGGAATACTAGAATTAACCTTGTTGTCGGCGCATATGGCACTCAATACAATGGAAATGCCTATATTCCTGCAACGATTTCAGACGACCATAAGAGCTTCACTTTTGATGGAAATATTCATCGAGATGGTTACACGCTGGTAGGTTACTCGTCAGAATTGCTTTCAAATGCTCAAAGAGATAACGCAACTTCCGACCAGTCAATGCCATACACCGTTGATGCTAATGGAATTGTTCACGTGAATTTTGCTGATATTACCTCGTGGTCCGTTACCGATGACCTGCGTGATGATACAACAACTTACTATTACTACTTTGCCCCGCTTTGGGCACCAAATCCTGAGCCAGAGCCAGAGCCTGAGCCTCAGCCAGAACCAGAGCCAGCGCCTGCACCAGTTGCGCCTGCCTCCGATCAGGTCCAGCAGTCAGCACCAAGGCGCGAGAAGAGCGTTCTGCCTAACACAGGTGATGCAAGCTCTGTAGCAGGTGTTATCGCAGCAACTGGCACTGTACTGACCGCCTTTGGTCTCCGCAAGAAAATGCAGCAGTAAACTGCAATAAAAGTTTAGCTAGATCAAAATGCTCCTAGAAACGGATGTTCCTAGGAGCGTTCTTTTTAGCAATTTGTGGCTCGCGGTTAGTCGAGCCTTTAAGATACGCTAAAAAATATATCCCTTTGCAACAGCCCAGTTCCAGATGCGGTCAGCCTGTACTTCACAGCGCTGCTTAAGTTCAGCAGTGTTAGAACCTGTGAAAGTAACTTGCTGGACAGAAAGAGGAAGGTTATCTGGTCTAGTAATAGTTAGAGTTGCACTGTTCATAGCCATGCGAGCTGTCTTGTTAGTACCAAGGCGGACCTTAACAGTAAAGTAACCACGAGCAACAGGCCACTCGGTAACTTCTCCGCTATTGGCTGTTCCAGACCTAAATCCGTTTGCATTAGCAATAATGCTATAGCCATTCATAAAGAAACCAGCTGCAATAAGTAAGCCACCAATGGCGCACAAAAGAATTCCTGCAAAAATGGTGCCCTCACCATTTAAATTAAAGAAATTCCAGAGGCCGCCAACAGCAAAAAACGCACCGGCTGCCCAACCAACAAGAGGGCTAGCAGCTCCCTGAGGTTTACCAAAATCAATTACATCGTAAGTAAGAGGAATTGGGGAGGTGTCGTTTTTATCGTAAAGATAAACGTTGCTTAGAGTTTCTTGTTTTTGAGCGAGTTTTTGTGGTGTTTCTGGTGGAGTTGGAAGTGACATAATGCGTCCTCCTTTTAACTGGTAGAACCGTTCAGGATATTAAAATTATCCTATTTGAGAGATTTATTGTAACATATTGGATAGTAGAGGCTTAAATTTTTTAATTTGGCACTGCTCCCACTGAAAGGATGCTTAATGAAAAGACGTCAACTAGCACTGACTTGCGCACTGGTCCTTGCGCTTTCGTCAGGTGTTGTATTTACTGCGTGTAACTTTAACTTTGGTTTACCATCACCTGAAGAGATTGCCGCTCAAAAGGAAGCAGAAGAGAAAAAAGCTGCTATGGCTCCATACGTTGGTGTATGGGAAGCCAAGTCAATTGAAGATGAAAAAAATGGTACAGTCACCGAAGATATGTACAAGGATGTTAGGGATGTTTATCTAGCAATTTATGGCTATGACTTCTCTGACGATGGCACGGGCCTATTTGTTCGTTTTGGTGCCCAGAAGCCTTTTACCTGGTCTGTTGATTCCGATGGAAAGCTTACTATCACCCTTGCAGGTAATGCCGGAAGCTATACAGCAACTGTTGATTCCTCAGGCCAGATGACCGTTGAGGGCTCTGATGGTTCAAAAGCTATTCTTACTCAGGCAAGTACAACCTCAGGTGATTATTCTCATATTAGATATGAGCCTTTTAATCCACTAACAGGAACGGGCAATATTTCTAAGAACAAATCATCGCATGAAACTAAACTACGCTTTAATATCACTACTGAGCTTGATCAGGTCATTGTTGATACCGATGAGCTCTATGTAAGGCTTATTGGCATCGCTTCCCTTAAAGACCTCAAGGGTTTTGAGGGTTATGTCTTTGAGGTTATTAATAGAACTCCTTATACAACCGGCTATCAATTTACTATTCAAGATCCAACCGATGGCTATTGGGCTTATGGATTTAACGTTTTAGAGCCAGGTGAGAGAGTCTATGAATATGTTCTTAATAACCAACGTAAGGACAAGTCACTCTCTGAAGTCACGGATGTAAAAGGCACTCTTGAGTATGACCACTCTAGCGATGGCGCCCTTCATAATGACGAGAAGACCGTGACATTTGATTTGCCTACCGGACAGAGCAAGTAACAGTTAAAAGTTGGTTTTATATCGCTGCACGTATGGAAGGAAGTTTAATGAAAAAGCGTCAAATGCTGTTAGGATGCCTGCTTGCACTGGTGCTTTCTGTAAGTGCAGTGCTTAGTGCTTGCTCATCGGGGGATAACAGCTCCGCAGGAAACAAAAAGTCTGCTGGTCAGATCGTGGGTGTTTGGGAAGCCTATGACATCTTTGAACCTGGACTAGGAAACCTGAGTGAGGGAGCAGCCTACGACGATTATAAAGAACAGTTCCATGCAATTTATGCTTTCAGCTTTGCTGAGGATGGAACTGGCCTGTTTACTCGCTTTGGCATAATGAAGCCTTTTACCTGGACTGTTGATGCAGAAGGAAAGATTACCGTTACCCTTGAGGGAACTGCGGGTTCTTTTACGGGACAGATTGACGCTGAGACTGGTAGGTTAAGGCTCAAGGGCACTGGCGACGATGAGACTGACGCCGAGCTTAAGCAGATTTCAACTACTGCTGGAGACTATACAAGTGCTACCTATCAGCCATTTGATCAACTTACCAATAAAGGTACCGTACCAACCATGGTTAGGTATAACGATCTCAAGTTCAAGAATTTTGAAATAACTCGAGAGGTCAATAAAGTTCTTATCGATACAGATAAGCTGTATATGAGTCTGTACGCTATCGCTCAGGTACCGGGAAGCTCTCAAGAAGGTTACGTATTTGAGATTATCAACAAGTGTCCTGACTCATTTTACGGAGAGTTCTCTCTTGGAGATCGAGTTGGTCCTCTGAATGCCTTTGGTCAAGCCTCCTTACAACCTGGTGAGAAGTTCTATTTGTTCGTTCCTAATGTCTCGCAGACACCTGGATCTCTTGTGGCACTTTCCAATCCAAAAGCCACGGTTTCTATTGGTTACAGTAACGGAACAACCTATACACCTGTTTCGGAAAGGGAGAAAGTACAGCTTGATCTAAATATCCCTCCTAAGTCTGAGTAGCAAAAGAACGCTTGTCTTCAGCGTGCTCACTACCACTGAAAGGACACTTGATGAAACAACATAAACTACTGCCAGTTCTTGCGCTTGTCTTGGCGCTCTCTGCTGGTGTTATGTTTACAGCTTGCACTCCTAACATTGGTGGGCCATCACCTGAAGAAATTGCCGCTCAGAAGGAAGCAGAAGAGAAGAAAGCTGCACGTGCTCCGTTTGTGGGCGTTTGGGAAGCAAAGTCTATTAGTGACCCAAAGAAGGGCGAGATTCCCGAGAGTGTCTATCCAACAGCAAGAGACACATTCCAGGCCATTTACGGCTATGACTTTTCCGACGACGGCACTGGACTATTCATCCGTTTTGGTGCTCAGAAGCCCTTTACCTGGACCGCTGATGCCGATGGCAAGATTACCATCACCCTTGCTGGCAACGCCGGAAGCTATACAGCAACCGTTGATTCCTCAGGCCAGATGACCATTGAGGGCTCTGACGGTTCCAAGGCAGTGCTTACCCAAGTAACTAAAACCTCAGGTGATTACTCTTCTCTTAAATATGCTCCATTTGATGCGCTTACGGGTAAGGGAACTATTGGAGGAAATTATTCCTCCCACGATGACTTTTACATGAATTTTAAGGTAGTTACCGAGGTCAACAGGGTTGTTGTTGATAATGACGACATGTACGTCAGATATGTTGGAATCGCCACAACACCAAGCGGTCAAACCGAAGGTTATGTTTTTGAGGTAATCAACAAGTCCGATAAGACGGCCTCATATGATTTTAGGCTGGATAATTTGGATTCCACTGTGTTTGGAACAGCTCTTAATGTTCTTGAGCCTGGTGAGAGATTCTATGAGTTTGTAGTTGATACCTCTAAATCAGATGTACCTCTGGCTAAGCTTTCTGAATCTCAGGGAACTTTTAAGTATTCCCATGTTGCAGATGGAAGCAGTCTTGAAGACGAGAAGACCGAGCAGTTTGATTTGACGATTTCGCAGAATAAGTAATGCACTCAGACGATACCTAGATTGAGTAGAATGAACTTCGTCAAAAAAGTGTCGCCAAGAAAAGACATTGTCAATCTAGAGAGCTTTGGTGTTGGAGGGACTTTCTTGAAACAGCGTAGACTACTTTTTATGCTTGTACTTACACTTGTGCTTTCTACCAGCATTGTGTTTACAGCTTGCACTCCTAACATTGGTGGGCCATCACCTGAAGAAATTGCCGCTCAGAAGGAAGCAGAAGAGAAGAAAGCTGCACGTGCTCCATTTGTGGGCGTTTGGGAAGCAAAGTCTATTAGTGATCCTAATCAGGGAGATATCCCCGAGAGTGTTTATCCAACGGCAGTAGAATCCATGAAGTCAATTTACGGCTATGACTTTGCTGATGACGGTACTGGTAATTTTATCCGTTTTGGAGCTCAGAAGCCCTTTACCTGGTCTGTTGATGCTGATGGAAAGCTCACTATCACCCTTGCAGGCAATGCTGGAAACTATACAGCAAACGTCGATTCCTCGGGTCAGATGACCGTTGAGGGCTCTGACGGTTCCAAGGCAGTATTGAAGCAAATCACTAAAACCTCAGGTGATTATTCCAGCCTTAAGTACAAGCCTTTTGATGCAATGGCAGACAAGGGTACCATTGCATATAACTTCTCTTCTACTAAGGGCGAATACAAGATGCGCTTTAAGCTGAAGACTG
>CAUUGK010000034.1:0-10364 GCA_963544765.1 uncultured Atopobiaceae bacterium
ATGGATGTTAGCGTGTTTTCCTTTGGCTTCAAAAATGGTTTGCCCGTTGAGGCTGATCTTATGATTGACGTGCGATTCCTGCCTAATCCTTACTATGATCCAGAGCTCAGACCACTTACCGGTCTTGATGAGCCAGTAGCTCAGTTTGTCCTTCAGCATGGCACTACTAAGAAATTCCTTAAGTCTTGGTTTGAGCTGCTTGATGTAGTAATGCCTGGCTATGTGCAGGAAGGCAAAAGCTTGCTCTCTATTGCGGTAGGTTGCACGGGTGGCCAGCATAGAAGCGTTGCAATCGCACGTGCTACGGCAGAGCATCTTACCAGCCAGGGCTATCGCGTAACGCTGTTCCATCGCGATCTTGATGCGGCTCAGAAGAAGTCTCAGCAGGCTGAGTAGAAGTTAGTCTGTCATGTCCTATACTGCCTTGGTTAAAAATGAGCTGGTCAGCGTACCAGAAATTCAGACGGACTGTGAATTAGCCCAGCTTTCTGCGCTTATTCGTGTTTCTGGAACGTTGTCGATGCACGGTCCTGGTAAATTTGCCGTTCGCATTGTTACCGAGACAGGCACGGTAGCCCGAACAGTTATTAGTTCTTCTCGCCGTCTGTTTGATCTGGGTACTTCCGTTGAGTACCGTCGCTCTATCATGCATAAAAAACGCAACTATTTGCTTGAGATTTCTAACCAGGATTCGCTTGCAGAAGCACTTTCCGCTCTTGGCATTTATATACCGGGAGAAGGCCTGGTAAGTGGCATTCCTAAAAGCGTTATTCGCACCAAGCAGGCGCAGCGAGCTTTTTTGCGCGGAGCGTTTATGGCGGGCGGATTTTTGGCCGATCCCTTAAAAGATTTTCACTTAGAGATTGCTGTCTCGGGAGAAAGATTTGCCACTGAGCTGGTAAAACTTATGGGATCCATTGGTGTAAAGGCGCGCCTTAATCATCGTAACCGTCATACCAATGCGCTCATGCGTACCAGAGAAATTTATGCTGTCTACCTTAAGAGCTCTGACGATATCATCAAGTTTTTGCGAGAGATTGGTGCGCCAACTATGGCGCGCGCTATTGCATTTACGCGTGTGCAAAAGCATTATCGCAACAACGTCAACCGAGTTGTTAACGCAGAGATGGCAAATCAAACGCGGTCTTCAAATGCAGCGGCAGACCAGTTAGTGCTCATAGAAAAGGCCGAGAAACTCATTGGACTCAGAGCTCTGCCGCCAGCGGTCAGAGATTTTTGTCTTGCGCGAAAAGATAACCCTGAGCTGTCATTATCAGCGCTGGGGGAGTCGTTTGTACCACCCGTATCCAAGTCCGCTATGTATCACCGATTGCTTCGTTTGGAAAAAATCGTTCAGGATTTAGAAAAAGATGCATAAGTTATCGGCGAGTGCGGTAAAATACTCGGTGTACGGTTTAAATGTTAATGAATCCGGAGAATGGCTCTGGGTCACCGAAAGGAGCATTACGTATGGCAGTAAAGGTTGCTATTAACGGTTTTGGCCGCATTGGTCGCCTTGCATTTAGGCAGATGTTTGGTCACGAGGGTTCCGAGATTGTTGCAATCAACGACCTTACTTCTCCAGAGATGCTTGCATATCTTCTGAAGTATGACTCTACTCAGGGCAACTATTCCCGCGATCACAAGGTAGAGGCAACTGACCACTCCATCATCGTTGACGGTCACGAGATTGTTATTTACAAGGAGGCAGACGCTAACAACCTGCCTTGGGGTGATCTCAACGTTGACGTTGTTCTTGAGTGCACCGGTTTCTACACTTCTAAGGACAAGGCACAGGCTCACATCAACGCTGGTGCTAAGAAGGTTGTCATTTCTGCTCCTGCAGGCAATGACCTCCCAACCATTGTCTTCAACGTTAACCATGAGACCCTCACTGCAGATGACAACATCATCTCCGCAGCTTCCTGCACCACCAACTGCCTTGCTCCTATGGCAAAGGGTCTTAACGACTTCGCAACTATCAAGTCCGGTATCATGACCACCATTCACGCATACACTGGTGATCAGATGATCCTCGACGGCCCACAGCGCAAGGGTAACTTCCGTCGTTCCCGTGCTGGCGCAGAGAACATCGTTCCTAACTCCACCGGTGCTGCAAAGGCTATTGGCCTTGTTCTTCCTGAGCTCAACGGCAAGCTCATTGGCGCTGCTCAGCGCGTTCCTACGCCAACTGGTTCCCTCACCAACCTCTATGCTGTTGTTGACAAGAAGGTCACCGTTGACGAGGTCAACGCTGCAATGAAGGCTTATGCAGAGACCATCCCAGAGACCTTTGGTTACAACGAGGATGACATTGTTTCTCGCGATATCGTTGGTGAGACCCACGGCTCCATCTTCGACGCAACTCAGACCATGTGCTCTGACCTTGGCGATGGCACCACTCTTGTTCAGGTCACCTCTTGGTACGACAACGAGAACTCCTACACTTCTCAGATGGTCCGCACCATCAAGTACTTCGAGAAGTTCGTTGCTTAAGTTCTAGTTACATAGACGCCTTGGGCGCGGTCGCAGCATCTGCCGCGATCGCGCCTTCTTTTGTTGGAAACGTATTTAAAGGAGTGACATGGCTTTTACAAAGAAGACTGTCCGCGATGCAGATGTTGATGGCAAGCGCGTTCTTATGCGCGTTGACTTCAACGTGCCTCTAAAGGACGGCGTTGTTACTGACGACACCCGCGTTCGCGCTGCACTTCCAACCATCCAGTATCTTCTCGACCACAACGCAAAGGTCATCCTGATGAGCCACCTTGGCCGTCCAGATGGCACCGGCTTCCAGCCAGAGCTTTCCCTGCGCCCAGCTGCAGAGAAGCTTGCTGAGCTTCTTGGTCGCGAGGTTAAGTTTGTTGAGGACACCTATGGCGAGAAGGCCCGTGAGGCTGTAGACGCACTCAAGGACGGCGAGGTTCTTGTTCTTGAGAACGTCCGCTTTGACAAGCGTGAGAAGAAGAACGATCCAGAGATTGCAAAGACCCTTGCATCTTATGGTGACATCTTTGTTCTTGATGCCTTTGGTACCGCTCACCGTGCACAGGGCTCCGTTGTTGGACCAGCAGCTTACCTTCCTGCATATGCAGGCTTCCTGCTTGAGAAAGAGGTTGACACTCTTACCTCTATCTTCTCTAACCCAGAGCGCCCACTTGTAGCTATCGTTGGTGGCTCCAAGGTTTCTTCTAAGATTGGTGTTCTTGATCACCTTATCGACTCCGCTGATACCCTCATCATTGGTGGCGGTATGGCATACACCTTCTTCCTGGCTAAGGGTTATACCGTTGGTACTTCTCTTCAGGAGCCAGACTGGATTGAGCGCGCAGGTGAGATGCTCAAGAAGGCAGAGGAGAAGGGCGTTAAGATTCTGCTTCCTGTTGACAACGTTGTTACCGATCACTTTGGTGAGGACGCTGTTGGTGAGGTAGTTCCTTCCGATCAGATTCCTGCAGACCGCATGGGTATGGACATTGGTCCTAAGACCGTTGAGCTTTACTCTGAGGCAATCAAGGGCGCAAAGACCGTCTTCTGGAATGGTCCTATGGGCGTCTTTGAGTTTGATCAGTTTGCAAAGGGCACCGAGGCTGTTGCTCGTGCTGTTGCAGATGCTGATTGCACCTCTATCATCGGCGGCGGCGATTCCGTTGCAGCAGTTAACAAGTTCCACCTTGCTGACAAGATGAGCTGGATTTCCACTGGCGGCGGCGCTTCCATGGAGCTCGTTGAGGGTAAGGCACTTCCAGGAGTGGAGGCGCTTCTCGATGCGTAATCGTATGATCGCAGGTAACTGGAAGATGAATGAGACTTTCGCTGAGGGCGTTGAGCTTGCTCAGGGAATTGTCGATCAGCTTGCTTCCGGTACCGGAAACGTTGATGTTGTTATTGCTCCACCTCTTGTAGACCTTAAGGGTGTCTCTGAGGTCCTTGCTCAGGCCAACTCTTCTGTTGCTCTCTCTGCACAGAATGTGTACTGGGAGGAGTCTGGTGCATTTACTGGTGAGACTTCTCCAGCAATGCTGACCTCTGTTGGTGCAACTTACTGCATTATTGGTCACTCCGAGCGTCGTGGCTACTTTGGCGAGACCGACGAGGACATTAACCGCAAGGCAAAGGCACTGATGGCTCATGACATTGTTCCTATTTCTTGCTGCGGTGAGTCTCTTGAGATTCGCAACGCTGGTACTCACGTTCAGTTTGTTGTTGACCAGATTAAGGCAGATACCAAGGGTCTAGAGATTACCGATCCTTCCAAGTACGTTATTGCTTACGAGCCAATCTGGGCAATTGGTACTGGTATGACCGCAACTGCTGATGACGCACAGGAAGTCTGCGGCGCAATCCGTAAGACCCTGGTAGAGATCTTTGGTGCAGAAATTGCAGACGGTATCCGTATTCTTTACGGTGGTTCTGCTAAGCCAGAGAACGTTGGTGGCTTCCTCGAGAAAGAGGACGTCGACGGCGCACTTGTTGGTGGCGCATCTCTCAAGGCTGATTCCTTTGTTGCAATGGTAAAGAGCGCAATGAACTAAACTCTGGCAAAGCTTCTTACCACCGGTGAGGCGCTTGGCTCATTTGTTAAGTTCTTGTTTGTTTTGCAACTTGGCACACGTCATTCCCAAAGGGGAGTGGCGTGTGCTATTCTTTTCTGTTGTACGTGAAAATAACTAGGGCTGGATCTTCTCGCCAGCAAGAGGGGGAACCTCGTGGGCGTTCTGAATACAATTCTTTTAGTGCTGTTTGTACTTTCTGGCATTTTGACGGTGCTGCTTGTTTTGGCACACTCCGGAAAAGGCACCGGCGTTTCTGACATGATTGCTGCATCTATGTATAACGCAAGCGCTGGTTCAGGCATTATGGAGAAGAACCTTGATCGCCTCACCATCATCACTACGACCATTTTCCTGGTTTGCGCTATTGTGATGGCTTTGACGTTCCCTGTTGGCGCTATTGGCTAAGCAGTCGCTTGCATATTTGAATTACCTGCCGAGAAACCCGAGTTTCTCGGCATTTTTTATCGTAGCCTGCGGAGTATGTGAAAATTTGCTGTTGAGAATAACGGCAAAATGGTTGGACGCGACAGATAGTAGTTTTTTTACTTCTTAACAGAATTTTCAATAACGTTTCTCATATGTAAACAAATTTGATTGTGACCTGCACGCTGGACTCAAACAGTCATTATATGTGGATACGTTTTACTGGGATTGGTATGCATAATCTTGGATATCTAAGAGATATTTTTGGGTTAGACAACTTATCCATGGTAAAATTGCACTTTGCTGTATATTCACGGCATGTTTGTTGTAGGAATGCTAGGTTGCCATACCGAGAAAACCTCGCTTATCAGGTGGATAAGCGCAAGGCGGTGAGGAGAGTCAATGGCACGGTTTGTTTGGTACGTTACAAAGAGGATTTTGAGCTACATTGTGATGATTTTTGTTGCAACTTCACTCACATTCTTCCTCGCATCATCGTTTATGAACCCACGCTCCAACTTTGAGCAGCGTACTCCACGTCCTCCACAGGAGTCTATTGAGGAAAACCTGTATAGGACTAATCTGAATGATAAGACCCCGGTTATCGAGCGTTATCAGGTCTGGATTACCAATCTGCTTACTAAGTTTGATCTTGGTATGACTCCAACGGGCGATAATGTTAACCGTGAGATGAGCTCTAGGTTCATGTCTTCTATTCTGCTTATGACTCCAGCAACCATTTTGTCAGTTATTATTGGTGTTAGCTTGGGTGTTTATACCGCTCAGCGCCAGTATCAGTGGCAGGACCGCTTCTTAAGTGGTGTTGCTTCGGTTCTGCTGGTTATCCCAACTGTTGTTATGGCAATCTTGATTGTTTTTGCAGCAATCGAGATTAACGCACGTGCCGGTTCTCGTATTTTCTACGTTACCGATCTTTCTAGTGGAGATACCGGAAACTTCTTCACTTGGCTTATTGACTTCCTACAGCACATTATTCTTCCAACCATTGTTCTTACTATCGTAAGTTCTGTTGGTTACCACCTCTCGCAGCGTACCTACCTGCTTGACGAGATGCATGCAGACTACGTTCGTACTGCTCGTGCAAAGGGACTCACTCGTAAGAAGGCAATTCGTAAACACGCTCTTCGCGTCTCTTTGATTCCAACCGCTGTCTCAGTTGCTTTCTCTCTTGCAGGTATCTTCACAGGTGCTGTTATGACCGAGAAGGTCTTTGCAATTCACGGTCTTGGTGAGTACTTCATTAACTGTATTAACAACAACAATATTCACGGTGCAGTTGCAGTTGCAGCTTTCTCTGGCGCAATGACTCTTGTTGGCGCTCTTCTGGCTGACCTCTTTGCTGCTGCTCTTGATCCACGAATTAAGATGAGCTAAGGAGGCGGACATGTCTAAAGAAGAGCTTCAGAATAAAGACGAGAAAAACGTCTCCATTGATGCAGGTCTTACTAATGCTGAACGTGAGCTTCAGGCAGATGCTAAGTCTGAGAACAAAGAAGTTAAAAGAATTAGCTATGCTGGCTTGATTGCAAGGCGTTTCTTCCGCCAGCGTTCTGCAGTAATCGGTTTGATTATTCTTGGAGTTATGGTTCTTATTGCAGTTTTTGGACCATATGCCACCCCATTTAATTACACAGATGCTGACTTTACTGCAATTAACATGGCTCCTAATGCAAAACATTGGTTTGGTACTGATGGTGCTGGTATTGATTTGTATGCCTGCGTTGTCCACGGTCTTGGTCGTTCTTTGACCATTGGTATTAGCTATGCAATCTTGACCACTATCATTTCTGCAATCATTGGTACTGCCATTGCTTATGTCCGCGGCATTCCAGAGAAGATTGGTATGTGGCTTCTTGATATGCTCATGGTCATCCCTAGCTTCTTGCTGGTTGCTATGATTGTTCGCGCATCAGGCGGTGAGTCTGGTTGGCTCATGCTTATCTTTGGTTTAACTGCTTTTGGTTGGATTGGTCGTGCACGTACTATCCGCACCATGGCTCTGTCTTTGCGTGAGAGAGATTACGTCAAGGCCGCTAAGTATATGGGTGTGCCACCATTTACCATCATTATTCGTCACCTTATTCCAAACCTTGGCTCAATTCTTATTATTGATTTGGTCTTGGCTGTTATTGGTGGTATTAACTCTGAGACTGCATTCAGCTTCTTGGGTCTTGGTATCAAGGCACCAGATACCTCTCTTGGTTATCTCTTGAGTGCTGGTTCTTCTGCAATGCTTACTACTCCATGGATGATTCTGATTCCATCGGCATTTCTGATTGTTGTTTGTGTTGGCCTGCAGCTCATCGGCGACGGCCTTCGCGATGCCTTTGACCCTTATTCACGCGCTGCTGGTAGCGTTAAAGATCAGGAAGAGGATTCTTCCAAGGATGACGCTCAGCTCGGTGATCTTGAGGGAAGCATCGTTTCTGAAGAAACTACGGAGCGTGCATAATGTCTGACACTACTACTACTTCAACAAAGCAGGGAAGTGTAGAGATGGATGATGTCCTTCGCTACGAGCTGCTTGAATCAAACGGTCCAAAGGGTGCTCCAACAGGAGATCCAGTTCTTTCCGTTCGTGATCTCAAGGTATCCTTTAATACTGAGGCTGGTCGTGTAGATGCAGTTCGCGGTGTTAACTTTGACCTCTGGGGTGGCCGTACCCTTGGTATCGTAGGCGAGTCCGGCTCTGGTAAGTCAGTAACCGCCCTGTCTCTTATTGGTCTTCTTGATGACAATGCTCACGTCACCGGCTCTATTAAGCTTGGTAATGAGGAGCTCATTGGTAAGACCGATGAAGAGATGTCAAAGCTTCGTGGCACTAAGATTTCTATGATCTTCCAGGATCCACTGTCTGCTTTGACTCCAATGTTCTCTATTGGAGATCAGCTTGCAGAAGCTCTGCTTACTCATAATCCTCACATGAGCAAGGCAGACGTTCGTAAGCGTTGTATTGAACTTCTTTCCATTGTTGGTATTACTGATCCAGAGAATCGTCTGGATTCTTTCCCACATGAGTTCTCTGGTGGTATGCGTCAGCGTGTTGTTATTGCAATTGCTATTGCAAACAACCCTGACATCATCATCGCAGACGAGCCAACTACCGCTCTTGACGTAACTATTCAGGCTCAGATTCTTGACGTCTTGAAGGTTGCACAGAAAGAGACTGGCGCAGCAGTTGTTCTGATTACTCACGACCTTGGTGTTGTTGCAGGTACCGCTGATGACATTATGGTTATGTATGCAGGCCGTGGCGTAGAGCGCGCAAGTGTTGATACACTTTTTGCTAAGCCTCGTCACCCTTATACCATGGGTCTTCTGGGCGCTGTTCCAAAGCCTCACCTTCAGGCAGAGCACAGGCTTGTTCCTATTAAGGGTAATCCACCATCACTTGCTGCCATTCCAACTGGTTGTCCTTTTAACCCACGTTGTCCTATGGCTACCGAGGAATGCTCCAAGAAAGAGCCAGCACTGCTTCCTGCAAATGCTGCCGAGGGTCACTTGGCATCTTGCCACCACCTTCAGGAGATTTGCGAGAAGAACCTCACGTATGCTGAGGTGTATCCAGACTTTGAGCCAATCCTTCCAAAGTGGGTTGATGTTCCTCGTAACGAGCGTCCTGTTGTACTCAAGGTTGAGAATCTTACCAAGACTTTCCCTGTTCAGGGTAAGGGCTTTATTAGGCGCAGCAAGGGCACTATGACTGCTGTTGACCGTGCAAGCTTTGAGATCCATGAGGGAGAAACCCTTGCACTGGTTGGTGAGTCTGGTTCTGGTAAATCAACAACACTGATGCAGATTATGGATTTGCTGAAACCTGAGGATGGTCGTATTACGGTCCTTGGCAAAGATGTTGCTGAGCTTAAGAATGCTGCACAGCGTAGAGAGCTTCGTAAAGATCTTCAGGTTATCTTCCAGGATCCAATGAGTTCTTTGGACCCACGTATGCCTGTCTATGACGTTTTGGCTGAGCCACTTCAGGCACAGGGGTGGAACAAAGAGGATATTAATACTCGTATTGGCGAGCTTATGCGTCTGGTTGGTATTAACCCAGACTATGTTGATCGTTTCCCATCTCAGTTCTCTGGTGGTCAGCGTCAGCGTATTGCTATTGCTCGTGCACTTGCAACAAGTCCAAAGATTCTTCTGTTGGATGAGCCAATTGCATCTCTGGACGTTTCCATTCAGGCAGGTATTATTAACCTCCTTGAGGATCTTCAGGTTCAGTTGAAGATTTCTTATCTCTTTGTTGCTCACGATCTTGCTGTTATTCGTCATATTTCTGACACGGTTGCTGTTATGCACCTGGGCAAGATTGTTGAGTACGGTGAGACTGAAGACGTCTTTACTAACCCACAAGATCCTTACACTAAGGCGCTTCTCTCGGCTATTCCAATTCCTGATCCAAAGATTGAGCGTACCCGTGAGCGCATGATTTACCAGGATGGTAAGCTGGTTCCTGCTACTCACATCTCTAACGAGTAACAAAGATTCAATAAATTTTCTGGAAACCCGCACTTAAAACTAGGTGCGGGTTTTCTTTGTTACAAATAGTGAACCAGGTTGTTACGGGAATGTTTCTGCTATGGAGTATTTTCAGGCAATTTCGTATAGTTAAGTGAATATCTGTAGGCCTTTAACGAAATGGGTGATCATATGGCTGACAGTTTTTCCCGTCGTTCGTTCTTTGCTCTGACTGGAATCACCGCCGCAGGCCTTGGCCTTGCTGGTTGTGCTCCATCAAATAATCAGGGCGGCTCTACCACCACAGGTACTGAGCCACAGGACGGCTCTCCTGCAAACACTCCTCTGGATCAGCTTCCACTTCCAGAGAAGGGCAAGACGTACAACAATCCTAAGTCTCGTGATGAGGTTAAGGATGGCGGTACTCTGACCCAGCCAATCACCGAGATTGGTCCACAGTGGAATTACTACAACCTTGCTGGTAATACCTCTTACATGAACATCCTTCACGGTCTTATCAACCCTCGTGACCTGTTCCTTAACAATGCTGATGGTGATAAGTTTGAGCCAAACAAGGATTACATCAAGGACTTCAAGGTAGAGGAGAAGGACGGCAAGCAGGTTGCTACCCTGACCTTCACTGATCAGGCTACCTTCAACGATGGTACCGCTATTGATTGGACCGCAATTCAGACCGCATTCATCACTATGAGTGGTCAGAATAAAAAGTTTGCGGTTTCTTCAACTGATGGTTATGACAAGTATGAGTCTGTTGAGCAGGGCGATACTGCTAAGACTGCTGTTATTACCATGAAGGAAGCAGTCTATCCAATCGAGAGCATCTTGAGCTATGCTCTGCACCCAAAGCTTCAGGATCCAGACTTCTTCAACAATGGCTAC
>CAUUGK010000035.1:0-9661 GCA_963544765.1 uncultured Atopobiaceae bacterium
TCTTTGTGATAAGGCATAACAATGTGAGCGTTGCCGGAAATCTTAAGAAGATCGCAGGAAATACCCTTGCTCTCCAGCATGTCAATCTCGCCGAGAAGAACTTCTGGATCAACAATGCAGCCATTGCCAATAACTGGATAGGTATTCTCATACATAACGCCAGATGGAACCTGGTGAAGCGCAAGCTTTGTGTCTCCAGCAATTACCGTGTGGCCTGCATTTGCACCACCTGCGTAACGGCAAACAACGTCAAAATCTCCGGAAATGAGGTCGGTAACTTTACCCTTACCCTCGTCTCCCCACTGAGCACCAACAAGTACGGAAGCTGGCATAAGTTCTCCCCTATCGCAGCTATCTACAAACACGACCATTACATGACGGTTGCAACCTCTTTAGGGGTTGCTTCATAAGTATATCTAATACCGCTCGCAAAAGCACAGAAGCGCAGAGGTTTTGTCACACATAAGAAACGATTAATGCGCGGGGTTTGCCATCGCAGCGTACTGTGCGGCTTCACTTTCTGAGTAATTATTTCCCTGGTAGATCTCAACAAACTTGGTGGATGTTGGCATAAACATAACAGGAACATCCCTCAGAGCACCTGCACGGTTCTTTGCAACAATGATGTTGGTAACGTCTTTATCAGGACGGTCATCGCGTGCGGCTTCTTCATCGCTCAGTGAGCGGTCAAGCAGCAAAACAATATCTGCATCCTGTTCGATTGCGCCGGACTCACGCAGGTCAGAAAGCTGTGGACGCTTGCCGTTTCTGTTCTCAAGCGTACGATTGAGCTGAGAAAGTGCAATAACAGGTGCCTTGAGGTCTTTAGCCATAATCTTAATACCACGAGACATCTCAGAAACCTCAGTTGCACGACTGTCTGCACGGCCCTTCTCGGCTGGTGGAGAAAGCAGCTGGAGGTAGTCGATGATAATGACGCCTTTCTCGGCCTTATTAAGCATTCTGCGGGCTTTTGCGCGGATTTCTGTGACTGTTGTGCCTGGAGTATCATCAACGATGATTTTAAGGCGAGAAATGCGCTCTGCTGCCTCCAGAAGGGTAGGCCACTGCTCATTTCTGATATTGGAAGAACGGATGGTCTGCAAATCAACCTTTGATTCAGAAGCCAACAGTCTCTGCGCAATCTCAATCTTACTCATCTCAAGCGAGAAGAGCGCAACAGTTGCTCCGGAAACCGCAGCGTTATAAGCCATGCTGAGAGCAAAAGAAGTCTTACCAACACCAGGACGAGCGCCGATAACAACCATCTGACCAGGACGAAGACCTTGGAAGAGGTTGTCTAGGGTTGCAAATCCGGTTTGGACACCCAACTCTGAAGCATCTTTACCAGCATTTTGCTGAAGCTCTTCAAAGAGATCAGTCATGATGTCTTCAATGCCCTGCTCAGACTGCTGAACATCTCTGTTGGTTACATCAAAAATGAGCTTCTCTGCCTGGTCAACTACTTCTTTTGTATCTTCTGGAGCGTTGTAGGCAAGCGCAGAAATCTTTGCAGAAGCACTAATCATCTTTCTGAGCGTAGTATCACGGTGCAGCATAACGGCGTGGTTTTCCCAACCAACCATAGCAAGTGGGTTGTTTCCAAGCTCTGCTAAACGGACAGCTCCTCCAGCGCGCTCAAACTTGCCGTTACTCTTAAGGTGGTCTGCAAGCGAAATAACGTCTACTGGCTTGTTATTGTCAAACAGGGACTTAATTGCCTCAAAAATAATTTGATTGGATGGAATATAGAAATCTTCGGAAGAAAGCCTAATGAGGCACTCTCCTCTGATTTCTTCCGAAAGAATCATTGCAGAAAGAATGGAAAACTCGGCATCAGAATCTTGTGGCATAGAGGCGTTCTCTAGGGCCGTCAATTGCGTAGGATTCATCTCAAACGAGTCTTGTGCCATCGTCTTTTCCAATCATGTTTTTTGGGAATGAATCTGAATAGTAGTGTACTTTTCAAAAAAATAAAGAGTCATTTTGGCTTGCAAAATTCGAAAAGTTAAGTCTTCAACATGATTTTCCAAAACTCGCATACCCTGAGCGGGATTTCCTTGAGTTTTCAACGTTTTCAACATTTTTTAGACTTTTTTCGACACGTGGTATTTTCTACACAATTGCTTATCTGCGGTTATACAAATCAAATTATAATTCCGCAGGTTAAGTGAATATGTTTTACATAACATTTTGAATAACCGCAGGTAGAGTATAAGAAAATATACCTCTCCGTCTACACATAAAAAGACCACCCCTTTGTTATGTTTCACAAAGGGGTGGTTCGAACAAACATTCCATTCTTTTCAGATGGCCTTGCTTTTTATAAAAGCTTACAAATCTGTAGAAAACTGCAGAAATTGTATAAACCACCAAAAAATGCAGGAGAACAGTGTTTTATGCATGCATAAAACTACTCTGCGGACTCAACCTCAACCTCGACGGTTGCCTCAGCGGCAACCTCCTCGGTCTCCTCCTCTGCAGGAGCAGCATCGTCCTCGCCAACAAGAACAACGACGGTAGCGGTGATGTCACGGTAAAGCTCAATGGTGACATTGTGGCGACCAGCGGTCTTGATAGCAGCGCTACGAGCAATGCGCTTACGATCAACGGTGACGTTGAGCTGTGCCTCGATTGCGTCAGCAATCTGAGCGGTGGTGACGGAGCCAAAGAGCTGGCCCTCCTCGCCAATGCGAGCGTCAACAGTTACGAGCTTGCCATCAAGAGCTGCCTTGGTAGCATTTGCGTCAGCAATACGCTGCTCTTCGCGCTTAGCGATATTGTGACGACGCTCCTCAAGCTGCTTGATGTTACCCGGTGTAGCAGGCTGGGCAATCTTGTTGGGGAACAGGAAGTTCTCCGCATAACCCTGTGCGACCTCTACGATGTCGCCTTCGCCGCCCTTACCGCGAAGCTCGCCCAAGAGAATAACTTTCATGGGAAACTCCTTTGATGAGTCGATGGTATCGACTAGTTGTTGTTTATCGTAGGCTCTGAATCCTGGTTTCCTGAGCGATTAAGCTTTCGGAAGTTTGCCCAGGCGTCAATAAGTCCTACGAGAGCCATAACGCCTAACTGAACTTCTAACATGCCTGCCAATACAAACAGTGACAGAGAAAGTGCTGGCGAGAAGTGCTTCTCGCGCACAAACCATGTGAGCACTGCAAGGCCCTGAAGAGCAAACACAACTCTAAGAGCCATAAACACATTCAACGTAATAAGCTGAAGTATGTCTTGTGCAGACAAAATGGTGCTTGAAAGTGCATACACAAACAAGTTGGCCACAGTAAGAGCACACATCCAAAATGGAACATCCATCAGCTGGAACTGTGGCAATTTCTGTGGGTCTCTTGTCAGTGCTTTATACACTGTTCGAGCTCCAAAACGCGCAATTACAAAATATAAAAGCGCCATGCCGGTATAGCTGGTTGGCCAAAAGAGCATAAAGAGTGCCTTTGCCGTTGAAAGACCTTCTTGAATCTCTGGAGAAGCACCTGAGACCTGCGAGGCGTATTGATTAAATACGTTCTGAGCAAGTTCGGGAAGAGTTGTTCCTGCCATTGCAGCAAAGAACGCGTCATATCCTAGAAGTGCCAAAGCCGTTGCTCCTACAAGAAGAGATCCAACACCAACGGTAAGTTTCTCTGTTGCAAAAGCGTAGCCAACTCCAAGAGCAAGTGCACAAGCGGTAACTGAAGTAGCCGCCTCTGTTGGTCCCGAGAGCAAATAAGCTGCTACACCCGTAACAAGTACTGAAGTAATAGCAGGACCAAACCATCCGTGCCCTTTTTTGCAATAGACAGCAATTACCATGCCATACGCAACCAAAGCTGCTCCAATAAAAGAAAGGAGCCCGGTAATTACTCCGCCAACAACGCAAAGAACAAAGCCTTGCTTGTAGGTTGGAGCTTCAAACGGACGCGGCTTGCCTCCGTTTTGGTTGCTTGGACCGGCAAAATTCTGTGGGCTACTCTCTGGGCGAGAATACCCTTCAGGTGCCTGAGGAATATTTGAATCCGGTCTATCCATTGCTAACCAACTCTACCTGAAGAACAGATAGGTTATCCGCGACTACGGCCACCGCGGCTGGAAACCACAGGGACAGTGTAGGGCAGAAGTGCCATCTCGCGTGCGCGCTTGATAGCAAGTGCAATGTCGTGCTGGTGCTGCGTGCAGGTGCCAGTGACGCGACGAGGCTTAATCTTGCCACGGTCGGTCATGTACTTACGAAGAAGCTGAGTATCTTTGTAATCGATGAACTCAGTCTCCTCCTTGCAGAACTGGCAATACTTGCGACGCGGCTGGCGCTGGAAATCTTGTTTCTGCTGAGCCATGTCTTTTACCTTTCAGATGACAGTAACGTCTGTGTTGCTGTCTGACGTTTAAAACGGAATATCAGCATCGTAGAACTCCTCGTCTGGCGGAGCCGGAACGGGAGCGGGTGCCTGTGGAGTTGGAGCTGCATAAGATGGTGCACCCTGTGACATAGGAGCTCCACCCTGCTGATTCCTAGAAAGGAACTCGACCTCATCAACAACAACTTCAAGCTTGCTGCGACGCTGTCCTTCCTTCGTCTCCCAGGAGCTGAAACGAAGTTTGCCTTCAATAGCAACCTTCGAACCCTTGGAGAGGAAGCGGGAAAGTGCTTCAGCACGCTGTCCAAATACTACGCAGTCAACGAAATTGGGAACATCTTCCCACTCACCGGTCTGCTGGTTCCTGCGACGATCGTTAACCGCAACGCCGAAGGATAGAATCTGGGTACCGCCTGCTGTGGAGCGAAGCTCCGGGTCACGGGTCAGGTTGCCCGAAATGTTAACCCTGTTAATACTCATAAATCTCACTACCTCTCATCGTGGAATAATTCCACTTTTCCATTACAAGGACTTAGTCCTTATCGACTCGACGCACAATCATGTGACGCTTAACAGCATCATTGATTCGCAGGACTCGATCGAGCTCTGCAATCTGCGTTGGATCTGCATGGAAATTGATGAGGGTATAGTCACCCTCGGTAAGATCGTCGATCTCAAAAGCAAGCTTACGCTTACCCCAGTCCTCGACGCTGTCGACTACTCCGCCGTCAGTGGTGATAGCAACGTCAATACGCTTCATCACACCAGCGCGAACTTCCTCGGTGGAAGCTGGATCAACAAAAAACAGCAGTTCATAGGCCTTCATATTGTCACCTCCTCTGGGCTAATGGCTTCGGGAAGTGAAGGTGCACCCGAAGCAGGAAAGTTCGACCAAGCATCATACCACATAAATGCTCAAATACGAAACTAGCCCACAAACTTTCTCACATGCAGTCCACATATAAAGCTTAAATCGGCAATTTGTTTCTTATTTACCTCTAATCTTGCAAATATCTGACGCGAATCTTTCTAAGGCATGGTCACTCGCGCAATTTTAAAAACATGGGATTGAAAAAGAAAAACGGCCATCACACAATCTGCATGATGGCCGTCTCTTTTATATATGCTCTACTTTACTGAGCTGCAGGTCCCTCAGGATTCTGAGTTGGTGCGTCTGCTGGAGCAGCTGGTGCCTCAGGAGCCTCTGGAGTTGTTGGGATAATTGGCTCAACAACAGTCGAAGCAGGTGCAGGCTCTGGAGCTGCGGGAGCGACAGGAACCTCTGGAGCTACAGGTGCTGCTGGCGCAACAGGTGCGACTGGTGCCGCAGGAGCCGCAGGAGCCGCAGGAGCAACAGGTGCTGCTGGTGCAGTTGGAGCGACAGGAGCCACTGGCGCAGCAGGTGCTGCTGGTGCTGCTGGTGTTGCTGGTGCTGCTGGAGCCACTGGTGCAGCAGGTGCTACTGGAGTCGCAATAGGCTCAGCTGGAGCAGCAACAGGCGCTGCAGGTGCAACTGGAGCTGGAGCAGCAACTGGGGCAGCAGGCGCTGCAGGAGCTGCTGGAGCTGGGGTTGCTACTGGTGCTGCAACAGGAACAGCAACTGGTGCTACTGCAGGAGCGGCTGCTGCTGGAGCGGTTGGAGCCACTGGTGCTGGAGCTGAATATACAGCGGCTGCGCCATCACGTGGATCGTTAATGAATGGTGGCAGTGGATCATTGCTCTGTCCCCATGCAGGAACGTTGAACTGACGCATCCAAAGAGCGATTGCGTTCTGCATAAGAAGCATAACGATAAGACCAACAACGTGACCAATATAGCCAATAACCAGGAAGATTGGTCCCATCTGAATGAAGCCGCGTGCAAGAAGAGCAAGCACGACAAGACCAAGCTGGTTCTGGCTGGAAATATTCTGAGTTCTTGCAATGGCCATAGCCTGAGCACCAATGTTAACGAACATACTAATTGCAGCGCTACCACCAATGATTCCCATAATGATAGAGGTAACAATGCCAAGTACAATGCCCATACCAAAGATACGGAACAGACCGCCCATGTCGTGCTTGATCATCTCAAAGATGTTCTTAAAAGCAAAACCTGCAGAGATGCGACCATAAACTGATGCGCGGACCTGAACAACATTGATGCACAGTGGATAAACAAATGCAGCAACAATGAAGACTGGAATAAGAATCAGATTGATAACTGGAATGAAAGAAAGAATTCCCGTTGCAATGCTGTATGCCAGACCAAAGGCAAGTGCAATAACAACTGCCTTGAAGCCGGTAACAATATAGGTACCAAACTTAAGGTCTTTCTGCTTTGGACCAGCGTTGATGCCCCATGCAGTTACGCGTGCAGTCTCAAGTGCATAGCCAACAAGTGCAAGAATTCCGACAACTGGAATAAGACCAAACAGAGCCATAATAAGGACAGGCTTCCACCAACCCTTTTCCAGAGTCAGAAGTGCCCAGGAGCGTGCAAAGTAGCGATCGCGCCTGTAGCCATTCAACTCATCTGCTGAAACAGCCATTTAACTCTCCCCTCGTGTCAAAAAAGATGACATCGAATTACAAAGCCTAAACATTCTATATAAAATCGAAAAATAAATATATCTTTATTGGTAACAATTAATCAAATAAAAATGTTAAATGGCGGAGGAGGAGGGATTCGAACCCTCGTACCCCTAGAAGGGGTAAACGGTTTTCGAGACCGCCGCATTCAACCACTCTGCCACCCCTCCGAAGGGTGAAACGGCGCCCGTAGGCGCCGTGAAAATTCTGGCGGAGAGTCAGGGATTTGAACCCTGGAGACGCTTTAGACGCCTACACGATTTCCAATCGTGCTCCTTCGGCCACTCGGACAACTCTCCATATAAAACCGCACGGGACAGTATAGCGGATTTCTCACCAATATAGAACGAGAAGTTCTGTGTATTTTTAATACTTGTGTAGTATTGTCATACTAATAAAACCAAAAACACCAGTAGGAGGTATGGATGCCACCGATTTTCTCGCCGTATGGCACAGATGCAATTTCTGTGAGCATCCCCTACTGGCTAGACCTTCTAACAGTAATTATTGGTGCAATCTCGGGAATCTTGGTTGCAAGAGATCGTCACTTGGACCTTGTGGGCTTTGTGGGTCTTGGTCTTTTGGGTGGTCTGGGAGGCGGACTTATCAGAGACGTCATGATGCAAGAAGGCGGCGTCTACATGCTCAACTCGCCCTACGCCATTCCGGCAGCCGTTTTTACCGCTGTCTTGCTGTTTATGTTCCCCGAACCGCTTGACAGATTCCCTCGCATGCTTGAGTGGACCGACATTATTTCCGTTGGCCTCTTTGCTGTCGTTGGTACCGATAAAGCCCTGGTATATCACTTGCTTCCCTTCTCGGTTGTTTTGATGGGAAGCATTACGGGCGTTGGTGGCGGTATGCTTCGCGATGTATTTCTTGGCAACATCCCTCGTATTTTCCAGCGAAGCAATCTCTACGCGTTTTGCGCGGTTGCTGGCGCCACCTCCTACTGGGCGCTTGTCTCTTATGTAGGCGTCACCAAAATCTGGGCGGCAGTTGTCTGCGTTGCTGTTACCGTTGGCCTGAGGCGTTGGTCGCTCAAGTACAACGTGCTTTCTCCGGCTGACGTTGACCTTACGCCGCACGTAATGCGCAGTGTTAACAAGCTTCGTCACAAAGCTCAGAAGCCTGGTAAGCAGCCTGAGCAGAACACCCCATCAAAGTAGCATTCTGAACTGCCTCCCATTTCTTGGACACGAGAAATAGGAGGCAGTTCAAAACACACCTAAGTCGGATAATCTGTCAAAAAGACGTATACATGACGCTGAAAATAGCTAAAGCATGCAGATTATCGTCATTAGATGTGTAAAATGCCCGCATCTGAGCAGAATATCCGACTTTGGTGTGTTCCTTAGGTGCGGAATTTACCTATAGTTAAATCTTTTATATGATGCTATTCATTTTCTAGCATATTAGGTTAAGTTTATGCATAGAAATGTATATCAAGCGGTGCAACCGCCTAGCTGCCCGGCTCTCTTGATTAGAAACATGTCGATTCTTCGGCAGAACCTACCAAAGCTGCGCTATTTTGTGCGCCAGGCCTAAAAGCCGACGCTAGCACGCTGCAAAATCATAATCACCCGCATGTGAACTCCCTAAAACAAAACTGGCGAGAAACCCTTGCAGCCGCAAGTTTTTCTCGCCAGATTGGTTGTCTGTAAACGACGCTGTTACTTCTTAACCATGCCGTTGCGGACTGCCCACTTACGGCGCTCAGTCTCGGAAAGAATGCGCTTACGCATGCGGATGTTTTGTGGCGTAATCTCAACAAGCTCGTCGTCCATGATGTACTCCAGGGCCTCTTCCAGCGTAAACAGGCGTGGAGGAGTCAGCTGAACTGAAATATCTGCAGTTGAAGACCTCTGGTTGCCCAAAGACTTGGTGCGTGCAATGTTAACAACCATGTCGCCTGGCCTTGAACGCTCGCCAACCAGCATACCCTCGTAACACTCAACGCCTGGAGAAACAAAGAGCTGGCCGCGTTCCTGGAGCGTGCCAAGTGCATACGCAACAGCCTTCTCGGTGGACATGGAAATCATGGCGCCGTTCTGGCGGCTACCAATATCACCTGCAAAAGGACCGTACTCAAGGAAGGTGTGGTAGAAGACAGCGTCACCGTGGGTAACGTTCATGACGCGCGTCTTGAGGCCCATGATGCCGCGGGTTGGAATCTTGAACTCAAGGTGCGTCTGAGTCTCGCCGGTGTCCATGATAGACATGGTGCCACCAACGTTACCAAAGACCTCAATAACCTTGCCGGCATACTCTGGATTGCACTCAACAACAGCCTGCTCAATAGGCTCAAGCGTGTGGCCCTGAGCATCCTTCTTGAACAGAACGCGAGGACGACCAACCTGGAATTCAAAGCCTTCACGGCGCATGCTCTCCATAAGAACAGAGAGGTGGAGAATACCGCGGCCAGAAACCTCAATGCCCGTCTTATCAGGAAGCTCCTCGATGCGCATGGTGACGTTATTCTCGCGCTCTGTCATCAGGCGCTCTTTGAGCTGACGGCCACCAACAATGTCTCCCTCACGGCCAACAAGTGGCGAGGTAGAAGGCTCAAAAATAATAGAAAGGGTTGGTGGATCAATCTCAATTGGGTCCAACTCAACAGGGTTCTCTGGATCAGTGTAGACGTCACCAATATCAGTGTTATCAACGCCAACGATTGCCGCAATATCACCTGCGTCAACCTCGCTGCACTCCTTACGGCCAAGGTAGTCAAAGGT
>CAUUGK010000036.1:0-9531 GCA_963544765.1 uncultured Atopobiaceae bacterium
GCAGAAAGTCTTGGAATACTCAATGCAAATGGTTTAAAAATGCTGGTGGCTCAAGCAGCTAGAGCAAGCTCGCTCTTTTTGGGTCAAGAAGTATCAGGCTCTCAGATAGAAAACATCTCGCGTGAGCTCCATGCTTCAAAAGAAAACATCGTGCTTATTGGTATGCCGGGAGTTGGAAAAACCTCTACGGGAGAAGCCCTAGCAAAACTCCTGAATCGTCCCTGGATAGACACTGATTTTCTCATCAAGCAGAAAGCTCACTGCGAAGCGGCAACCTACCTACAAACACACGGTGAAACAGCATTTAGACGTCTAGAACATGAGGTAATTCAAGAGATTTCCAGTATGAGTGGTGCGGTGATCTCTTGTGGAGGTGGCGTAGTTGTCACACCTTCAAACTACCAAGCGCTCCGTCAAAATGGAAAGCTTGTCTATCTTACGCGCCCGCTTGAAGACCTAGCTATTGTCGGCAGACCTCTTTCAGAACGTATGGGTGTTCAGAATCTTGCTGCAGTACGTATTCCGCTCTACAAAGCATGGGCTGACTTGACCTTTTCTTGTCTCGGTAATCCAGACGCAGATGCCAAGGGTCTTCTCGACACGCTTTAAGCATAACAGTAAGCGTTCGCAGTTATTTTTTAACCGTTCACCGGATGGTTTGCAGATTTTGAATTTTGGCACGTTAAAGCCCCTATACTTATGCCTCGTAGGTGTGTATTCATAAGACTACAAGGATGCTAGACCAAGTCAAACGGTTAAGTGTTTGATATGTGGTCATACTTGGGGAGATATCCAATGGACAGCAATGCTATTGCTCACGAGATTCTAAATGCAATAGGCGGCTCAAAAAACTTAACTCACAACGAAGTGTGCATGACACGACTTCGTCTTTCCATCAATGATATGACGCTTATAGACCACGAACAACTGGCCACAGCCACTGGAGTTCTTGGCATTGTAGGAAAAGGCGCCAACGGACTAGAGGTGGTCTTTGGCCCCAATCTTGTGCGTCAAGTAAATGATGCCCTTAATCACATTTTGGGTGAGCCAGAAAAGACTTTTTGTTCGTTAGATGAGAAGCGAGCAGATCTTCCCGCTCAGCACAACGAAGAGGTGGATGAGCTAATCTCTTTGCTTACTCAAAAAAATACCCTTGATCAAGACGAAGAATACTTTGACAGTCTTGCCTCTGACTTAGACGCAGACGACTTTGAAGACAACTATGAGGATGACCTCGACGCTCCTCGCCTACTCATAATCAACGGCCCAAACATCAACATGCTGGGCATTCGTGAGCCAGGGATTTATGGAAAAGCTGACTACAGAACCCTTATAGAGACTTGTAAGGAAGAAGCCCTCTCTCAAGGTTTCTCTGATTGTGTGTGTTATCAATCAAACCATGAGGGTGATCTAGTTGATGCGATCCAGGACGCCCTGGGCAGCTACGATGGCATTATCATCAATTCTGCCGCCTATACACACACCTCAGTTGCCCTGCTTGACGCGGCACTAGCCGTGCAAATTCCCATGATTGAGGTGCATCTTACCGACATCTCTACCAGAGAAGACTTTAGGCGCATTTCTTATATAAAGGACGCATGCTTTGCTACAGTTGCTGGTAAAGGAATTGACAGCTACAGAGAAGCAATCCAACTGATGGCGGTTCATCTCAAAGATGAAGCATAGCCAGTTGCTTATAGCCACTTGGCGAGAAACACAAGCCTGCTGTAATGCTAAATTGCAGCAGGTTTTTTATGCACACGTAAGTACATCTGACTCGGTTATCACCATATCTACGGCAACATCAAATGCTGTATGAGGAAGCGTTGTCCGAATCAAATTTTGCTGGTAAGCAAGACAAATTTTCTTGCCAGGGTACGTAGACAAGAACCGGTCATAAAAACCAGCACCATAACCCAAGCGATACCCTTTTGTATCAACAAGAAGTGCTGGAACAATGCAGATTGAAGCGTCCATCTGCCCTTCTGTTAAAGCCGGTAATTCTATTGGCGGTTCAAGTAGACCAAAAGGAGCAGCAATAAGTTGATCTAAAGAAGCGATGGCAACAAACTCTAAACAATGTCCAGGTAGACAACGAGGTACCGCCACCGTTTTTCCATCGCGTAGAGCGCACTCAATAAACATCCTGGTAGAAACTTCAGATGAAACAGAAACATACGTTAAAACAGTAGTTGCTTCTGCATATTCAGAGGTTGCAAGAAGTTTCTGAGTAATGCGATCATCAAGCTCGAACCTCTCTTGCTCTGAAAGAGCTTCTCTTGCTGCTAGACGTTCTTCTCGCAAACGCTGTTTTTCTAATGTCACAGTATCCATGAAACCTCCCCTCTAGCTAAGAATAACAACATTTTTGTGGACATTTGAAGAAGAAATAGACACCTGTCGCAATAAATGTGATTAATTCTCAACAATTTTTATATAGCTTTCTTTTTAGCAAATTCCTGACCTGCACAAATGTAAACCGTTTCTAACTTGTCAAAATATTGCGTATTTGTCACTTGTTTGGCACTACATATTGAGTAAAGTTAGAGGTCGTAACTAATATTTGACGTCATTTGTCCAAAGACATACCTGCTGTCAAAATTAGTCTCAAGATTGCTATTTGTAAACTGCTGAGCGGTCATGCCCCACTCAACACGCTCAGCATGAACGCGGACATATACATTGTCCGTGTAAAAAGGAGTGTGTTATGCAGGAAACACCAGCACAGGAGGCTTGGGACGGCTTTGTCGGTGGCAACTGGCAAAGAGCCATTGATGTCCGAGACTTCATCCAGAAGAATTACACCCCTTATGACGGTGATGATTCCTTCCTCGCTGGTCCAACTGAGGCTACTACAAAGCTTTGGGCGGATGTTATGGATCTCTTTGCACAAGAGACCGCAAACGGTGGCGTACTTGATATGGATACCAAGCAGGTTTCCACTATCACCTCCCACGAGGCTGGCTATATTGACAAGCCACTTGAGCAGATTGTTGGTCTCCAGACTGACAAGCCCCTCAAACGCGCTCTGATGGTAGACGGCGGCGTTCGTATGGCAATGGCTGCATGCAAAGCCTACGGTTATGAGGTTGACCCAGAGATTGTTGACTTCTACACCTATCGTCGCAAAACTCACAACGCTGGTGTTTTTGATGTCTACACTGAGGACATGCGTAAATGCCGTCACTCCCACATCATTACTGGCCTGCCTGACGCATACGGCCGCGGCCGCATCATCGGCGATTATCGTCGTGTTGCTCTCTACGGTGTCGATGCTCTTATTGCTGACAAAACAAATCAGAAAAATGGCACCAGCACCATCATGGATGAGAAAACCATTCGTCATCGCGAGGAGCTCTCTGAGCAGATCCGCGCTCTCAAAGAACTCAAGCAGCTTGGTGAGATTTATGGCTTTGATTTGAGCCGTCCTGCAGAGAACTTCAAAGAGGCTGTTCAGTGGCTCTACATGGGCTACCTTGCTGCTGTAAAAGAGCAGAATGGTGCTGCAATGTCCATTGGTCGTAACACCACCTTCCTGGACATCTATGCAGAGCGCGATCTTACTCGTGGCACCTTCACTGAGTCAGAGATTCAGGAGATTGTTGACCACCTGGTTATGAAGCTTCGTATGGTCAAGTTTGCTCGTACTCCTGAGTACAACGAACTCTTCTCTGGAGACCCTCAGTGGGTTACTGAGTCTATTGGTGGTATTGGTGTTGATGGCCGCTCTATGGTCACCAAGTCCTGCTTCCGTTGGCTCCACACGCTTGAAAACATGGGCACCAGCCCAGAGCCTAACTTAACTGTTCTGTGGTCTACCAAGCTTCCAGAGGGCTTTAAGCGCTACTGCGCAAAGATCTCTATTACCACCAGCTCTATCCAGTACGAGAACGACGATCTTATGCGCGTCTATCATGGCGATGACTACGCAATTGCTTGCTGCGTAAGCTCCATGCGCGTTGGTAAAGAGATGCAGTTCTTCGGCGCTCGCGCAAACCTTGCTAAATGCCTGCTTTACGCAATCAATGGCGGTCGTGACGAGAAGACCGGCGAGCAGATTGGCCCTAAGTATCGCGCAGTTGAGGGTGAGTACCTTGATTACGACGATGTCTTCTCCAAATATCTGGACATGATGCGCTGGCTTGCAGGCGTTTACGTCAACGCTCTTAACGCAATCCATTACATGCATGATAAGTACAGCTATGAGCGTATTCAGATGGCCCTGCACGATGAGCATGTTCACCGTTGGTTTGCAACAGGCATCGCGGGCCTTTCTGTTGTTGCTGACTCACTCTCTGCAATCAAGTATGCAAAGGTAAGAGTTGTCCGCGATGAGACTGGTCTTGTTACCGATTACGTCACTGAGGGCGACTTCCCTAAGTACGGCAATGATGACGACCGTGTTGACACCATCGCTCATGACATCGTTGAGATCTTCATGAACATGATTCGCCAGAACCACACCTACCGTGATTCTGTCCCAACCACATCTATCCTGACTATTACCTCTAACGTTGTATATGGTAAGGCTACCGGCAACACCCCTGATGGCCGTCGTGCAGGCGTTCCTTTTGCTCCTGGTGCTAACCCAATGCACCACCGCGATACCCACGGTGCCGTTGCATCTCTAGCCTCCGTTGCTAAGCTTCCATTCAACGACGCACAGGATGGTATTTCTAATACCTTCTCAATCATTCCTAATGCCCTTGGTAAAGGCTCCGATGTTTACTTCCATGGCAGCGAGCTTGACCTTGAGCACATCGACTTCTCAGATATGAATCTTGACATTCAGATTGAGAACAAGATTGATTGCGCCTGTGAAGCAGACCCATCCGCAGCTGAAGGTGCTGAGGATCGTAAATAACAAGCCCTGGCGAGAAGATCTATCTACACGTTTCTTCTCGCCAACAAACTCGTAAGGAGAAACACATGCAGTCCAACGAAGTAGCTTCCGAGCAGATTGACAACCTGGTAAACATGATTGATGGCTATGCCGAGAAGGGCGGTCATCACCTCAACGTTAACGTTTTCACCAAGGACACTCTTCTTGATGCTCAGGCACATCCAGAGAAGTATCCTCAGCTGACCATTCGCGTTTCTGGTTACGCTGTTAAGTTCAACTCCCTTACCAAAGAGCAGCAGGACGACGTTATTTCTCGTACCTTCCACGACGCTCTCTAAGGATTTCTTGTCCATGTCTTGTTCTGATACTCACATGGATCTCAATGACCCGCTCACAGTTTGTGGGCGGGTCCACTCTATTGAGACCTTTGGTACTGTAGATGGTCCTGGAACTCGCCTGGTTGTGTTTACTCAGGGATGCCCAATGCGCTGCGCCTATTGTCACAACCCAGATACCTGGCAATTTGGTATTGGAACAGAAAAATCGGTAAAAGAAATTCTTGCCACCTTTGACCGCAATAGAGCTTTTTATAGAAACGGCGGAATTACAGCCACTGGCGGCGAACCACTCGCTCAGCCTGAGTTTATCGGCGCTCTGTTTGAGGCGGCTCATAATGACCCTCGTGGACGCATTCATACCTGTCTTGACTCTTCTGGAATTGCCTACAATCCAGAAACCCCAGAAAAATTTGAGCGCGTTCTAAATAACACAGATTTGGTGCTCCTTGATATCAAGCACTCTGATCCAAAGGGCCACATTAGTCTTTGCGAAGTTGGCTCAGAAAGACCACTTGCGTTTGGCGATGAGCTTAATCGTAGAGGTATTAAAGTGCTTATCAGACATGTTGTAGTGCCTGGAATTACTGATTCACCAGAAGAACTTGCGGGTGTTGGTAGGATTATTGCTCACTGGGATAATGTTATTGGATTAGACGTACTTCCCTATCATGTGATGGGCGTAAAAAAGTACGAAGAGCTAGGTATCCCTTACAAACTTGCTGACACTCCTGCGATGGATGGAAAAAAGATTCCAGAGCTGCGCAAGCAAATCCTCATTGCTCGTGCCCTTGAACGCAAAAAGCTTGGAAAGCAGTAGATGTTAAATACCTATGATCGATACAATGGCTTAACGATGCGGCGGATATTTTTCTATTAATCTAAAACTTGTCCTACGAATCAAATTAGATATATAAGAAGCATTACTTGGACTTTTTAGTTACAAATAAAACAATTAAAACAATCAACAAAAGTACTATCCAAAACGCAGGTTGAAGCAAAATTCCTACTAACGGAAACTCCATTCCAAGGATCATAGTATCCCACCCAACTATTTTTCCCATTTCATAATTTCCTCTAAACTACCTAAGTAGTCTATAGGTATTTTTCATTATATATACTGCATGATAAATTCATATAATTCCGTAAACGCATTAAAAATACCGCTTACAGAAATTAGGGCAGATGGAAATTAAGGCTGATAAAATTAAAGATTGTGTGAGGAAAATACTTTTATTGAAATAAAATAATGAAAGCAAAAATTTGAGATTAACAAGGAGTCACTATGCCAAATGAAGGCAGTTATGAAGCAGCTGTTCGCCGTTCTGATGAAATCCAGGCGGATTTAGCTGAGCATGCAGGAAAGTACAACATGCTTACTGGTGACCGACCTACTGGAAGACTTCACCTTGGTCATTACTTTGGCACTATTGTTGAGCGCGTAAGACTCCAAAATCTTGGTGTCCATACCAATATTATTATTGCTGACTACCAGGTTATTACAGACAGAGATACCACTGAGCATATTGCAGACAATGTCTACAATATGGTTATTGATTATCTGGCCTGCGGAATTGATCCAGAGAAGACTATGATTTTCACGCATTCTGCAGTTCCAGCTCTCAACCAGCTTATGTTGCCGTTCCTCTCGCTTGTTACCGAGTCTGAGCTTCATAGAAACCCAACCGTTAAGGCAGAGCAGGAAGCATCTGGTCATGCTCTTACAGGCCTTCTCCTCACTTATCCTGTGCACCAGGCATGCGACATTCTTTTCTGCAAAGGAAATATTGTTCCTGTTGGTCGCGATCAGCTACCTCACATCGAGATTACTTCTAAAATTGCTCGTCGCTTTAACGAGCGCTACGGAAAGGTATTCCCAGAAGTTTCTGGCCTTCTCACCTCTACCCCATTGATTCCTGGTCTTGATGGTCGCAAGATGAGCAAGTCTTACGGTAACGCTATCTCGCTTTCTATGACAGCTGAAGAAACTGCCAAACTCATTAAAAAGTCCAAGACTGACTCCGAGCGCATGATTACCTTTGATCCAGACAATCGTCCTGGCGTTTCTGCGCTTCTCACTACTGCTGGCATTTGTACTGGCCGTGATCCAAAAGAAATTGCTGACGAGATTGGCATGGGAGGCGGCGGAGCGCTCAAGGCTTACGTCATCGATGCCGTTAACACCTACTTTGAGCCAATTCGTCAGAGGCGCGCAGAGTTTGCAGCTCAGCCAGATCTTATTCGCGATATCCTCCACGACGGAAACGCTCGTGCAAACGTTATTGCTAACGCCACGCTCGATGAGGTTCGCGAGGCCATGGGAATGGTCTACTAAGTGTCTGAGCTCACCTTACATGTTGAACGCATGAGCTATGGCCCAGACGCCATCGCTCATACTCAAGAAGGCAAAACAGTCTTTATCTCTGGAGGCACCGTCCCTGGAGATACCGTCAGTGTGCAGATTACCGAGGACTCAGATAGGTTTTCTCGCGCACAACTTGTAAAGGTCTTGGAAGCATCTGCGTTTAGAGAGCCTCGCCCCAATCCCTTTGTGGCGCTCACGGGCGCCACTCCTTGGGGCAATATTGTCTATGAACAGCAACTTGTCGAGAAACGCAACGGCGTAGTCTCTGCTCTTGAACGCATTGGGCACTTTTCACCCGACGATGTTTCTGAACTGGTAAAAGATATTGTTTCCCCTGGCGAGCCGTGGGGATACCGCAACAAAATCGAACTTGCATTTAAGCGCAATGGCAATAAAACGCTGGTAGGCATGTATGCGCCTAACGGACAGGACATTGTCCGCATTAAAGACTGTCCGCTATTGGATAAAAGCAACCAAAAGGCAGTCGGCGCCGTAAGCGGCGCCCTCTCCTATCTCTCGGGCTCTCACGAGCTTGATATAGAACGTATTGGCATCAGAGTGTCTAGACGCACTAAAGAGCTTGAAGTGGCCCTCTGGACCGCTCCGAGCGGCTTCCCACGCGCACAAGTGGCTCGCGTTTTAGGCGACGCAGTAAAAGCAACAAGTGTTGTCCGCGTAATGACCAAAGGTCCTAGTAAAGCACGCCGTGTTGTAGGCGTTGAGCGCCTGAGTGGTACCGGCTCATGGAGCGAGCTGATTGACGGCCAGAAGATGCAGCTTTCTGCTCCTTCTTTTTTCCAGGTCAATACCAAGGGTGCCGAGAAACTCGTTGAGCTTGTACTTTCTGGTTTGGATGTTCAGCCAGATGACGAAGCTATGGACCTCTATTGTGGTGCGGGAACCTTCACGCTTCCTCTGGCAAAGCGTGCGGGATTTGTTTCTGCTGTTGAAGCCTATGGCCCAGCGGTAAGAGATCTTCGTCGCAACCTTGAGTTGGCTAAGCTTGATAACGTTGACGCAGTAGGCGGAGATGCGGGAAGAGAATTCCCTGACACAGATGCTGACGTGATTATTGTTGATCCACCTCGCGCAGGACTTGCTCCTGAGGTTATTCAGCAGCTTTCTAAGCAACCTGCACGTGCTATTGCATACGTTTCTTGTGATCCCGCAACACTTGCGCGTGACCTTAAACGCTTTGTTGAGATTGGCTCATACAAACCTGTGAGCGTCACACCAGTAGACCTATTCCCACAGACCTTCCATGTGGAAAACGTTTGCCTGCTTAAGCGTAAAAAATGATAAGAAAGGGACACGTGGATCTACTGATGAAAGAAGAAAGCGAAAGCCCCATTACCCTTTATACACCGTCTTTAAAAGACCTTTGGTTTCGCCAGAAGATGATGGCAGATGAACAAACGATGTCATATAACCATGCCTGGGGAGGAACAATTCCCTTTCCAAAAGAAGTGTGGCATGGCTGGTATGATTACTGGATTGCAAAACACGAGAATAAACGTTATTACAGGTATTTAAGGGATAACAGCGATACTTTTGTTGGAGAGATTGCCTACCATTACGACAGTGATCAAAATCTCTATATGGCAGATGTCATAGTTTATGCTCCGTATAGAAAAAAGGGCTATGGCAGCATTGGGCTGAATCTGCTCTGTGGAGCAGCTAAACAGAATGGCATTAAGCTGCTCTACGATGATATTGCCATAGACAATCCATCAGTCACGATGTTTCTAAAGAATGGATTTGTTGAAGAGTACAGAACGAGCGAAATTATCATGCTCAAAAAAGAGCTATAAAAGAGTTCCTCAATAAGACAGTTGTACTAATTGGAGTGATTGTACTAAAAATTAAACCTTTTATATATGCAGGTCAGATGTGCACTTACCACTTCAAGTAATGTTCTTTCAATTATCTGCGCCTTTGTTGTTGCATAACAGCAAAGAAACGTGTAAAAAATACATTGCAATCAAGTA
>CAUUGK010000037.1:0-9480 GCA_963544765.1 uncultured Atopobiaceae bacterium
AACCCCGAGACCCAGGTGGAATGCATCTCCTGCCAGGCATGCGTCAAGCCATGCCCAGCTCACGCCCTGTCCGTGGCTAACGGCAAAGTTGTGTGGGACAACTCCATTTGCATCAACTGCGACAACTGCATCAAGGTTTGCCAGCATAAGTCCACGCCAAAGATTGAACTGCTCAGCGCACGCGAGGTGGCCGACCGCTGCATTTCCAACATGCCGTTCATCCGCGGAATCACCACGTCAGGCGGCGAATGCATGCTCCGCCCCGACTTCCTCTACGAGCTTTTCACCTACTGCAACGCAGCTGGTCTGAACTGCCTCATCGACTCAAACGGCACCATCGACTTCACCGAGTACCGCGATCTGCTGGCCCTCTCGGCCGGCGTCATGCTTGACGTTAAAGCCTGGGATGATCAGTGGTTTGAGCATCTGACCGGCGAAAATGGCGTCACGGTCCGCAAAAACCTTGCGTTTTTGGCCGAGCAAAACAAGCTGGAAGAGGTCCGCGTCATCGTTACCGAGGGCTGGAACGACGCCGAAGCCGCTGTTGACGGCATTGCCTCAACACTTGGCGAGAAGGTCGAGCAAACGCGCATTCGCCTCATGAAGTTCAGGCGCTTTGGCGTCCGCGGTCCGATGGAGAACTCCCCTTCTCCAAGCGATGAGCGTATGCAGGCGATTGAGTCACAGGCTCGCAGTCTGGGCTTTGGCGAGGTTGTCGTCAGCTAGTTGGCGCAACGACTACGCGATGCCAGCCGCGGCAGACGCGGCGTGAACCGCGATACCAGCAGCGCACGGCATCCGGGTGGTGCAAGCCGCAGCTCGCACGGGTTTCTCGCCGCGATTGTTGCTGCAGCTTACACGGGTTTCTCGCCAGCTTTTGTGCCCTTTTCACTGCAACAAAGAACGACCTCGCAGCACATGCTACGAGGTCGTTTTCATTCACCTATCAGTGAAGTGTCGGTCCGGCAAACTCCAGCTCAGCAAGCTACTCGGTGACAATAGCGATTCCGCTGGAGCAGCCCAGGCGATCAGCGCCCGCTGCGACCATTGCCTCAGCGTCAGCCTTATTGTGGATGCCGCCAGCAGCCTTAACCTTGCAAGTGTTGCCGACAGTCTGCTTCATCAGAGCGACGTCATGAACAGTTGCGCCGCCGGTGCTGAAGCCGGTGCTTGTCTTGACGAACGCAGCCCCAGCAGCCATGCAATCCTTGCAAGCACGAACGATCTGCTCGTCATCAAGCAGGCAGCACTCCAGGATTACCTTAACGGGCACGGAGCCAGCGGCCTCGACAACAGCCTTGATATCAGCGATAACGTAGTCGTCGTCACCAGCGACCAGGTGGCCACCGTTGATGACCATGTCAATCTCGGTAGTGCCGTCGGCAACGCTCTGCTTGGCCTCGGCGACCTTAGCTGCAGTTGAAGCGGCTCCCAGAGGGAAACCGATGCAGGAAGTAATGCCAACTCCAGAGCCCTCGAGCTCGGCATGAGCCAGGGAAACCCAGCAAGAATTGATGGCAACAGTTGCAAACTTGTACTGCTTTGCCTCAGCGCAAAGTTTCTTGATGTCCTCAGCGGTTGCGTTCTGCTTCAAATTTGTATGGTCGATAAGGCCGTTGACTTCCACTTTTTTCTCCTTCTGGCTGTGCGATTATGGGCGGTTTGTGCCCCTCTATTGTACGGCAAGCGGCGCAGAAAAGACGTGGCAGCTGGTTTTGCTACCTGGTTTTGAACGGGCGTTCATCTAAGTTCAGGCAAATTATTATTCGGCTCAAGCGGAACTTTACCTAGCTTTGAACAGTCGTGTCCATAATGCCCGCTGTCGCTCTTCAAGATCTGACATAGTTGTGTCACGTGCTGTTATTCCGGTAGACTCGCGAATCTGGCGGACCAAGCCCTGAACGCTTTCAAAGCTTTTAAGCATCTCGCCAGATACCGAAAAATGCGGACACTGAACGCCTGTTACCAGCTCGTTTTCCCTGTCCAGGTCTCGCGTGATTTTTTGGCCGCCAGAGTGTGTAGTTGCCGGATCGTAGTCTAGCAGTACCATAGCCCGCTTCTGCCTCTTGTCCTTGAGCTGAATGGTTAGGTCAGGAATTCGAGTGATTTTCTCGCCATATCGGTTTTCCAGCTCAATTGGCCTATTGAGCTCGACGGTTCCTAGATTAAAGCCACCAAGGTTATACGGGAGGCACAATAGCAGCGCAAGCGAAGCTTCTCGGGGCGACCGAGCTTTCTCTACGATGTGCTGAAGCGCTCGTTTAGCTGGGACGATGCCGCGCTTTCTTCCTTGTGTGGCAAGAAACTTTGCAATTGCAGCGCGATTTGTCAGAGGGCCATTTTGGCGTTGCGAAACTCCACCGTGTCCATTTTGGTTCAAAAAATAATCAGAGCATAGCGCGCTGCCTGCAAGAATTGTTCCGATGAAATCGAGTTTTGAAGCGACTTGCAAGTAAGTGAATTCTGGAGATGTCACAAATCCTTTTAAGTCAACACCTATTGGCAGGAGCATTGATGGCAAAACTTTTGAATTACAGATGTGAAGTGCAACATTTGCTCTTGTAGACGCAGAATTCACATCACGAATTAGCAGGTCAACCTTACTATTAGACTCCTGGTGAAGACGCACACCTTGTATTTCTGGCAGATGTCCATAGTAGACAGCAAGCTCTCGTTCCATGGCCGCTCCAGGTGTAGACTCGGGAACAAGTGGCGCTCTGACCATAGCATTTGCTGCCGACGATGAATCAAATGGCCTAGAGGAACTCATCAATAAATTAAACGCTGAAAAGTACGAAAGACAGTAATCCATAGCACTCCTTCGCGAAAAAGTATGAATTCCATACCCGGAAATGGCGCAAGTAATCTGACCGATTTGAAATCACACAGGAAATCTGTGCAAGATTTGTCGTTTGGCACCCTGCGGGAGTTCATCATGTAACTTCTCTGGCTTGGTTTCAAAATTCTGAATAATTCTGCAATTAAATTCATTTCCATGAATACGTAATTTTTGAGCTCAAAATTATGTGCCGAAAAAGGTAAAAAACCCGTTTAGTTGGAAATGAAAATTGAAATTTGGTTGATTTATCTCCAACTAAGACGATTTTTTACCGCCTCAAAAACTTTTATCTGGGCAAACGTTGTATGCAGAAAAATGAAATTTCCAACTAAACGACTTTTTTACCACTTGGAGGTGACTCGAGGAACTTTTGACACCGAAATGCCCATCCGCGCACGCCTGCACACGTTAACAGCACGTCGCCGTGACTGCCCGCACACGTATCCACGCACGTTACCAGCACGTCGCAGCGACCATCCGCGCCGGCGCACACATTACCAGCACGTCGCTGTGCCCGCCCGCACGTACGCGCCCGCACCCACCCACACCCGCCGTTGGACCCGCACACAAAAAAGCCTGGTAGCGGAACGCTACCAGGCTTTTAGCGAAGCTAAGTCTCTAAGCTAGATCTTAGAACTCGACAGGAAGGTCGAAGTAGACACACTTAAGCAGCTGCTCCATCTCCTCCTGAGTAGGCTTGCGTGGGTTGGAGAGGGTGCAAGCGTCCTCGATAGCAAGGCGAGCAACCTCTGGAGCCTTCTCGAAGAACTCCTTCTCGTCGATGATGGAGGTCTCGGACTTGGTTCCGCCCTCGCCGTAGTTCTTGATGCCCTGTGGGATGTCAAGAGCGTCATTGATGTCGCGAATCTTCTGAACAAGTGCTGCTACCAGCTCGTCCTCAGTGTTGCCCTCGAGGTGCAGGATCTCCTTAGCAATGAATGCATAGCGAGTCTTTGCGCGCTCGTCGCGAGCGTTGAACTGGATGACTTTGCCCAGGTACATAGCGTTTGCGCAACCGTGGATGATGTGACCACCGGAGAATGCAGCGCCAGTCTTGTGAGCCATGGAGTGAACAATTCCCAGAAGGCCAGAGGAGAATGCAATACCAGCGAGGCACTGAGCATCGTGCATGTGCTGACGTCCCTCTTTGTCACCTGCGTAGGACTTTGGCAGCCACTCGACAATCTCGCGGATTGCGTGGAGAGCGTCGCCGTCGGTGTACATGGAAGCAACGGTAGAAACGTATGCCTCGATAGCATGGGTCAACGCGTCCATACCAGTGTGAGCAACAAGCTTAACAGGCATGCCGTAAGTGAGCTCAGGGTCAACAATTGCGACGTCAGGAGTAATCTGGAAGTCAGCGATTGGGTACTTAACACCCTTCTGGTAATCGGTAATGATGGAGAATGCGGTTACCTCAGTTGCGGTACCGGAAGTAGAAGAAATTGCGCAGAAGTGAGCCTTGGTGCGGAGCTCAGGAAGACCAAAGACCTTGCACATGTCCTCAAAAGTGGTCTCTGGATACTCGTACTTGATCCACATAGCCTTAGCTGCGTCGATTGGGGAGCCGCCGCCGATAGCAATGATCCAGTCTGGCTGGAACTCGCTCATCTTAGCAGCGCCGCTCATAACAGTCTCAACGGAAGGATCGGACTCGACGCCCTCAATGTGAGCAACCTCAAAACCTGCGGACTTGAGGTCATTCTCGATGTCATCAAGGAAGCCACCGCGACGCATGGAGCTGCCGCCAGAAACGATAACTGCTCTCTTTCCCTTGAGGTTCTTAACCTCGTGACGAGCGCCCTCGCCAAAATACAGATCGCGTGGATTTGTAAAACGTCCCATAAAACCTCTCCTTAACTATGTGCCACTTCCCTAAGCGGCTAGCGAAGCCATTCTTCGCAATTACTTCTTCTCAACATTTCTATTCTATATCTTTTGGGACATCTGTACCAAAATGAATGTGTCATTTTATGCAATATCGTTGAAAATTTATGCAGTCCTCTGACAAGATACTGACGCTCATCTGGCGAGAAACCCGTCCACTCCAAACGTTTCCGTCTGCCGTTCACAATCTTCTTACAACGCTCGCGGAGTTGCGCTGCACACCTCAATAACCTGCGATATTATTACGTAAGAGAGAAAGGAATCCAGTGGCGTTTGACCCGGTAAAAGAAGACTACCAGCGGCTTATCCTCCGCTTTGCTCGCACGCAAGTCAGCGACGAGGACAGCATTGCTACGCTGATGAAGGACTTCAACTGGCGATTCTCCAACGACCGCAATTCCCTCCCTCAAACCGACGAAGACCGCGCGTTCAATTTGGTTGCACAAGCGGCCGAGATTGTTGATTACCGCCTGCCGTTTGTCGAAGAATCCCAGGCGCAGGCCCTTATCGACCAGGGAAAACGCCTCCTCAATCAGGCCATTCAGCTGGACCTCAATTGTTTTGATGCCCAGCGCATGCTCAACGCCTCAAATAGCAGGCTTTTTGACTCCTACTATCAGTTCCTTGTGGAGAAGCTCCCCCAGGTTGAGGCCGTGTGCTACCAGAAGGCGCAAGAGTCCTCGCAAGGGCTTCCCGCCGAGCAGGCAGAACTTGCCCAGCGCCTGGCCATCAACCCCTATAAGCGCTGGTTAGCCACGCTTTCTTCTCGCGCGCTTATCTGCGGCCGCAACAAAGACGCCATTGCATATGGCGAGAAACTCTTGGAGCTTGACGCTGCGGACGCAGCAGATGCTCGTTTTACGCTTGCGCTTGCATACGCAAAACTCGAGGACGAAGACGCCCTCGACAACCTCATGGATCAGTACCGCAAGCTAGATCCGCCTCGCGGGGCAGATGACCCGTGGATTTTGCTGGCTCGCCTGGCTATTCACTTCAAAAAGCGTGAGTTGGTTGAGGCTGAGCACTACCTTGACCTGCTGATTGAGCGCTATCCGGAGGCAACGCTTTGTTGCTTCGTGCAGAAGGATTTGCCCGAGGGAGAATTCTCTCGTCTCAACGTGCTTCCCTACTCTGAGGACGAGCTCATCATTGCCATCGCAGAGGCCACCGTGCTGCTGCAAGAAGGAAATGACCTGATAGGGCGCGGTGTTCTTGGACGTTGGCTTGCAGATCAAGTTAGGGCGAGAGACCCAAAGACCGTTGAGCTGGCAGAAAAAGAACTTCAAATGCAGGCAAATGCCTTGTTCACTACAGCTGATTCGTTCCCCGATGGTCCGGGCGCCGCTCCCGACGGCCCAGCTGGTCCCAGCTTCCCTGGCGGCCCGGTCGGCCCCGGCTTCCCCGGAGGTCCCGCTGGCCCGCGACCAAGCGGACCGTATATTGATGGGCCAAATAATCCACACTCGGGTGGTGATGCAGAGTGATTAAGCATTCCGCTAACGATATGGTCAGTGAGCAGGTAGACCGCCTGGTAGCTAAGTGTGCACAAGAGAAGAACATCGTATCTGAGGCAGCTCTCTATGAGTTGAAGCTTGCGGTAGAAGCTTCGCCTGAAGACTTTATTTCTGACGAAGAAGAAAAGGCTTTTGCTCAATACGTCAATACCATTGGCAAGTATCAGGCTGGAATTACTAAAGAAATTGATTCCGATGCTGACTTCTTTGCAAGTCGGATGGATCTGCTTAACTTCTTGCATAACCAAATGACAAATATTATTGAAAACCCAGCTCTTGCTAACACAAGTATCAATCTTGAAGCCCAGCGAATCCTTGCGCAGATCTCCAACAATCATCCTGCAGCGATCCTCAACGACCTGCTAGACCTGCAAAAAGAATTTGACCCCATATTTAGGCCAAAACTAGAGCAAGCAAAGCAAAATCACGGCGATGCTTGGAGCTGCGCTGAAGCTCGACCACTTTTGCGCCTCTACGCACAGATTGCCCAGGTCGCAACCGATTGCGCCTGCTTCAAGCTCTCCAAAAAAGCCTGTGAAGATCTCCTGTTCTTCTCGCCAACAGATTTACTGGGTGCGCGTTTTACCTTGGCATATGTTCTTGCTCGCCTGGAAGATGAGGAAGGGCTCCACAAGCTTGACGAGAGTTGCGGGTATCAGTCAAATGCCTGGATGCGTCTGGCGTTTACGCTGCTGTTCTTCAAGTTGAATCGCATGCCCGCGGCAAAGCGCGCGCTGAAAGGCTTTGTCAACCTCGGCGAGGGGGCGGCATATGCGCTGCTCAGGCCATCTTTTGTTGATCTCTATATTCCGTGCAGAATCAACTTTACGCCTGACACGTTTGCTGAAAACGTAATAGCAGTTCACGAGGCCGAAGCGATTATCGCCGACGTGCCGGAATTTATTTCGTGGGCTGAGTCGGTGCCCGGCGTGACTCAGAGCGCTCGCGACTACGCGTTTAAGGCCGGGCTGGACTGGTGGGAAAACGAAGAATAGATGAAAGCTCAAAATCGCGTCGTTTAGCCCTAGAAATCTGCAACATCTTTGCTATACTTTTTCTTCGCGTCCCCATCGTCTAACGGTTAGGACATCGCCCTTTCAAGGCGGCAATACGGGTTCGATTCCCGTTGGGGGCACCATAAAACGCAAATCCCAAGGCAGCGCACGCTCCCTTGGGTTTTTATTTTGTTGGACCTCTATTTAACAGCTGGCGAGAATAACCTCTTGTAGACCCTCAACCGATAGTCCAGCGCGCGCAAGAATATTGTGGTGAACGTCTGCTTCGAGGTATGTATCTGGCATGCCTAAACGTATTACCTGCGGACATGGGCCTGATGCGCTGAGCTGCTCGACAACTGCGCTGCCAAATCCACCCAAAACGCTGTGCTCTTCAACGGTGATAATCACGTCAGAGTTCTGACAGATTTCCGTCAGAGATGCGTCAAGTGGCTTGACGATCGACACGCCGTAGACCTCGATGTTCGTTTGGGCAGCAGCTTGCTCAGCGGCAATCTGCTCTGCAGCTCGCTGAGCAGCCTCGATGACTCGGCTGGTTATAGCGCCTGTTGCAAGAACCGTCACGTGTTTTGGTTGAGTGGTAGCCGCTGCTTCAGTAGTCGCGGCTTTGGTGGACGCCGCACCCACCGCGCCAGCTGACTCAAAGAGTTTCTCGACACCAGAGTCATCAAAAACGTAACCATCTGGATGCAGATTGACACCATCGCACGAGGTCATGCGCACGTAAGCCGGTCGTGGATGCTTTGCAAGCTCCATGAGTGTTGCGACAAGCTGGGCATTATCAACCGGATTGAACACGGATAGTCCCGGGATGGTCCTGGTAACCGCAATGTCCTCCACAGCCATGTGAGAGGGTCCTGTAGCTGCAGATTCGCAGCCGGCAGCAACACCTACAAGCACCACGGGCGACTTCATCATGCCAAGGTTGACGCGAATCTGATCCAGCGTTCGTGATGTCACAAACGTGGCGTAGCACGGTGCAAAAACGTGAAAGCCCTCATTTGCGCAGGCAGACGCCACTTCAATAAGGTTCTGCTCTGCAATTCCGCACTGGATGTAGCCGTCTGGTCGAAGCTCTCGAAAGCGATCCAGGTTCAAACGACGACCATAGTCGGCAACAGCAACAGTTAGCAGCTCGTCATCTTCAGCGAGCTTACCCATAACCCAGCCGAACACTTCTTTTGTATTCATATCCGCAAGCATCTGCGACTCTTCAGCCGAAATGCACGCTGGCTGCAAAGATGTATCTAGCATGAGCATGCCTCCTCTGCAACTTTTAGATCAAGCAATGCCTGCTCATAGAGGTCATCTGTCACACACGCGTCGTGGAACGAGACGTTATTCTCGGCAAACGAAAGTCCTTTGCCCTTGATGGTATGCGCAATAATCGCGCGAGGCCTGGAAGTTTGCTGCTTTAATGCGTCGTACAGAGCAAGCACATCATGGCCATCTAACTCGACAGACTCAAAACCAAACGCATCAAACTTTCTTGCAATTGAACCGGTATCCAAAATGGATGCGCAAGGACCGTCCAACTGCATGCGATTCTGGTCAACAATGACCGTCACATTGGAAAGCTGGTTGTGGCCGATAAACGCGGCACTCTCCCAAATGGAACCCTCGTCGCACTCGCCGTCGCCCAGAATACAAAAAACGCGAGAAGAAAGATCTTTTCTGCGAAGGCTTAGCCCCAGGCCAGCAGCGTAGCCCAGGCCCATGCCAAGGCTGCCACCAGAGATCTCAAAGCCACGTTGAGGATCTCGCAGTGGATGCTTAAAGAGAACGGCATTGGGTCCAAAGACCCCGCGGTCAATATCCTCTTGAGAGATCATTTCTGCACGTAGAAGTGCTGGAAACAGCGCCAGCGATGTATGAGCCTTGGAGAGAATCAAGCGGTCTCTAAGCTCCCACTCGCAATCTCTGTTTCCTACTTGCATAACCTTGCCCAAAAGCACGGAGACAATGTCTGCCACGGAACATGCGCCGCCTATGTGGAAGGGCGTTGAGCTGTAGCGATGTGCCAGCTCGATGATGCCTCGACGCACTGCAAGTGCCTCGTGGCGCAAATCAAGTTCAAGCTGTTTGCGCTGATCAGAGTCTATTTCTGCAGAAGTCAGCGATGCACCCATGTGCTCTGACTGGCGAACAGAAGAGATGTCCAGAGGTCCAATAGAGCCATCTACCTGCTCAGATACGCCAACAACACTCTGATGTGGAGCAAGCC
>CAUUGK010000038.1:0-9467 GCA_963544765.1 uncultured Atopobiaceae bacterium
CACAAAAAAGCGCGGCGAGAAACTCACCGCGCGTAAATGCATAGGTAGTAATGCTTGTAAGTCAAAAACTACTTAACAAGCAGGAAGTATGCAATAACAGCAATACCCAAAATAATACGGTACACACCAAAAGGCTTGAAATCATGCTTGCGGACGTAACCCATAAGCGCACGAACCGTAACCAGCGAAACAATAAAGGCTACCAGGCAACCTACACCCAGAATAACTGCCTCGGGAATGGTAAAGGTATTGCCCTTCATAAAGTAGCGTACAAGTCTCAACGCAGAAGCGCCGGCCATAGTAGGAATAGCCAGGAAGAACGTAAACTCAGCAGCCACTGCCCTCGAGCAACCAAGTGCTAAACCGCCCAGGATGGTTGCACCAGATCTTGAAGTACCTGGAACAATTGCAAGTACCTGGAAAACGCCAATTCCAAGCGCGGTCTTCCAGTCCAGGTTGTCAATGTCTTGTACGCGGGCCAGGTTGTCGGCAGAGGGGGCCTTAAGGGATGCTGCAGCATCTGGGCTCATGTGCTTGCCTCGGGGCACCTCAACCTTTACTGCTGCAGCAATCTTCTCGCGATGGAGCTCAAGCAGAATGAAGATGATGCCATAGAAAATAAGAGTTGCGGCAATAACAAAAGGGCTTCCAAGATGCTCTTCAATGAAGTCATTGAGCGGCAGGCCAATTGCTGCAGCAGGAACACAGCTGACCACCACTTTTGCCCAGAGCTTCCAGGTGGAGCGCTTCTCGTCTTTGGATTTCTTTGGCGAGAAAGGATTGAGCTTGTGGAAAAATCCCACGCATACTGCAAGAATTGCGCCAAGCTGAATAACTACTAGGAACATATTCCAAAAGTCTTCAGAGACATTGAGTGGTAAAAACTGATTGAGCAGCAGCATATGGCCTGTTGATGAGATAGGTAGCCACTCGGTAATACCCTCAACTACGCCAAATAACGCTGATTTAAGCGCTTCAATCCACAAAATTGCCGACTCCACTAAAACCTCCTTGGGGACTGATTACGAACCTATTGTACGCAATCCGTTCGCCCTTTCTTTTCCTACCGTTCACGGTTTTACCTAACGACTTTACTACTTTAAAAGTGCCTTGTTTTCTGCAAAGTTGGCATTTGGAGCCAAAAACAAGTAGAATTGACACCCTCGCACGAGCGGAGAGAAGCGATTATGCGTATTTTTGAGGTCAAGTGTTATCTGACCTTGCGCTTGAAGCCAGTAATGAGCGGATGGCACTAACTGCGCACTAATCGGAAGCCCCAATCGCGGAGGTCGATTTGAACAAATATATGCGTCATAGACGCTTACCTTCATGCTCTACCCTTATGGCAGCACTCCTTGCAGCAGTGCTTGTTGTTAATACCTTTTTGTTTGGCGTCTCAAGAGCTCAGGCAGAGACTCTTGAAGAGCTCCAGGCCAAGGTAGAGCAAACCAATTCTGATTACGATGCCGCCAATCAGCGTGTAGCTGAGCTGCAAAAACAGATTGCAGATAATGAGGCGCGTATTGCAGAGATTGAACAGCAACTCCCAGAGCAGCGCCTAAAAGCTGCAGAGTCTATTAGAGCAATGTATCGCATGCAGCAGGGCTCCATGGGAATTATTGATTTGCTTTTATCGGCAGATAACTTTAATGATTTGATTGCTGTTGTTCAGTATCTTGAGATTATCCAGAACAAAAATTCTGATGCTATCAACCACCTGGTTGATCTTAGCAAAGAGCTTTCTGAGACTCAGTCATCTTTAAATGCACAGATGGCAGAAGCAGAGAAGCAGAAAAAGGCTGCCGAGGATGCTATGAATGCAGCAATTGCAACAAGAGAGCAATTGCAGGCAGAACAAGCTCAGCAGGCAGCAGCAGAAGCAGCTGCTGCAGAAGAAGCACTAAAAGAGGCTTCTACTGAGACCACCTTTACCAACGCTTCTGGTAATACCACTGAGGTCACTACTCCATCAACTCCTTCGGCTCAAAATGTTGACTGGTCAAGCGATAAGACCAACTTTGTAAGCAGCTGGGGCGCTCGAATTGACGCCTATCTTGCTGGCTCCCCTCTTGCTGGCTACGGCTCAACCTTTGCCGAGGCTGCATGGGCCTACGGCGTTGATCCGCGTTTATCGCCTGCTATTTCTGCAGTTGAGAGTACAAAGGGTAGGTATAACTTCCTCCCATACAACGCATGGGGCTGGGGCTCTTCAAGCTGGGGTAGCTGGGAAGAGGCTATCTGGGATCACACAGCTGGTCTTGCTGCTGGTTACGGCGGAAGGCTTTCTGTTTCTGGAGCTGCAAAGTACAACCCAGCTAATCCAAACGGCTGGTACTCGGCAGTTCTCACGCAGATGGAACTCATCTAAGTCTCTGGCCACACAGCCTTTAAAAAACGTTAAAACCCCGCAGTTTACCTGCGGGGTTTTTGTTGTCGGGCGCGGTTAGGCGGTGAGCACGACCATCGCCAGGATAAGGGCAAAGCCGATGAGGTCGGCAACGCTAAAGGTAGTTCCAAGCACCAGTACGGTGGTAATGGTTGCCATAACGGGCTCGATAGTACCCAGCAGGACCGCTCTAAGTGAGCCTGCGTCCTTAACGCCCTGCAGGTAGAGCCCATAAGCCAAGAAGGTTCCCACCAGCACACCAATAACTACCAGCAAAACACCAAAGGCGTCCAGCTGAGGCATATGGTTCCAGGGCTGATAAAACACGGCAATGAGTGTGCCTGAGAAAAGAAAAGCTAGGCCGTTAACGGTAAAGCTTCCCCACTTTTCCATCAGAGGCTTTGGCAAAATCGAAAGAGCTGCCTGAGCAAACGCGCACATAACGCCCCAGAAAATACCTGCTGTTGGTAGGTTAAGTGTGCCTGGATTTCCTCCTGTTACCAAGAGATAGGTCCCAATAAGCGCCAAAACAATACCAAGAATCTCTCGACGACGAGGCCAGCGCTTGCCCACCACGCAGACAAAAGCCAATACCCCCAACATACCCAGCGACTGCATGATGGTTGCAGTCCCAGAATTAGTGGCATTAACTGCATAAATATAGGCTACCTGCGAGAAAAGAATAGCAAACAAGCTAACCACAAATATTTTTGTCAGCTCTTTTGGCTTCCTCATGACAGTTGTGAGATTTTTTCTATCAAACGCAAAAGCAGTTCCCAAGAATAACCAGCAGGCGCAAAGCTCACGAACACCAATCAGCCACATGGGATCTACGTGATACACATCAAGGAGGTATTTAGCGGCCGTCCCAAATGCACCCCAAGACGCACCACCAATCAGTACAAAGAGCATTCCTCGATAGATTTTCTTCTTGTTATCAGGGGTTATTTCAGCATCATCGCTGCCAAGTGCTTCCTCTTCTGCAGAAGCCTCTAAAACGTCTGCAGCCTTAGAAGACTCCACACCGCTCTCATGAGAAATGAAATCATTCATCTGGGTATAAATCTTTCATTACAAAATACGGATACAAGTGTCACTTTTTCCCTGACGCGGTAGTATCACAATAACAAAAATCCACCTTACCCCGCTTTGTGTGGAGTCTCAAGTCTCCAAACGGTTTAGATGGGCAAGATGGTTTAAAACGGCATTAATGCTCACGTAAGTTTTCGTATAGATTGGCAGCTTATGACATCCAAGTATTCGCAGATGGACAGCGCGTTTTCTGTTGGTACGCTTCATGCAGAAGACAAGAGCTTTGAGGTAATCTCAGCTGAGTGGGTTAACGAGATTTCTGGCTATGCCTACATCTTTAAGCACGTTCCTACAGGTGGGCGCCTTATATGGTTTGCCTGCGATGACGATAATCGCTCGTTTGCCATTGCTTTTAAGACACCTCCTGTAGACCACACAGGTGTCTTCCACATCTTGGAGCACTCGGTTCTCTGTGGATCCGATGCCTATCCTGTCAAGGAGCCTTTTGTTAACCTGCTCAAGACCTCTATGCAGACGTTCTTGAATGCAATGACCTACCCTGACAAGACGGTGTACCCTGTGGCCAGCACTAACGTAGCTGACCTTGAAAACCTGATGAGCGTGTATCTGGACGCCGTTCTGCATCCTGCAATCTATAAGCGCAAGCGCATCTTTGAGCAGGAAGGTTGGCACCTAGAGGCTGACGAGCAGGGCAATCTAAGCTATAACGGCGTTGTCTTCAACGAGATGAAGGGTGCCCTCTCTGACCCTGACCGTGTTCTCTACGATTCTGTCAGCGAGGTTCTCTTCCCTGACACCGCATACGGCAAAGAATCCGGTGGTAAGCCTCGTGCAATCCCCGAGCTCACCTACGAGAACTTCCTGGACACCCATGCTCGTCACTACGACCTCTCTAACAGCTACACCTTCCTCTACGGCGACCTTGACTGTGAGCGTGAGCTCTCCTTCATTGCCCAGAGGTTTGCAGCTGCCGAGAAACGCGATGCAGATGCCCCTAATCCGCTTAACCTACAGGCACCCGTGTTGCCCAAGCCTTCTCAGGTCCGCATGAACACCACAGCCGACAACTCCAGCGTTGGCTTGGGCTACGTGCTTGGAACGCCTGATCAGCGCAACAAAATGATGGCAGCAGACATTCTGTTTGACACCCTCATGGGCTCCAATGAATCGCCGCTCAAGCGTGCAATTCTTGATGCGGAGCTTGGTGATGACTTTAGCTACTACCTCTCCGATGACCTTGCACAGCCTATGCTCTTTTTGCAGCTTAAAGGCCTTAAAGAGGGCGCAGCTCAGAAGTTCCGTGAGCTGGTAGAAACCACCTGCAAGAAAATTGCTACTGAAGGCATTGATCCAGAGAAACTCAATGCTTCCATTGCACTTGCAGAATTTAACCTACGCGAGAATGACCAACCGTACTCAAACGGCATTGAGTACACGTTGCGTTCGCTCTCAAGCTGGCTCTATGACGATGCACGTCCTCTGGACTACATCCGCTACGAGGACGCAATTGCCTACGTCAAAGAACTTGCAGTTCAAAAGAGCTTTGAGAAGCTGCTTCTGGAGCTTATCTGCAACAGCAAACACGCAGCTCAGGTTGAGCTTGTCCCCACAGACGAGGGCGACGCTCAGGAAGAGGCTGCTGAGCTTGCACTGCTTCGCTCCACGCTTACCGATGAGGATGTCGAGAAGATCCGTGCAGAAGTAGAGGCACTTCGTCTGGAGCAAGAAACACCTGATGCTCCAGAAGACTTAGCCAAGCTACCGTCCCTCTCGCTCAGTGATATCGGTGCAGGTAGAGAGCGTCCTGCAGGCTTTGAGGTTGATGCTCCTCTGCCATGCATTGCGCACGAGTTGGACACTCACGGCATTGACTACGTCTACCATTACTTTGATCTGACCCGCGCGGTTACCTTTGAGGAGCTGCCGCTTGTGGGCATTCTTGCTGAGGCGCTCGGCAAGCTTGATACAGCATCACACACCGCCTCTGAGCTGGACATCCTTATTGAGAGCAACCTTGGTCACCTCTCATTCTTTACAGATATCTACGACCAAGACACGCTTGACCAGGCACACCCCGCCTTCATTGTTGCTGCAAGTGCCCTTGCCGAGAAAACCCAGGGACTTGCAAGCATTCCTTCTGAGGTCTGGTCTAGTACACGTTTTGATGACTTAGGTCGCCTAAAAAACATCCTGATTCAACGACGTATTGCGCAGGAACAGCACTTTGTAGGAGCTGGCCATACTGCTGCACAGAATAAGGCCTTGACCTCCTATTCTGCTGCCAATCGCGTGAACGATGCGCTGGCAGGCGTAGGTTTTTACGAGTACCTGAAGAACCTGCTTGCCAACTGGGATGAGCGCGCCCCTCAGCTTGCAAAAGACCTGGATGCGCTTACTTGTAAGATTTTCCGTGCTGACAACGTTACTGTCAGCTTTACTGGCTCCACTCAAAGCCGTGAGGCATTCTGGCAAGTAGCTGGAGATCTTAACCTCAAGAAGAACAACGCATCGCAGGTAGACATTGCAACGCAGACACTTGTTGTCCCTGAAGGCAAATTGCAGCATGTGGCATACTTCATTCCATCAAACGTTTCCTACGTTGGTCTCTCCTATCCAAACGTTGCCCACGCAACCAATGAACAGCAGGGTAACTGGCTAATTGCCACCAGAGTTCTTGGTCTTGATTACCTGTGGAACGAGGTTCGCGTCAAGGGCGGCGCTTATGGTGTCATGTTCAGAAACTCTATTGCTGGTCTGCAGAGCTTTGTTTCCTATCGAGACCCTGCGCTTGATGCAACCCTTGACCGCTATGTTGGTGCGGGCAGCTGGCTCTCTGAGTGGACTCCAGACGCTGACGAGTTTGAGGGCTACGTAGTTGCCTCTGTTGCAGGTGTTGATGCCCCTGTCCCCGCTCGCATGCTTGCTCGCAGGCAAGACATTGAGTACTTCAACCACCGTGACCCAGAGCGTTTGCTTAAACTTCGCGAGAAGATCCTTCACGCCCAAGTTGAAGACATTAAGGCACTGGGAAGCACTATGCCTCAAAGCTATGATGACCTCTCAGTTGTTGTCTTTGGCGCAAAAGAAACTATAGAAGCTTCCAAGCTTGATCTTGAGGTTGTCGACCTCTTTGGCGGCCAGGAGAACTAAGCCTGGTAGCTGCAACAAAAACTAATCAAATTAAGGGGATGCAGAAGTTTTTGTATCCCCTTATTTCATATTTTCAATAAAGAACAAGCTGAGAATATGAACTCTTTATGTGTACTGATTCTTAGATTAATTTTATCTATCAAATTAATCTAATCTTTCTTCTAACGTTCATATTTATCATTCCTTCGGAAAGCAAATGAAGGATGGAACCCTAAGGAATTCACTATGAAGGTTTGGCGAAATATTTACGATAAAAATCATGTTCTTAGATGCAAAATGTACTTAGAAGACTATCTTGAGCCCTATAGCTATGAAGAAATCGCACCTTATCTTGACTTACTTGATCCCTCAATCTACATAACTGTTGAGACCTTAAATCAGAATCCTTTTGTTATGATCGGTCAGGATGAAAATAATCCCAATGAAGATTCTGACGAGGATATTGAACGAGAAAATACGAAAAAAATCATTAAGGGTATTTTCAAGTTCTTTATTGGAAGAATGATTCCACTCATTGTTATTTATAGCCTTTCTACTGGTGCAATACATCCTGGAGATGGGCATATCCTTGGAATTTCAAACCTTGTTATAGTAATGGTAGCTTGGTTTATCTTGGTTCCAAAGATACTTAAATCTATTAAATAAAATTACAAGTATTTCAACTGAGTATTAAATTATGAAATAGATAGAAGTAACCATGACTACAGAAAAGCAAACATCAACAACGGACAAGCAAGAAACAGAGACTACTGAAACTAAAAGCAAGCCTTTTCCTAAGAAAGCACTTGGAATGAGCCTTGCCTCTGTAGCAGTAATAGCAGCACTTGGATTTGGTGTTGCTTACGCCAATGGAGTATTTACTCCTAAAGCAGCTCCAACTCCTCCTGCTGTGGCCACACAAGAAGCTACAAAGGAAGATAAGGTTGAACTAAGCCAGGAAGCAGTAACTGAGGCTACAAGCGAGCTATCCTATGGCGGTAAGGACGTATCTGTTACAAATCCTGTAAGCGTTTCTATTAAAGATGGCCATGTAATGGTTGTTGAAACAGTTAATGATAGTGCTGCAAACAACGTTTGGTATGCGCCTCGCCGTGCTGCTGCACTTGCAGCTCGTATTGCTGAGACTACCGTTAAGGGATCAAGTGAGGATAAACCAGTTGATGTAGTTGACGTTACCTATGTAATTGCTGATACCAACTCACAGGTACAAATCGCTGTCGTAGATACCCCAAAAGCTGAAGCTGTAGAAGAAGCAGGAAAGCAAACTCCCCTTCCTGAAAAGAATGATCAGGAAGCTGATACAAAGCCCGCAGAAGAGAAGAAAGACGATAGTAAGGACGCATCTTCCGAGACTAAAAGCGATGCCTCTACCAAAGAGGATAAGCCAGCTCCCGTTGTTGAGGCTACAACCGACAAGGTTCTTAACAACTCAGACGGCTTTGTAATGAGTGAAGACACACACGAAGGACTTTCTGAAGAGGAAAAGGGAAATGTAGGAACGTCAGGCGGCATTAAGGTCACAGATCCAGAAGGAACTGAGATTGTACCTGCTGCCCCAGCTCCAAAGCCAGAAGATGCAACTGAGTCAGAAAAGCCAGCTACTTCTGAGTCAACAGAAGTTCCTAGCTCTTCCAGCTCTTCATCATCATCTAGTTCTTCAAGCTCTTCTAGCTCTTCTTCTACCCCATCCCGTGAGCGTAAACCTATCTATCGCACAGAACAAGTTTGGGTAGTTGATCAAGAAGCTTGGACTGAGTACGTGACCGATTATTCTGAATATGTCTTTACAGATGGTACTCGTTTTCAAGATGGTGCAGCAGCTTGGCAATATCAGAAAAAGACAAAACTTTCTTACTCTGTAGTTCCTCATACAAAAGCCGTTTATCATGAAGAAGTTGGCCATTGGGAGTCACGTCAAGTCTTTGACCACTACGAATAGGAAGTACGCAACTTCTATGTACTTGTTTTTACAGGTAAGACACGTATGCTTAAAGAGTAGAAGATAGCGTCTTTTTGATACCAGTTTCCACTTTATAAAAAGATGTATGTTCTACATATGGGAAGGCCACTTACTGTGGCCTTCTTTTTTGCGCAAAATGTGTGGAAATTGGCCAAGAGAACTTGTGTCTGAATCAGTAAAAAGTCCAGCGTAGGATATACAATCCTCGTTCACGTAAACGAGGATTGTAGTAGACGGTCTTCTCGCCAGACAGAGCGTACGAGCAGTAAATTACTCGCTTCTCAGTGCCTGAACTGGATCGGACTTAGCTGCCCTGCCCGCAGGGATAAGACCTGCAAGAAGCGTCAAAACAACACTAATCAGAATCAATATGAGTGCGCCATTGAGCGGCAAGATTACCAAATTGTCCACGTTAAACATGGCTTTAATTACGGCATTTGCAGGCAAGATAAGCAGCTGTGTAATACCAATGCCCATTACACCAGAGATGAGGCCCTCAATAAAGGTTTCAGCGTTAAATACGTTGGCAATGTCTCGCCTGGAAGCACCAATGGAGCGAAGAATACCAATCTCCTTTTTGCGCTCAAGCACCGAAATGAACGTGATGATACCAATCATAATGCTAGAAACAACAAGCGAGATGGATACAAACGCAATCAGCATTGCCGAGATCATATCAACAATGAGCGTGACAGAGCTCATCAACGCGCCAACAATATCGGTATACGTAACCACCTTAGACTCTTCACCAGCGGCTCTTGCATCCGCATTGTATCTATTAAGGATCTCAACAATCTTTTCTTTACTTGCAAAGTCTCTAGGATAAATATTGATTGACGTAGGCTTATTGAGGTCTGCGTATCCCATCTTTGCAAGGTTTGATTCATACGTCGCGGGCGCTGTGCGCATCATTGATGC
>CAUUGK010000039.1:0-9175 GCA_963544765.1 uncultured Atopobiaceae bacterium
TGCAAAGTACTGCTAAGAGAATACCTGATGGACCACCAATAATAAGGTTCTCAACGCTCATGCCGCAGCCAAGTGCAAAACCAACAACAGCAATGCAAGGATTAATACCAGGAACCAAAAGCCCCCTAATAAAAGGACTAAGGTTACCAAGAACAACACCAAGGACCAGAGGAAGCATTGTGCCTATAAGTGCGGTTGGAGAAATTGCTGCAACACCTGCTGCTCCTAGAGCAATCATGGTAACCGCGGGACCTGCAACAAGAGACAAAACTGCAGCTGCGCCTTGCTCATCAGGAGTGCCGTACTCAGCAGTAATGCCAATATACAAAGCAACGTTACAGAAGGTAATACCGCCAATAATGGAAAGAGCATTAAGACCAAAGAAGTTATCACCCATGAATTTAGCAACAAAGAGACCAAAGGCAATGGCAATGGCAAGCTTTGGAATAAGGATGGTTAGACCAGTCTTCAGAACCTTTGGAACTGTCTTAAGGTCAATAGAGGCACCAACAAACAGCAAAACAATACCAACAATCGCAGGAGCACCCTTAGCAACAGCTGTAGTAAAACTACCAATTTCTAGAGCCTGTGGAAAAAAAGAATGAAGTAACAGGCCTACTGAAAGCGGATAAAGCATAATATCGCCAGGGAACCTGGGGACGCCAATTTTACGAGTTGTCTTTTGCTGTTCAGCTGCCATTATCAGCTCCTTTGCGCTAGTTGGTCAAAAAATAGTTGACCTACTTTATCAGCACAAAGAATCATTTTTAAAAAGTACTGTACAAATTAACAATTTGGCTACAAACGCGAGAAGACCTTACAAGCTGCAAGGTCTTCTCGCGAAATGGGTGTATTGAGCTGTTAAAGACGACTCAGCGACTAAAACTTAGATCTTGCCGCCCTCAACGACTATAGTATTTGGATCTACCTCATCGCCATAAATTGGAGCAAGCGTCTCTTCGTAAGCCTTGTGGAAGAAGTTCTCCTCTGCAAGCGGGCCGGTAATCGCGTTGTTGATAAACTCTAACAGCGAGGAATTGCCCTTGTGAACTGCAGCAGCAATAGTATCGGAATCACCCAGGTCATCAATGCCAACAACAAAGCCAGGGTTAGACTTAATCCATGCAAGTACCTCAGTGTTATCGGTTGAGAAAGCATCACCGCGGCCGTCGAGCAGTGCATTATACGCATCAGCATAGCTATCAAATTTGACCAGCTCAACCTTAGGCGCGTTCTTAGCAAACCAAACCTCAGCTGTGGTTCCCTTAGAAACAATAAGCTTCTTGCCGTCAAGCTGAGAAACATCAGTAATTGGCGCAGAAGATGGAGAAACAACGCCCAGCTTAATCTTCATGTATGGCAGAGAGAAATCAACCTTCTCTTTACGGTCATCAGTTACCGTAAAGTTTGCCAGCATGATGTCTGCCTTATTGGACTGCAAGAAAGGCACGCGATTTTGTCCGTCAGTGGCAATGTAGTTGATCTTGACGCCCATATCCTTTGCAAGGCGCTCAGCAAAAACAATGTCGTAACCAGCGTAATTGCCGTTTGCATCAACATAACCAAAAGGAGCCTTGTCGCTAAAGACGCCGATATTTACCGTGCCTGCCTTCTTAATGTCATCAAGAGTTCTAAACTTTGAGTCTGTATCAGAAGATCCACCCTGAGCTCCATCGGAATCCTTTTTCTTGCAAGCTGCCAAAAGAGTTGCAGCAGAAAGTGCGCTTGCACCAAGGAAAGCACGGCGAGAAAGAGAAGCGGAAGTATTTTCAAAGAAGTTCATTGTAAATCCTAACAAGTTGTATCAATTACTACATCATCTACGTGCAAAAACACGCTGTTTACTTATGTACACGTTCAAATTCAAAGGTGCGCAAAAACTCTTGCGCCCTCTCTGTTTTAGGTGCCGAGAAAAACTCTTGTGCATCGGACGACTCTTCTACGATGTGTCCCTGATCAATCAGGATTACTCGATCAGCAACTGCTTGAGCAAAGCGCATCTCGTGAGTTACCACCAGCATGGTCATTCCCTGCTCTGCTAGCTCCATAACTACCTGCAAAACCTCGTGAACCATCTCGGGGTCAAGAGCTGCAGTAATCTCGTCCAGCAAAAGAACTTCAGGGTTAGTCATAAGAGCACGAACAATTGCCACGCGCTGCTTTTGACCACCGGAAAGAGCTGATGGATAGGAGTCTTTCTTCTCCCACAGTCCCACACGACGCAGCAGTTCTTCTGCCTGTGCCAAAACCTCATCCTCTGAGCGCTTCTGCACTACCAGGGGGGCCAGGGTTACGTTTTTCAAAACCGTCATGTTTGGGAATAAGTCATAGCTTTGAAAAACCATACCAATGCCTGCTGCGGCGCTTTCCCTCTTCTGACCAGAAATAACCTGATCGTGGAGAAGCACTTCTCCCCCTTGGATGTCTTCCAGGCCAACAATGGTGCGAAGCAGCGTAGATTTACCGCAACCGGAAGGTCCCAACACCACGACTACCTCGCCTTTATTGATGGAGAGCGAGATCTTATCAAGCACGGGTTTCTGGCTTGAGGGATATACCTTAGTGAGGTCCTTAACTGCTAAAACGGTGTTACTCATGTGAGGCACTCCTCTCAAGCCTGCGTGAAAGATACGAAAGTGGGAAGCAGGCAGCAAAATACAGGAAGAAAATAGCTCCGTAAATCCAAAGTGCTCCGTCGGTTGGGAACTTGAAGCGATAAAAATCGGTGATCTGACTACCAACTCTGAGCAGCTCAACCACGCCAATCAGATTACAAAGTGACGTTGTCTTAATCATGCGCGTAATCAGGTTGATGGCTGGTGGCAAAAGGCGTTTGAAAGCCTGAGGCAGAATGACCTTAAAGAACGTTTGCTGGCGAGAAAGGCCAAGTACAAACGCACCGTCATACTGAGATGCTGGAATTGACTCTAATGCCCCTCGTACCAGGTCTCCAAGCTCAGCTGCTCCCCAGAAGGTAAAGACCACAATTGAAGCTTCAATACCATCAAAGTTGACATCAAACCATTCAGAAGTACCAAAGAACACCACAAAGAGCAGCACTAGCTGAGGCATAACACGAACAATCTCAAGGTAAACACGAAGAATTGCGCGAACAACCTTGTTGTTGGATGTCCTAAAAAGTCCAACGAGAACACCAAGAGGAATAGAAAGTGCCACGGAGATAAGGCCAATATGCACCGTTGTTGCAAGACCTCCAAGAAGGCGTGTTATCACTCCTTCCTGCAACAAAATATTATCGACGAGCATAGTCAAGCCTCCTCTCTAGCCAGCTGCCAAACAAAGAAATAGGAACCAGGATAATCACATAGGCAACTACCAGCATAAAGAGGGCTTCTGTAGTGTCATACTGCATGCCGATAATGTCTTTAGTTACATACATCAAATCTGCCAAAGCAATGCCAGAAACAACAGAAGATTCCTTGATCAAGAAAATGACGTTAGCAACAAGGCCTGGTATTGCTACAGAAAGTGCCTGCGGAAGAATTACATGCTGGAGCGCTTGAATCTTTGAGAGGCCCAAAACCTGTGCAGATTCAAACTGAATAGCTGCAACTGATTCAAAGCCTGCGCGAAACACCTCTGCCATATAGGAGCCACCAAGAAACGTCAAACCCACAACAGCAGCTACTTCTGCATCCATTTTGAGACCAACTTTAGTTAGGCCAAAGTAGATAAGAAACAGCTGAATAAGCAGGGGTGTTCCTCTGGAAAGCTCAACATAAACAGCATTAAGCTGACTTAAAACAGGAATTTTTGTCAGCGAAATCTGAGCACTTATCAAACCAACGATAAGCGAGAAGAGAACTCCAAAGAAAGAGATAGTAAGCGTTATTTTTGCAGCTTCTGCATACAGTGGGAGGTGTTCCCCTATGAAGCTCCAGTCCATGCGAATAAATCCTCTCGGGATGTGCGAATGCTCACACAAGAGTTACAAAATAGCTTTACGCCCGAGTCTGTACCAGGAAAATTTTGCTCAGCGATAATTACACCCTGGTCGTATGTGACCCGGGCACCAGACACATCGCGGTGCATGCACAAAGTGCAGTGTATGTCGTAGCCATAATTCGCATGCGTATAATCCTAGTCGGAACTAGGATATTGTCAACTCACAATTGGTAAATTTTTTGATAATGGAAAATTCCTCCACCAAATCATCAACTGACATACGTGCATTAGCAGGGCTTGTAGAAGGCAGTTGACGTGCGGGTATACCAGTCTGATGCTCGGTATAACGCTTATAAAATTTAGTTGCTGTTCCACCAAGCGTAAAAATGGCACAGATTGATGAATCTTGAATAAGAGCGCCAATGTTGTGTGGAACTGGATTTGCAATAGAGGCGTCACTTGCGCCCTTAATGTCACAAGCCTTAAGAACATCACAAAGAGCAAGATGACGTCTTTTACAGAAGTCAATCTTTTCAGGTATGGACTTGAGGGGTTTCTCGCCATATAACGTGGCAACTACGCGCCAGAATCTATTCTGAGGATTGCCAAAGTAAAAGCCAATTTCTCGAGACTTAGGGCTTGGCATGGATCCCAAAAGCAGCACACGAGAATCGGGAAAGATAATGGGATCAAGCGTGTTCTCAACATGCGTAAGCGCAGTTTTGGTAGCATCGCCAGCAGGCTGAGGTCTGTTTGCAGCCACGATTACTCGCCTTCTTGCAGCGGCTCAACAAACTCCTGCAAATCATCAAGGCGCAGTACAGTTACTTGACCATAGCCGGCTCCACCTGTAGTGCCCGTGTCAATTCCCCACTTATCGCCATCTGACTGCACCCATTGCGCAAGGCCGTCAGGAGTGGTGGCGCTGCGATTCAAGTTTTTTGCACCAAAACTTGCTAACAGTGGCGTGGGCGTATGCCCACAAATAACAATGGGATATGCTACTTCTGACGTGCGGAAATCCGTGGGATATTGCCAAAACTCTTCGCGAATCCACAAAAGATCATTTTCAGACTGCTTGCTTAAATACTGTTCCAAAGAAGTCTTATCCCAGTCGGTTGGCAAGGGAACGCCATTAGACTTTAGGCCCGCATGTACCAGAACAAAATCTCTACCTTGTACCTCAACGGTGGCGTACAAAGGAAGCGCCTGCAGCCAGTCAATCAGCTCACTATATTCTTCTTCAGAAAGCGTCTTGAGCTCAGCAAGCGTTGCCTCTCCCCCGTTAATCTGCCACATAAACTGAGCTTCAATATCGGCTTCTGGATCCAACGCTTGCAGCGCAAGCTGCTCATGATTACCCATCAAAACCGTACAGTTAGGAAGCTCGCGAATTGTCTTTATAGTGGCAAGCGAGCTAGGACCACGGTCAATCATGTCACCAAGACAATAGAACACGTCTGACTCGGTTGGATTAATACGCTCTAGAGCACGCCTTAGCGGCTCCACATGACCGTGTATATCAGAAAAAACGTACGTTGCCACAAAAACCTATTCTGTCGAACCTTCATCTGCAAGCGTCTGACCATCAAAGTTCAGATTTTGCGTAAGCTCTTTTGCAGTATCAAGATTAAAGTCTGGCGAGAAGAAAACGTCAAGTGCATACGGCACATTTGCCAGCGCATGATCATACAAATCCCAGAAGCTCTCTTTGCGCACCTCTCCCGTGAAAGGATCAGTCCACTCATTTCCCGCTCTGTTATCAAAATCAGAATCGGAGGATTCCCTTGCCCCGTGAGAGAGCGCCTCAATCAAAGAGAACCTATTTGTACCAAAGGTGCGTTCAAGATGGCCAAGTAGCTTTCTCTTCTTACCTGTTGGCGAATATGCTAGGTGTTGGATAATCCTAAAATCAACAGCAGCTGACGAGAAGATCCTGGTATCGGTAGGTTTTTCATACGTCCATAGCAACGCAAAGAAAAACACCCTATCCAAAACGTAAAGCGTATGCAGCGATGCCTTCAAAACCTCGCTATAAGGTCTATAGGTGGCTACCGTTTTACCAAGATGAGCGAAAAGAATTGCCTCATCAAGGTCCTTCTCGATTTCTGCATGTACTTGATTTTTAGCAGATTCATCCAAGCCCTCAACACCTTGAGAGGTAAGCATGTTTTGCCAGTAATAGACAAAAGGATGAGCTGTGGAATCAAGCATATAGTGGCAGAGAAATCCCGCAATATAGGCGCGAGCAACCGCAACGTCTTTTAGTGGCAGAGGCGCAATTGCATCTCGCATAGAAAGAAGCAGTTCGGGAGTTTTTTCTTTATGCATAATCGACGCATATTTAGCGTAGCGATGCAGTAGCGGATCTGCTGCTAAATAAAACAGCGGATCTGGACCTTGGTTGCCCAACAGAAAAGCTTCTCGCTCTTCCATCGTAGAAAAACCAAGTTTGCCTGCAGCTATATCAAAGGTATCCTTGCCAAAGAAGTCATGAGTCAAAATTGCGGGCATGTCCATTCCTTTCAGATTGCTACAAACCATTTTACCCAGCAATGGCTCAGTGCGTTAGAGAGAATATAGGACAGCATGTAGTCACTATGGTGAACAAGTTACCTCTAAGCTCTCTTCAGCTACCGTCTGCCGATTAATAAGCCTTACCCCCTGTAGTAATACTTAAATATTTGATATCTTTAAACATACTTGGGGGAGATATTTTCTGTCTGAGCCATCTAGCTTGTATTGCGACTACAAGCTGGGAAAGTAAGGATCTAAGGAGTGAGGCATTCCTTACGGCACAGTTAAGAAAAACCTGCAAAGACAGAGAATATCTAATTGAGGGGAGCAATCATGGCATGCTGCTATGAGAAGCTTATCTCTGCAGGTAAGAAGAGTCTCTGCAGAGTCAAAACATCACGTTCTTCTGGCATGAAGAAGCGTGAGTAACATGAACACGGCAAGAAAAATCAAACTCTATAGGATGCTTACGGCCCTTGCCTATGGCGACGCCTATGGCATGCCAACAGAGATGATGTCACCACACCAAATTGATTTTGCATTTCCTGATGGAGTTCAAAGTCTTTCAAATCCACCTAAAAATGACTTTTTTGGAAGACCTTTTACCGCGGGTCAGACTACAGACGACACCGCAAACGCAATCATTTTGACTAAAAACATCATTGATAACCAGGGAGTTTTTAACCAATCCCGCTACTTTGATGCACTAGAAAAGTATGTGGCAACAGAGCCAAACGCTGCTCAGGTAGTTGGCCCTTCCACAAGAGCTGCGTTAGCCAATCGACTTTCTGGCCACTCGCTTAAAACGTGTGGTCGCCTTGGAACCACTAACGGATGTGCCATGAAATGCGCGCCGCTGGCTTCAATTGTGAGCTGGAAAGACAAACATGCGCTCATTAACAGTGTTACTGAGCTTGCGCTTCCTACGCACGGAACCAACGTAGCTATCATGGGTGCAGCAATGATTGTGGCCGCCATAAGCAGAGGTCTTTCTGAAAACTCGTTTACAGTAGAGGACGCTCTTGAAACTGCTTTAAGTTACGGACACCGAGCTCTCTACACAAAAATTGGTACACAAATGCCTATGCCTAGCATGTATCAAAAGTGCATCATGGCATTGGAATTCTGCGAGGGCGCCAAAAACCTTGAGGCTCCCCTAGCAGCATCAAGAGACATCTACGACTACTGTGGCTGTGGTTACGAAACCATAGAGACCATCCCTGCAGTTCTTGCAGTGGTAAAGCTCTCACAAGGAAAAGTCTCTAAAGCAGCGAGAATAGCTGCAGAGATGGGTGGAGATACAGACACCATTGGATCTATTGCCTGCGCTATTTGCTCTCAGATTCACTATGACGTTTTGCCTGATGAAGTACGTCTGCTTGAGCGCGTCAATGGATACCAGTTTGAAAAACTTGCAAACGATTTGGAAAACGCCACTTCCCTACCGTATGATGTAGCTATCTAGTTTGCGCTCTTTGCGACATAGCATACGTTTCTTGTAGGAGGCGCCATGAGCTCCTGTGCTCTTGTCGATTTGCATGTCCACCTTGATGGATCAATTCCACTTCCTGCCGCAGCTCAACTTGCAGCAGATGCGGGATTTGATTTCTCTTTGGCTGAACTTCAAGAAAAGATGCAAGTCCCAGCTCATTGCCAGGATCTTAACCAGTATCTTGCTACATTTGAGCTGCCGCTCAAGCTTATGCAATCTGCACAGGGCATCCGTACGGTTGCAAAGGCATTTCACGAGCAACTTGACACGGAGGGCATTCTCTACGCTGAACCCCGCTTTGCACCAGGAAGCCTTACAGCAGGAGGTCTTTCTCAGCAAGAAGTCCTTGAGGCTGCTCTTGCTGGTAGAGCTGACTTCTATGCAGAGCATCCACAGTCAGCGCTCCACACGGCGTACATTCTTTGCGCTATGCGTGGCACAGGTGAAGAGCTTAAGTACAAAAATGATGAGTCAATTGATCTGGCTGCAGCGTACCTTGGAAATGGCGTTGTAGCAGCGGACTTAGCAGGTGCAGAAGCACTTTTTGCTACAGAGAATTTCTCGTCACTTTTTGCTGAAGCACAAAGAAAAGACGTTCCTTTTACTATCCACGCGGGAGAAGCAGCTGGCCCAGAAAGCATCAAGGCTGCGCTTCGACTTGGCGCTAAGCGTATTGGCCACGGCGTTCGCTCATTGGAGGACGCGGGTGTTATCCAGGACCTTAAAGCTGCAAATGTTGCGCTTGAGATTTGCCCTACCAGCAACCTTCAAACGCGCATCTTTGAGTCAATAGAGCGTTTCCCTCTTGAGCAACTGCTTGATGCTGGCCTGACGGTCACTATCAACACGGACAACATGACTGTCTCCAACACTACCCTCTCGCGCGAGTTTGAGCTTTTGCAGCAGCACTGCGGTCTAGACAAAAATACCGCACGTGAGCTTGCTGAAAATGCTGCACGTGCGGTATTTAGTGATTCTAGCGAGAAAGACCGTCTACTTGCCTACCTTAGGCAACAGTAGCCTCATATCCTGCCTGAACAACAGCGTCAACCAATGCGCTATCAGCGACATCAGAAGAGAGCTCAACTACAGCGCTCTTCTCGTCAAGTGATACGGTTGCCTTAGAGACGCCCTCGACAGCCTCAAGAGCCTGTGTGACGTGTGCAACACAGTGCTGGCAAGACATGCCCTCTACGTTTAGTTTCTTCTCCATATAAGATTCCTCCTTCTGTGACGCGGATGCGTCGTTTGTGGACTTAG
>CAUUGK010000040.1:0-8769 GCA_963544765.1 uncultured Atopobiaceae bacterium
CTTTTCGGGCTGCAGCAAACGCATCTCAGACTTGATGCACTTTTCGGGCTGCAGCAAACGCATCTCAGACTTGATGCACTTTTCGGGCTGCAGCGAACGCACCTCAGCTCCATGCGCCCCGAGCGCACGGATTTCTCGCCAGGCAAACAAAAAAGAGGCCAGACCGAAGTCTGACCTCTCCAGTAAGCAATGTAGGATGGACTTACTTAAGGGTGACGGTAGCGCCAGCCTCCTCGAGCTGAGCCTTAGCAGCCTCAGCGTCCTCCTTCTTAGCGCCCTCGAGGACTGCCTTAGGAGCACCCTCGACGACCTCCTTTGCCTCCTTGAGACCAAGGTTGGTAAGAGCACGGACAACCTTGATGACGCCGATCTTGTTGTCGCCGAAGCCCTCGAGGACAACGTCAAAGTTGGTCTTCTCCTCTGCCTCCTCAGCAGCGCCACCAGCTGCAGGAGCAGCAGCGACAGCTACAGGAGCAGCAGCGGAAACGCCAAAGACGTCCTCAAGCTCGTGAACGAGCTCAGAAAGCTCGAGTGCTGGCATCTCTTTAAGGGCCTCAATGATCTCATCTTTAGTGACAGCCATGTCAATTCTCCTTTTTAAACGATGCAGCCTTTGTACTGCATCTGGGCAAAAGCCCGGCTTGTATGTGTGCGTTTAAGTGCGTCTACACTCTCACGCGGTTTGCGCCAATGCGCGGGTACAACAAAACGTTGCTTATGCAGCGTTTTTCTGATCTGCGACTGCAGAAAGAGCGGTTGCGAGTCCACGAGCTGGACCAGCGCAAACCTGTGCAATACCGGTAAGTGGGCTTGCAACAACGAAGACAAGCTTTGCAATGAGCTCCTCGCGAGAAGGAAGATCTGCGTAAGCCTTTGCCTCGTCAGCGGTAAGTGCCTGACCATCAGCGATACCACCAATGAACTCAACTTTCTTGAGCTTCTTGGCCTGATCCTTGATGACCTTAGCGGCCTCGACAGGATCATTCTCATAGAAAACGTATGCGCAGGTACCGGCGAGCATCTCGTCAATCTCTGGCATACCAGCGTTCTTAAGAGCAATCTTGACGATGTTGTTCTTATAGACCTTCATGTGAGCGCCTGCTGCGGTAAGTGCGCGGCGAAGCTCCTGAGTCTCCTTTACGGAGAGACCACGATAGTCGATAACAAACAGGCCCTTGGAGTTGTCGAGAGAAGCGGAAACCTTCTCGAGCAAATCAAGTTTAGACTGAGCTGGCATGTAGTACACCTCCTTTATCATGTCTCGGGCACGAGCGCCAACAGGTGCGGCCCTCACATGAAAAGACCCCACTTTGGCAACCAAAGCGGGGTCTGGATGTACTAATCTCAAGACCACCTCGGCAGGCGGGAATTCCCATTAAGCCTTGGATTCAAGGCGCCGGCTGTCTTTGGCAGCGAACGTGCAACTACAAGACGTCTGTCTTGCGTTGGATATTGTGCAGCAAAAAACTATCCAAGTCAAGGTTGCGTGCACAATTTCTTTCTCTTCACAAAAATTTGACGAGAAGGGCGGTCGAGCTGCGGCCCCAACTCAAACGCGGCACAATCGCACCTTAGTCGCAGACCGTCTATGCTGACCACGCGTTTCAAACCGCACGCCCACTGCAAGCAGAGTCCACGCCTACACCACATGCACGCTTCAAGAAAAATCCGGTACCTGCAAGCAGATACCGGATTAAACGTGCTAGGTACTTCTAAGCGTAAAGCTTAGTCCTCCATGAGGTTACGAACCTTGGTTGGATCAACCTTGATGCCAGGGCCCATAGTAGAGGAAATAGCAACGGTCTTGACGTACTTACCCTTAGCGCTGGATGGCTTGACGCGGATAATCTCAGAGAGAAGTGCGCCATAGTTCTCAACAAGCTGCTGGACCTCAAAAGAAGCCTTGCCGATTGCAACGTGGCAGATACCAAAACGGTCTGCACGATACTCAACACGACCAGCCTTGAGCTCGTTAACCATCTTTGCAACATCCATGGTAACGGTGCCGAGCTTAGGGTTAGGCATAAGGCCACGAGGACCAAGAACGCGACCAAGACGACCAACCTTACCCATCATCTGAGGGGTTGCGATTGCTGCGTCAAAGTCAAGCATGCCCTTCTCGACCTCTGCGATGAGCTCGTCGCCACCGACGATGTCAGCGCCAGCTGCCTCAGCCTCGCGGGCCTTCTCGCCCTCTGCGAAGACTGCAACGCGAACGGACTTACCAGTGCCGTGAGGCAGAGAAATAGAACCGCGAACGTTCTGGTCAGCCTTACGAGTATCGACACCAAGGCGAATTGCTACCTCAATGGTCTCGTCAAACTTAGCAGTTGCAAGCTCCTTAGACAGGGTTACTGCCTCTTTTGGGCTGTAGAGGTTTGCACCGTCTACCTTGGCAACTGCATTCTTGTAGTTCTTTCCGTGCTTAGGCATTATGTACCTCCTGTGGTTAGCGGGCGTCTGCCCTCCCACTCCTGCATCTTCCGTCCATAGTTACGCCCTCTTGGCGAGAAACCCAACTACGTGCACTAACGTCGGATGCTCTGACAAAAACAACCGTCAGCCACGCAAATGGCTGACGGGAGTAAACACTACTCGGCGATGGTTACACCCATGGAACGAGCGGTACCAGCGACGATCTTCTTTGCAGCCTCAATGTCGTTTGCGTTGAGGTCAGGCATCTTAATCTCAGCAATCTTGGTGAGCTGCTCCTGGGAGAGCTGGCCAACCTTATCGCGCTGAGGAACACCGGAACCACCCTTGAGGTGAAGCTCCTTCTTGATGAGCTGTGCTGCTGGAGGAGTCTTGGTTACGAAGTCAAAGGAACGATCCTCGTAAACAGAAATCTCGACTGGGATGATGTCGCCAGCCTTGTCCTGAGTTGCAGCGTTGAATGCCTGGCAGAACTGCATAATGTTGACCTGTGCAGCACCCAGAGCTGGTCCTACTGGAGGAGCTGGGTTTGCCTGGCCTGCAGGAATCTGCAGCTTAATAAAGTTAACAACCTTCTTTGCGGGCATGTTAAGCCTCCTGTTTGAATACGTTTGAGTCTATTCTCGCGCACTCCCGAGAAGCAATCCACAAGGGACGAGAAGTGCGGGATAAGCCGTTAGTTACTAGTCTATCAGGGAAATCTGATCCATGGTGAGCTCAACCGGAGTCTCGCGACCAAAGATGGTGAGCATAACCTTAATCTTGCCGGACTCTGCGTTGACCTCAGAAACAGTTCCATCGAAGTCAGCGAGAGGACCAGAAAGAACGTGAATAGCCTGACCGACCTCAATATTGGTTGCTGTACGCTTAGGTACAGGGCTACCCGTCTTCATACCGCCACGACGCATGATCTTATCGAACTCATCGCGACGCAGTGGAACTGGCTTGCCGTCAACGCCAACAAAACCAGTTACACCTGGGGTATTGCGAACAACAGCCCAAGTATTATCATCCAGCTCCATGCGAACAAGAACGTAACCTGGGAAAACCTTGGACTCTTTGGTCTCGCGCTTGCCGCCGTCCTTGACCTCAGTAACTTCCTCAGTAGGAATCTGAATATCAACAACAGCACGCTCAAGGCCATAGGTCTCAATACGGTGCTCAAGGTCTGTCTTTACCTTGTTCTCATAACCTGAATAGGTGTGAACTACATACCAGCGCTTAGCCATTGATTATCCCCTCAGTCCAGTAAAGGCGACGAGACCAGCAACAATGCCAGTATCAACCAGCCAAGTTACCAAGCCAAAGAAAATGATTGTTGCAATTACGGCTACAGAGAAACCAGCAAGCTCAGAGCTTGAAGGCCACACAACGCGGTGCATTTCTGTACGAACGCCTGCAAAATAAGCACCCAGGCGGCCAAAGAAGCCAGGGTTAGCGTTACGCTGAATGGACTTCTCCTGCTTCTTTGCCTCGACCTTAGTGGCCTTAGCAGAAGCTTCAGGAGTAGCTTCAGCCTGAAGGGACTCACGCTGGGCGCGCTCTTCTGCGCGAGCCTTACGTGCGCTCCTCTTATTGCGCTCCTTATTTGCCATCCTACGCTCCCTTGGATGTTATACCTACATACAAACCGGCCAACCCTTATGGGAAGGCCGGTGAAGTTATCTGGCAGGCCAGGAAGGACTCGAACCCTCAACAAACGGTTTTGGAGACCGCCGCTCTACCATTGGAGCTACTGGCCTAGAACGAACCCACCTAGCCTAGCGGGTCTCGCGATGTACCGTGTGCTTGTGGCACCATGGGCAGTACTTCTTCAACTCCATACGATCTGGGTTGTTGGACTTATTCTTGTCCGTAGTGTAATTACGACGCTTGCACTCAGTGCAGGCGAGAGTAACGAGTGTACGCATTGATCCTCCTGAACACGGTCACGAGATGTATTCTCGAAATGTGACGCGGTTGCTTAGGTTAGCATCCATCACCCAGAGATGTCAATACTTTTCTCTAATTACTCTAGGCGTTCACATATTTTTTCTCGACAAAAAACCCGGCGCGCAAAGAGCACGCCGGGTAAGTTAGCAACTTTTAAAGAAGTTACTCGATGACGGTGGAAACACGACCATCGCCGACGGTGTGGCCACCCTCGCGGATAGCGAACTTCAGACCCTGCTCAAGAGCGATTGGGTGAATGAGCTCGCAGCCAACGGTGATGTGGTCACCAGGCATAGCCATCTCTACCTTGCCACCGTTTGCATCGGTGAGCTCGTAGATGTCGCCGGTTACGTCAGTTGTACGGAAGTAGAACTGTGGACGGTAACCAGAGAAGAATGGGGTGTGACGGCCGCCCTCTTCCTTAGTAAGAACGTAAACCTCACCGGTGAACTTCTTGTGTGGAGTAACGGTACCAGGCTTGCAGAGAACCTGACCGCGCTCGATGTCCTCGCGCTTAACACCACGAAGAAGAATACCAACGTTGTCGCCAGCCTCGCAGAAGTCCATGGTCTTACGGAACATCTCAATGCCGGTAGCAACAGAGTTCTGAGTTGGCTTAATACCAACGATCTCGACTGGATCGTTGAGCTTGAGCTCACCACGCTCAACACGGCCGGTAGCAACGGTACCACGACCAGAAATGGTCATGACGTCCTCGATTGCCATCAGGAATGGCTTCTCGTTGTCACGAGCTGGTGTTGGGATGTAGGAGTCAACAGTGTGCATGAGCTCACGGATGGACTCAACCCACTTCTCCTCGCCGTTAAGAGCGCCGAGAGCGGAACCACGGATGATTGGAAGGTCATCGCCTGGGAAGTCGTACTCGGAGAGAAGGTCACGAGTCTCCATCTCAACGAGGTCGATGAGCTCGTCATCGTCGACCATATCGCACTTGTTCAGGAAGACGACGATGTAAGGAACGCCGACCTGACGTGCGAGAAGGATGTGCTCACGAGTCTGAGCCATAGGACCATCGGTTGCAGCAATAACGAGGATTGCGCCGTCCATCTGAGCTGCACCAGAAATCATGTTCTTAATGTAGTCTGCGTGGCCAGGGCAGTCGACGTGAGCGTAATGGCGCTCCCAAGTCTCGTACTCAACGTGAGCAACGGAAATGGTAATACCACGCTGACGCTCCTCTGGAGCCTTATCGATGTTCTCGAAGGCGGTATAGTCTGCCTTGCAGCCCTCGGTCTCAGAGAGAACCTTGGTGATTGCTGCGGTAAGGGTAGTCTTACCGTGGTCGACGTGACCAATGGTACCGATGTTTACGTGTGGCTTTGTGCGGTCAAACTTTTCCTTGGCCATTGCCAATCCTCCTTCTGGAACTAACCCTCGGGCTAGACCGTGGTGAAAAAACGTCTGTTTATACTCAACGGCGCAAATGTCTAGGACATGTACGCCGTAAAGAGTCTGGTACCGGCGACTGGATTCGAACCAGTGACGTCACGGGTATGAGCCGTGTGCTCTAACCAGCTGAGCTACGCCGGCATAAATGCCGCTTGAAAAATGGAGCCCGCGACCGGATTTGAACCGGTGACCTCTTCGTTACCAACGAAGTGCTCTACCTACTGAGCTACACGGGCGTGGTGGGGATACTTGGACTCGAACCAAGGAACCAATAAGGAGCGGATTTACAGTCCGCCGCAGTTGCCGCTGTGCCATATCCCCAAATGCCGTTTTCAAGCACTCTTGAAGTAAATTTGTACGCTGTACCTTGTGGTTTTACGCACTCAGGAAGTCTAGTTGAACTTCCAATTACCTCGTAAGCGGGAAAATATTACGATTGAATAAAAATCTTGTCAACGTAATCCACCCAACCGGGCATATCTTATCAAATTTTTTCCACAATTCCAAGCGATTTTCTCGACACAATTCCATGCGGTTTTTTGCCACAACTTCAAGCGGGTTTCTGGCCACAACTTCAAGCGAGTTTCTTGCCACAACTCCACCGATTTTCTCGTCACAATCGCAAGCGGGTTTCGCGCCAGACGCATACGGGCTTTTACGGTTGTCTATAAAAGCCATACGCGATACGTCGCGAATGCCCTAAAATTCGCACGAAAAAAGCCAGGCAATACCTGGCTGAAAATTCAAGTGGTGCCGCCACCAGGCTTCGAACCCGGGACCTACTGATTACAAGTCAGTTGCTCTACCAGCTGAGCTATAGCGGCATCAAGTGCAGAGGATATTCTATAGACTTTTCTGGCTTTGGTCTAGTCTCAATTTTCGAGAAATTTTTCTCCACAAACTGGTCGATGCAGCATGTAGGAGTGCTTTCCTTCTGTAGGCGCGAACTTAGTACAAATGCGCTTCCTGATTAAGTATAGTCAGCCTGAAAACCGCATCATGTCTGAGTAAAACAGCTCAGACTTGGCGCGAAAAACCGGCAAATAGCTCAGACATGGTGCGTTTTTCCGGCAAATCATTCAGACTTGGCGAGAAAATCAGGCTCCCTGGAAGGGTGAGCTCGGACACGCTTCAAAGTCCGCCTGAAAAGTACAAAGAATCTGTGTTTGGGACACAGATTCTTTGATAAAATCAGGCAAAATCCACCGATTCTTTGATGCTTTCAGGCAAAAGTTACAGATTCTTTGTAGAAATCAGGCGCACCGGACAAGTTTGGTCCACTAGGCGCATCGAACGGACGAGCGCCCGCTAGGTGCGTCAGTCAAATTGGCATGTTGAGTGCGTGAGACGCTGACCTGGTCACCTATTTGCCTAGCAGCTTCCAGAGTTTCTCGCGCTGTTCTGGAGAAATGCGGTCTTCAAGCGTCATGCGCGTACTGACCTGATCGCGACGCATCTCTTCGACAATGTTATCTGCCTGGGAAATCTCGTGGACTAGCGCCGCGCTTGCAATGCGCGTAACCTCGCCGGGACCAAAGCCGGCCGTAGCGCGAATGTCCCTATCCGACGTGACCAGAAATACCTTGCGACCAGCCTCTCGCGCGTCCGTGACCAGGCGCTCAATAACGCTATCTGCAGACTCCCCCGTCTCGGAAAAGACCAGTTGCACACCGGCATGGGTACGTTCTGGGCGCTCGTCGTTTACGTTTCCTTTGCCGTCAAACACAATAACAGCCTCGTAGGTGCCCTGCGCAAACGTGGCAACGTCAGAAATGAGTGCCAAACGGGCGCGATAAAACGGATCGGTGTTGAGGTGATAGGCTCTCTCAGCAGCGGTTTCTTGTGCAGAAGAGCCACGCTCATCCAGCAATGCCTCATAGCGAGGAGTTGCCAACATGACGTTATAGCCATCGACTACAAGCAGCGATTTTTTATGAGCCATACCTTACGCTTCCTGGGCTTCCTGGGCTTCCTGAGCTTACGCTTCCTGAGTCCTGCGGAGCCACTCGTAGCACATGACTGTTGTTGCCTGAGCAACGTTCAGGGATTCTACCTGGCCAAACTGGGGAAGTTTACAGGTAAAATCGCACTTCTCGAGCATAAGGCGAGAAATTCCTGAGCCTTCAGAGCCCATGACAAGTGCAAGGCGACCTCCCATAGGAGCCTCCCACACGGACTGAGTAGCGTGCTCGGTAGAGCCACATGTCCAAAAACCTGCGGCTTTAAGCTCTTCAAGAGCGCGCGGCAGATTAGAAACCTGAGCGATTGGCAGGTGAAGCACAGCTCCTGCGGAAGTCTTGTATGCTCCAACGCCAACTCGGGCGGCGCGAGCGTTTGCAATAATAACGCCGGCTGCGCCAACTACCTCGGCACTTCTTACAATTGCACCGAAGTTTCCCTCGTCAGTGACGTGATCCAAGACCACAACCAGAGCGTTTTCTGAACCAGCGCGCTGGATGATTTCAGAGAGGTCAGCGTAAGCAAAAGGCTGTGTACGGACAATAACTCCCTGGTGAGCGCCGTGACTTGAAAGCGAGTCAAGCACTGGCTTTGCAACGCGCTCGACAGGAATACCCTCCTGCTCAAGCTGACGTGCAAGAGCCTCAATCTCCTGGTCCTTCTGCCCACTTGCGGCTTGTACCAGCGCATTCTTCAAAGGAATACCAACGGTCAGCGCCTCTGCTACTGCGCGACGACCCTCGATAAGATCGGTTGCAGGCTTCTTGTTGCCGGGACGTCCAGCGCCAACGCCTCGCTGTCCACCAGCGCCTTTCTGTCCACGGGTGCTCTGAGCTGCGCGTGTACCTTGTGCGGAACGGCCTCCCTTTGAGCCCTGGCCATTCTTGGCGCCGAAATAACCGCCCCAGTCGGCAGCCTTCTTGGAGCCGCGACCTGCAGCTCCCCCGCGACCTGCAGCACCGCCGCGGCCCGCAGAGCCACCGCGACCTGCAGCACCGCCGCGGCCCGCAGAGCCACCGCGACCTGCAGCACCGC
>CAUUGK010000041.1:0-8624 GCA_963544765.1 uncultured Atopobiaceae bacterium
CGCACCACGTCTGCAGCGTGCTCAGTCTTATCCACAATCATCAAAACGGTATCGTCACCAGCAACGGTGCCAACAACGTGGTCAAGCTCAACGTCGTCAAGGGCAAACGCAACGGCTGATGCAGTGCCTGGATGGCATCGAATCACAATAAGATTCTCTGCTGCCGTAGCCCCAACCACGAACTCAGAGAGCATTTTCTGCAAGTGCATGTCTTCAGAAAGCACATAGGCGCCCTCGGGAAGCTTTTGCAAATCCATTTCTGCAGTATCACGAGAAACGGTTGCTTGAGTACAGGCAAAGCCACGATCTTTAAGCATGTCAACAAGATCGCGCTGCGTACGGATTGACTCGCTGCGAACAAGCTCACGAATCACGTCCTGTCGAGCATTTCTATGCTTCACGACGCCTTCTTTCTTTATGCGACTCACTAACTTTTGAAAACAAATGATAGTGAGTAAAAGAATATACTTAATCAACCCTTATGCGCATGCCAAACCGCTAAACGGTGTAAATTACCCGCTCGTCGGTCGGAATATTGCATTCACCGTTTTCTAAAAGTATTTATGCACTTCTCGCCGTATGATTCATCATGAGTGAAACTATTTTTACGGCTTGGAGGCCACCATGCCCCTGAATGATTCACCTGATAGAAGACAAGGCTCCCACGGAGATCCTGCAATGCGTCGCCGTCCTCCACAAAATGGCCGTCCTTCTCGTGATGGCGGTTTTTCTGATAGGCAGGCAAGACGTCGCAAGAGAAATACCCTTGGTTCGCAGGCCATTCTTTTTAAGAGACAGTCTCTACTACATCGCATTGATTCTCGTACGAGAACCTATATTGTCATTGGTCTAGCGGTTATTGCAGCACTTTTACTGGTCTTTATTGTGTCGAGCTGCGTGCGCGGGTGTGCTAAAGAATCTACTCCAGAGGTAGAGGTCAACTCCGTTGATTCTCGTGTTGCTGTGGGAACTCCAGAGGAACTGACTAAAGCCCTGGCAGCCAAGCTTGATCAGAACAAAAATCTTGCATGGATTGCAGAACACGCTGATAAATACAGCGATAAGAGCCTTATTGAGCTAGCACTTGCCCACCCTGAGGCTATTGATTTTGTTGCAAACTATCCCGATTCTGACGGCAAAGCCAAAACCTACGACGATTCAATCACCAAAGGCACAGCCCCTCAGCTTTATACCTGGGACTCCAGGTGGGGCGGAGTCTCGTATGCTGGTTCTGTAATTGCCACCAAGGGCTCTGGCCCAACTGCCCTCTCTATGGCATACATGGGACTTACCGGAAAGAATAACTGGACTCCAGCAGATATTGCGGGCGCTGTTGAAACAGCTAAAGCAACGGACACCGACTCTGGAATGAACAGATCATTTCTCGAGAAGAACTTAGCTAACCTTGGTCTTACCGCTGATAGCTATAACATTTCTGCCGACAATATCACCACGCTTCTAGATGCTGAAACCTTCCTGCTTGTTGAGGTTAAGGGTAACAAGCTAAGCTCTGATGGCGCTCACTGGATTTTGGTAACCAGCAAGAACGATGACGGCACTGTAAACGTTCACGACCCTCTGTCTCCTGAGGTAAGCGCACGTCCATGGGCGGCAGAAACTATTGCCAGCGCTGCAAACGCCCTATATACCGTGACGGTAAAGGCCGCGGAGTAAAAACCCAGCATCCACAAAAGGTGAATGCTGGGTTGGACGGGTTTCTCGCCAAAGGACTGTGCAGAGAAAGACGTTTTAAAGGAGAAGCTGGACTATGAAAGCACCTTCTGTGCAGCCTCGCTGAGCTCGGCGATGCGCGCCTCAGCCTCTTCGCGAGTTTTACCGTTGGCAAAGAGATAGGCCTTGACCTTTGGCTCAGTGCCTGATGGGCGGAAGATGACCTTGTTGTCTCCCTCAAGCCTGTACTCAATAACGTTGGATGCTGGCAGCGTCTGAGGAGCCTCTTTCTGCAGACCTGAGACGCGAGGCATTTCTGCGCACTCAGCATAGTCTGTTACGCCAACAACCTTGTAATTGCCCACCGTTTCCAGTGGATTCTTACGCAGGCTGCTCATAATCTGAGCCATCTTAGCGGCGCCCTCAGCGCCTGGATAGGCAGCGTTGACAACGCCATTGAGGTAGTAGCCATAGCGCTGGTACAGGGCGTCCATTGCCTCGTAGAGATCCATGTTACGAGCTGCGTACCAAGAAGCCATCTCAACGCAGAGCATGGTGGCAACAATAGCGTCCTTATCACGAGCGTGTGTTCCAACAAGGTAGCCGTAGGACTCCTCAAAGCCCATGAGGAAGCGATCCTCCTCGCCGGCATCCTTGAGCTGGTCAATTTGGTCGCCAATGTACTTGAAGCCCGTGAGGACACGACGCATCTCAAAGCCGCGGGCACGTGCCAAGACGTCGGGCATAGCAGAAGATACGATGGTGGAAACAGCTACCTTATCCTGGGGTTTCTCGCCACGCTCTTCAGCCATGGTAAGGAGCCAGTCCATAAGCAGGACGCCCATCTCGTTGCCGGAAAGCAGCACGTAATCGCCGTTGTGTGGGATTGCGGTACCCATACGATCGGCGTCAGGGTCAGTTGCAACCAAAAGGTTTGGCTTTACCTTATCGGCAAGCTTGAGGCCCAGCTCAAGCGCCTCACGGAACTCTGGATTTGGATAGGAGCAGGTTGGGAAGTTTCCGTCAGGCTCTGCCTGCTCTGGGACAACATCAACGTCATTGACGCCAATCTCTTTAAGAATGCGCGTGACGCACTCCATACCCGTGCCATTGAGCGGCGTGTATACAACCTTGTAGCCGTCGGCAGCCTTAAATCCTGGAATAGAAACGCGCTTGATAGCCTCAATAAAGTTGTCCAGGACCTCTTCTGGAGTCCAGACAATCAGGCCCTTCTCCAAGCCTTCTTCAAAGTCCATAGGCTTGACGTCAAAAGGATTAACGCGTGCGATGTTTGCGGAAATCTCTGCTGCAGCCTCATCGGTAATCTGACCTCCGTTATCGTTATACACCTTGTAGCCGTTGTAGGGCGCAGGGTTGTGGCTTGCGGTAAGCACGATACCTGCGGAAGTCTTGAGGTAGCGGACGGCAAACGAGAGCGTTGGGACAGGCTCAATACGTGGATAAACATATACACGGATGCCATTAGCTGCCAAAACACCAGCTGCAACCTTCTGGAAATCCTCACCCTTAAGGCGAGAATCCCTTGCAAGAGCCACGGTAGGATTTTGATAGTGAGCGTTGAGGTAATCCGCAAGTCCCTGGGTTGCCTGAGCAACAACGTAGACATTCATGCGGTTGGTACCAACGCCAATGGTGCCACGAAGACCAGCGGTACCAAATGCAAGTGAGCGATAAAATGCATCGTAGAGCTTATCTTCTGCTTCTGGTTTTGCAAGCTCTCCGAGCTCTTTTACCAGGTCTTCTTCAGTGACGTTTGCACGCCAGGACTCAAATGTTTCCATAACTTTTGCATCCATAATGACTCCCAAACCTCAAACAGCTCTCTGTATTTCTTAGTAAAAGATACTACGCGTATTTTAAGCGAAAAATAACAAATGATTTGGGACATTATGTATGAACTGTCCGCTCTTCGGTGAGTGGAGAGTGATGCGGTCTCAGGCGTGTTGCTCGCAATCACGCACGGCCGAGGGGCGCCTCCGGGAAACAAGCACAGCCGAGAGGGCGACTCAAGTGAATACGCACGGCCGAGCACCCACGGGTTCTTGATGTATTTTCTTTTCCCCAACTATTTGGCGAGAAAAACATGGGAAAATATTACGTCAGTATGTATTCAATTCCTACGGGCGAAAGGTGTCCCGATGTCTCAAGAACTTGAGTTCTTTGCAACGTGTCCAAAGGGCTTTGAGAAGCTTCTTGCACAAGAGTTAGAAAGCCTATGCATCAAAAAGGTGCGTCCTCTTGGCGGACAGGTTGCGTTTTATGGCTCACTTGCCGATGCTTACCGCGTCTGTTTATGGTCTCGTCTCACGTCTCGCGTCATTTTGGTGCTTGATCGCGTTGGCGCTGCCACTTCAGACGCTCTCTACGAAGACCTCTCCCACATTGCTTGGGAAGATCATATTGGTCCACATGCCACCATTGCAGTGAGCGCTCACGGCACAAATGACCAGCTCAGAAACACCAACTTCATTGCTGTCAGAACAAAAGACGCAATTGTAGACCGACTTCAAGCAAAGCGCGGAAGCCGTCCTATGGTCAACACGCTTGCGCCTGACGTAACTATTGTCGTGCGCGTATCACGCAACCGTGCTACGGTTGGCATTGACCTTGCTGGTGAGGCGCTCTTTAAGCGCAGTCTGACTGGCGGTCGAGGGCCGGCACGTGAGTTTGCGCCGCTCAGACTGGACTACGCCGCTGCTCTTCTGTACCTGCAGGCGCAAACTGCCGCGAGTGCACCGCTCTTCTCGCCAGACGCGCCGCTGCCGGCGCTGCTGTTCCCGGGAGCAGGCGCGCTTGCGCAGGAAGCAGCGGGCATGGCGCTAGACGTGGCTCCGGGCATCTTGCGCGCTCGCTGGGGCATGACGGGCTGGGCTGGCCACGACGACGATGCCTGGCAGGATTTGCTTGCCGAGGCCGATGAGCGTGCCGAGAAGGGCCAGGAGCGCCAAATCACGCTCTATGCAGCGGACCCTCGCCCAAAGGCTAAGGAAGCTGTGCTCTATACGCTTCGTGCAGGCGGCCTCAAGGCAGACGTGCAGTTCTTGCCAGCTTCTGAGCTGCTAAAACATGCGGAACACTTCACGGGCATTGTTGCCGACCTCTCGTGGACCAAAGAGGAGCCTACACTCCAAGGCTCTGCTTACGCCACGCTTGGACTTTTTGCGGGACAGGCATGTACGCTTCTTACCAGCGATACAAATACCGATACGGTACTCAGGGCAACTCCTACGCAGACACTTTCCGTCTATGTGGGCAACTCCATTGCCACCATGCGCTCCTACCCTGCTGCAAATGCAGAGGAGGCCATTGACGACGCAGCTAAAACCGCTGATGCGTCTGCAAACGGCTCCGAGCCCTCCTCAGTTCCTGCAGGTCCCACCGTTATGGTCAACAATCAGCCGGTAAGTGTGTTGGTTCCTGCGTCTGATCAATTTGCTGCACGCCTTACTAAGGTAGTCAAACTGCGTGCTAAGTGGGCTCGTAAAAACGATGTCTCGTGCTACCGCGTATACGACGCTGACCTGCCCGATTACGCTGTCAGCATTGACATTTACAAGGGTGCTACAAAGCCAACTACCTGGCTGCAAATCTCCGAATATGCTGCTTCTAAAGAGATTGACCCAGATCTTGCTAAGCGTCGCCTTCTTGACGTCCTAGCTCTGGCTCCTCGCATTCTAGGCGTGCCCAGCTCAAACGTAAATCTACGAACAAGAACGCGTGCAAAGGGTGGCTCTCAGTACTCTGATGAGGGAAGCGCTGCGGACAACTCCAGAAAAGAAATGCTGCTCATCGATGAGGGAGGCCTACTCTTTGAGGTCAACTTTGCGTCCAGACTGGACTGTGGAATCTTCCTGGATCACCGCGATACACGTGCAGAGATTCGTGAGCTCATGAAGAGTGCCGGCGCTGCCAAGAGTTTCCTCAACCTCTTTGCCTATACAGGTACCGCTACCTGCTACGCAGCAGACGGCGGTGCACTCCACTCTACTACTGTTGACCTTTCCAAACCTTCGCTCGAGTGGGCCAAGCGCAACATGAAGCGTAACGGCTTTGACGGTCAGGAACACGAGTTTGTCCAGGCAGACGTTCTGTCTTGGATTACCGAGACGCGTCACACCAAAAATCGCTGGAATGTCATCTTCTGCGATGTTCCTACCTTCTCCAACTCATCGCGCATGAAGCAGAGCTCGTTTGATGTCCAGAGAGATCATGCTGAGCTTATCATTGGCATTTCTCGCCTTTTGACTCGTGGTGGCGTTGCTATTTTCTCGTGCAACCTGCGCACCTTTAAACCAGATATCGAGAAGATCCAGCGAGCTGGTGTCATAATCGAAGACATAACAAATGAAACTATTCCGGAGGATTTCTCAAGAAATAAGAAGATCCACCATGCATATAAAATCTCGAGAAAACCGCGGGAAAATGAGTAAATTTTTCCGCTTGCAGGCAAAATAAGTACGTTTGTACATTCGTCTAGTTATAACTAGGTATATGGACTAACATATGATGACGAACTGAACCGATCATCTGTTGAGAGGATTAATGGATGAATACAAGTAAAGCTGCATTTCATGCGCTTTTCTCTAAGGACAAAGCCAAGAAATCAACGGGCATTCCTCTAAGTGCTGGCATGGTACTTGTTACCCTTGGCATCGTCTACGGTGACATTGGCACTTCTCCAATGTACACCATGAAGGCAATTATCGCTGGTAATGGTGGACTTCTTACCATGAGCACCGATGTTGTTTTGGGTGCTCTGTCCCTCATTATCTGGACGCTGACACTCATTACAACCGTTAAATACGTCATGGTTGCAATGAAGGCAGACAACCACAATGAGGGCGGAATCTTTGCGCTCTACAGTTTGGTTAAAAAGTGCGCCAAATGGCTGATTATTCCTGCCATGATTGGTGGCGCAGCTCTTCTTGCTGACGGTATTTTAACCCCAGCTGTTACGGTAACCACCGCTATTGAGGGTTTGCGTACTATTCCTGCAGCTCATGCTATTATTGGTGATAATCAGCACATTGTTGTCATGATTACCATCATCATCCTCTGCACCCTCTTTGCCTTACAGAAGGCAGGTACTTCTACCATTGGTAAGGCCTTTGGCCCTGTCATGACGCTTTGGTTCTTGTTCTTGGGTGCCATGGGTGTTATGAACATGTTTGCTGACATTAGCGTTGTTCGAGCTCTTAACCCAGTCCGCGGCATTCTGTTCCTCTTTGATGGCAAGCTCAATGCAGCTGGCCTCATGGTTTTAGGTAGTGTCTTCCTTTGTACCACTGGTGCAGAGGCACTTTATTCTGACATGGGTCACGTTGGCAAGAGCAACATTTACGTAAGCTGGCCTTTTGTTAAGGTCTGCTTGATTCTGAACTACCTTGGACAAGGCGCATGGATTATCACTAACCACAATAACACCGTACTTAACACTATCAAGGACCTCAATCCGTTCTTTGAGATGCTTCCTGGGCAGATTAGACCATTTGCCGTTATTCTCTCTGCACTGGCTGCAATTATTGCGTCCCAAGCACTGATTACTGGCTCTTACTCCATTGTCTCTGAGGCAATTAAGCTTGACCTTATGCCTCACATCAAGATTAACTATCCTTCAACAACCAAAGGTCAGATTTACATTCCACTTGTTAACAACATCATGTGGGTTGGCTGCATTGGCGTTGTTCTTCTTTTCCAGAGCTCTGAGCACATGGAAGCAGCATACGGTCTTGCAATTACCGTTACCATGCTCATGACCTCAATCTTGCTCTACACCTATCTGGCTGTTATCAGAAAGCGCCTATGGGCGGCCATTCCATTCATTCTTTTCTTTGGTGCTATCGAGGCCATGTTCTTCTTCTCCAGCCTTACCAAGTTCTTCCACGGCGGCTACTTTACCGTTCTGATGGCTACCGCAATTTTTGTGGTCATGTTTGTCTGGCGTCGTGGTACCGCTGTTGAGAGGACTCAGAGCGTTTATCTCCCCGTAGATAAATACATTGACCAGCTCCGTAACTTGAGCCACGATGCAGATTATACAACCCTCGCAGATAACCTGGTTTTTCTTACTAACGATTCATCCTTTGACAAGTTGGATCGAGACATCCTCTATTCCATCTTGGATAAGCGCCCAAAGCGCGCAAAGGCCTACTACTTCATCAACATTTCACTAACAGATGATCCAAACACCCGTGAGTTCATTGTCAATGACTTTGGTACAGACTTCCTGTTCAAGATTACCCTGCGCCTTGGCTTTAGGGTAAACCAGCGTATTAACACCTATCTGTATCAGATTGTTGGTGACCTCATTAAGAACAACCAGCTTGCGCCTCAGAATCACAAGTATTCCATCTACAAGGAGCATTCCGAGATTGGTGACTTTAGATTCTGTCTGCTGCGTAAGGTACTAGCTCCAGAGACTGACATCAACGGTTTTGACGCTCGTTGCCTTGAGCTCAAGTACTTTATTCGTCGCATCTGCGGATCTCCTGCCCGTTGGTATGGTCTTGAAAACTCTAACATTGTCTTTGAGTACGTTCCTTTGTTCTCCAAGGTTAAGCGTGAACAAAAGCTTACTCGTATTATGCTTGAAGACGCCGCTCAGACAGGCTCTATACCACTTGTTGAGGCTCCTATGAAAGAACGTATTGCAGAGATTGAGGAAGACGAAGATATCTTTGCAGAAGCACTGCACAAGGAGCGCGTTGAAAACGCAGCTACTGTTGCAGACTATGTTGGTGGCGATACCGCTAGCTTCCGTCCTCTTAAACTTGACGAAGAAGAGGTTGATGAAGATATCTTTGAGGAGCAACAAGACATCAATCACTAAGCCTAGCGAGTAGTAGTTTTACTTCTCACAACAAAAGCCGACAGATTGTGAACTGCCTCCCATTTCTTGGACATAAGAAATGGGAGGCTTTTTATGCGTATGG
>CAUUGK010000042.1:0-8423 GCA_963544765.1 uncultured Atopobiaceae bacterium
TATAACTTCTCTTCTACTAAGGGCGAATACAAGATGCGCTTTAAGCTGAAGACTGAGGTGGACAAGGTACTTATCGATAATGACGATCTCTATGTCAGGTATGTTGGTATTGCTAAATCCCCAGATGGTTATTCAGAAGGCTATGTCTTTGAGGTTATCAACAAGTCTGAAAACTGGGTTAATTGCACCTTTAAGTTAGATAATTCTGAGAATTCCGTATGGGCTAACGATTCCAACTATCTTGAAAGTGGCGAGAGGGTCTTTGCATTTGTAATTAATAGTGCAAATCAGAAAAAGCCTCTTGCTGATCAGACTGAGGTAAATGCAGTTGTTGAGTACTACCACATCAAAAATGGTAAGAGCATGGAAGACACTAAGACAGAAAACGTCGACCTTATTATTTCTCAGAAGAAGTAAGTGGACTACCGGTAATGCGCCAAGTACATACACATAAAACATTTACGTGTTAAGCGTGGAATACAGAGACGTCACCTGTACAATGGGTGGCGTCTAGTCTTTTACTGACTGTTCCGATAGAGCTCAAGAAAGAAGCGTGACCAAACATGCAGAAAGCTTTGATTTCGATTGATTACACCTACGATTTTGTAGCAGATGATGGAAAGCTGACAGCGGGTAAGCCAGCCCAGGCTATCTCAAATGCAATTTACGAGGCTACAAAGTGTGCTTTTGATCGTGGCGATTATATTTTCTTTGCTATTGATGCTCACGATCCAGGGGATACCTTCCATCCAGAGACTAAGCTTTTCCCACCTCACAATATTATTGGCACAAGTGGTAGAGACCTGTTTGGCCCTCTGAATGATTTTTATCAGCAGCACAAAGACGATAGCCACGTGTTTTGGATGGACAAGCGTCATTACTCGTCTTTCTCGGGAACTGATCTTGATATTCGTCTGAGGGAGCGCGGCATTAACACGGTTATCTTAACTGGCGTTCTTACCGATATTTGCGTGCTGCATACGGCAGTAGATGCTTACAACCTGGGTTATCACATTGAGGTTGTTGAGCCAGCAGTTGCATCACTGACGCCAGAAAACCATCAGTTTGCTCTTTCGCACTTCAAGTACACACTTGGTGCAACATTGGTTGATGCAGAGCTTAATGAGATTGAGAACTCGTAATGACACCAGAAGAGCGTGCCGTTAAATGGTTTGAGAAAGTTCCCGAGGCAGATGATCTTTCATTTGACCAGAGACTCGCTATTTGCAAAAAGACCGGAAATACCATGGCACTTGTCTTTGTTATTCTATTTTCGCTTGAGTTGATACTTGCGTATGTGCTTACCGATGGCTCATTTGTATTCACTATGACTGATATTTTGAATAGCATGCTGTCAAGACCTGGTAGAAGAGTTACAGCCCAGGGAGTGGCTGTCGCGGGTATTCTTGTGGTTGCGCCACTATTGGTCATTCCTGTAGCTGCCGTGTTTCTTACTCGTTTCATTGTTTTTAAGCAAGAAATTAAGAAGTGCTTAAGTAAATAAGCAGCTAAATAAGTTAAAGAATTTAAAAGACCCAAGAATATGGACTGCCTCCCATTTCTTATGTCCAAGAAATGGGAGGCAGTTCAAAACACACCTAAGTCGGATATTCTGCCAAAAAGACGTATACATTACGCAGAAATTACCTCAATCATGCAGATTATCGTCATTTGATGTGTAAAATGCCCGCAATTGAGCAGAATATCTGACTTAGGTGTGTTCCATAGAGGTGGAATTTACCGATAGTTAAATTTCTTATACAAGACTATTCATTATCTAGCATATTAGATGAAGTTTATGCATAGAGATGCATATCAAGCAATGTGACCGCCTAGCTGCCTGGCTACCTTGATTAGGAACATGTCGGTTCTTCAGCGAGACATATTAAAGCTGCGCTATTTTGCACACCAGGCCTAAAAGCTGACGTTAGCACGCTGCAGAATCATAACCACCCGCTATTGAACTGCCTTCTATTTCTCGTGTCCAAGAAATGGGAGGCAGTTCATCTGCCGGTGTCGATATCGGTGGATCGTACCTCCGCAAGGACCTGTCCTAGCGACTCCTGCGGCAGCATGGTACTCTCCTGGACTCGCTGGCGATTGCCGGCCCGTAAACTATATCGGCTGCCCGATGCGGGCCTGCGGCCGCCGTGGGGCTACGCCGTGACGATCCGCGAGACAAGCGTGTTGGCCCACTCAATCGCCTCGTCGACGTCCTGGATGACCGCCATGCCTTCGGCGAGCGCCTGGTACTGCTCATCCCACCCCTCGCGGGCCTCGATCATCGGCGGCCAGGCCTGCCCCTGCCTGTAGGCGAAGAGCCTCTCGCACGTGCGCTTCGTCGCGGCGAGGTCTATGTCGCTGTTCGAGAACATGACCTGCAGGTCGACGAGGTCGCGCACCCTGTCGCCCGTCCCGGTGACGGCGTGCAGCTTCTGGGCCACCTGGTGCTCCAGCGGCATGAGTGGTGCCCTCCCCGGGCTGGGGAGGCCGAGCGCTGCGAACGCCGCGTTAGCGTCTTCGGGGTCAATCCAGTCCGCTGCGTCGGCGTCGCCTATCTCGTCGTGTCCCACCTCGAGCGGGACTGTGCACCACGGCTTGCCGAGGTAGGAGAGCCTTACGTCGAAAGGCCGCATGATGTACTCCTCCGGCACGCCCCTCGGGTGCGCAGGCTCCCTGGGGACAACCCGCCCCGTAAAGCCCTCCCAGCCGCGGGCGAGAGCCGCCCCGAGGAGTTCGGCGTAGGCGGCGGGGTCGGTGGCGGTCGCGGTGTCGAGGTCGGTGGTGTAGCGCGTCCGGGCGTTGCCGTAGCGCATCTTGATGGCGCTCCCTCCCTTCACGACCCCGTCGGGCAGCATTCTCGCGACGACGGCGTTGGCCATGAGCGTGCGCAGCCTCACGTAGGCGGCCTGGTTGCCCCCGCACTCTCTGCGGATTGCGTCGTCGAGGTGGCGCATGCTGTTCGGCCTCTTCGCGTTCATGAGAGTTCCTCCCTCAGGTCGTCCATCTCTCCGCTGGTTATGTACCCCTCGTGCTGGGCCGTCTCCGCGGCCTCGTGCGCCCGCTCGCGCCCCAGTCTTGGCGCGGCGGCGCGGATGGCATCGGCCGCGCGCTGGCAGTGCACGCCCTCGTAGTGCGTGGTGCTCTCCCCCTGGCGCATGCCCAGCACAGTGACGCCCTGGCCGACGTCGCGCCTAACTCTCCTTGGGGAGGCGACCCAGATGCGGGTGGGGTCAGTGGGGGTGAGGCCCAGCAGCGCCACGACGGACTCGCCCCAGAGGTAGGCTTCCTCGCCCGCGGCCTTCACCGCGATGGCGTAGGGGGCGGCCTCTTGGTGAGGCCAGACGGGCATCCTGTAGACGCCCCGGGCGACGCGCACGAGCTTGCCGCGCCGCTCCTGCTGGACGAGCTCGGTGTTGGAGATGCCGAACTCCTTCGCCTCGGCGGAGGTGACGAGCCCGAAGTCGTCAACGTTCGCGTATATGTCGTCGATAATTGCCATGGCAGAAGTATATCGCATATGAGCTACTTTTGACACTATGATCTTCACACTCGTGGCGGGTGCATGCCGATGCATGCCGGACGCTATGTCTCGGCGCCGTGGTCGCGCTCCCAGATGCTCGCGTTCGTGTACTTCATGCATCACCCCCTTCTCCGTCTGACCGGAACCCTGGCCGGAAGATGGTCGGGGCTTGACCGGAAAGGCCGATTTATGTCAGGCGAGACAATACTCCACGGAACGGGTTAGCGCTTGTATCACCGCAGGTCGCAGATCGAACCAGCTTATTCGCAAGGATATGAATAATTCAAAAAATTAGTTTGCTTTAGCGCCTGTACTTGGCGTTCTCGAAGGCAATCTTGAAGTCTTCAAGGAGCTCTCGAGGAACCTTCTCTTGGTCTCCGTGGTGAAGTTCTTGCATAAAGACATTACTTATAGCTCCAATGAGCAGTTGAGGAGCAATTTTATCTGCTAGAGGTACAAACTCTAGAGCATATCTTTTATCGTCGATGGTAAGCCAGGTGCCTCTCCAGCTGCCGATAGTTGCTTCGATATTAGAAGCATGATCTGAAGCAAAGACATTTTGATTGTTATCAAAAAGGTACACGACACCGTCTGCGTCAACACCAACAAAACCGTCTGTAGCCCATTGCTCAAAACCAGAAACAATATGCGCACCACTGGTCCAGAACACCCAGTTCTTCTCGCCAGCCATAGACAGACCTTTCTAAAACATCAAAAATTTCTTATGTAAATAGTAGTGGGAGAACGATTTTAGGGCAAGTAAATTTTGGTCAAAAAGCATAGTTTACCTGCGAACTCAACCTACTGTTGAGTGCTTGGAAACCGTTGCGATATTCAACTCAACTGATGCGTTCTTGTTGAACGTATTGTTACGACTCATAGTGAAATCAGCGGACCGCACGCCATTTCAGTAATAATGAGTTGAGAAAAAGGAGCAACTATGACTACTTCACTTGAGACCCTTGGTCGTCGTATCGCACGTCTTCGTTTGGCTAGAACTGCAACGCAGGAGCGTCTGGCAAAAGAGCTGAACGTGAGCCCGCAGGCGGTGAGCAAGTGGGAGAACGACATTAACTATCCGGATATCTCGCTGTTGCCAGATCTTGCACGTTTCCTTGGCGTGTCCGTTGACGAGCTTTTGAGTGGTGCAAGCGCTTCCACTCAGGAAAGTACTTCTGTTCAAAAGAGTGCTGCTGTTCAAGAGAGTGCCGCTGAGGTTGTTTCCGTTGCAGCTGACGAGCCTGCAGAGATTGTAGAAGAGTCTGCAGAGCAGGACAATCAGGGTATTGCTACACAGTCCTCAGGTTTCAGCTTTGGTAAGCTTTTTGGTAAGAGTATGGTCAAAGTCGAGAAGAACGACGAGGCTGACGGTGGCAAGAAGAAGGGTGTCCGCCTTGGTAACGGTTCTGCAAAGCACGGCTTGCACGTGTATGTAGTCTCCGACGATGGTGATGTTGTGGACATGTGCGTTCCTTTGGGCTTGGCAAAGTTTGTTCTGAATTCGGGAATTCAGTTCAGTGGAAACTATCTTAATCAAGAGACCCAGGAACAGCTTTCTAACATTAATCTTGATGCGCTTATGGACGCTGCAAAGACGGGCGAGAGTGGCACACTTGTGGATATTACTTCCGCAGACGGTGACGTTGTAAAGATCTGGTTTGACTAAGAGTTACTGATTACATAGATTGGTAAAAACGAGGTACGCCCGTCCAGTTGCTTGGAAGGACACGACCTCGTTTTTTGATTTGATTCACACTCATTGCGATTTACACTCACGCATACCAACGAAAAAGTATGGCATGTCCCTCGGGAGGAGCTAACTTTCTAATTATAAAAACGAGGGCTGACCTTCCCCATTACTGGGCAGGACCAACCCTCATTGATTACAACATACTACATTTCTCGCCAGTTTAAAGGAAAAAGTTTTGGTGCAGCGACATTCTGATTGGTGACGATTGATAAAGATTGGCTATCTAATTTAGATCCAGATGGAAAGCGCTGGTCATAACTTATTTTGTTGACATTCTATTGAAGGAATATAGAATTATGTTAACAACGCGTAGCATAGTAAGCAGTGCCCTTGTTGGAGATGACTCAGGTGCAATTCCTGGCCGTTGTTATTAGCCGCTTTAGAGCGGCTTTTTGTTTAGTGTAGATTTCAACGTAATGCTGCAACAGCACGTTCTTCTCGGCTGGTAGTGGAGATTCTTATATGAAGTCTTTGATTGTGTACTATTCATATTCCGGCATCACAAGAAGGCTTGCAGAGGATATTGCGCTGATTACCGATGGTGAGTTGCTGGAGCTTAAGCCTCAAGATCCCTATTCTTTCTCGTATAATACGGCGGTAAAAGAGGTTAGGGCTCAAATAGAAAAGGGCATTTGTCCTGCGTTGATGCAATACGATACAGATGTTGCTGACTTTGATACTGTTTTTATAGGATCGCCCAACTGGCTTAAAACATTTGCTCCTCCGGTGCTTTCGTTCTTAAGAGCAACGGATTTGAGCGGTAAGACAGTCATTCCGTTTTGTACGCATGGCGGTGGAGGATTCGGAAACATGATTGAGGAGTACCAGAGAGAATGTGGTACTTCTCGCATGATGCCTGGGTTGGCGGTAAAAGGCACGTATACTTTTAGTGAAGTGCAAAAATGGCTTGAATCGATAGGGCTAAACAATGCGAGTACTTCTAGCTGAAGACGAGAAGAGAATGGCTGCGGCTATTGTGGCTCTCTTGAAGCAAGAAAAATACGACGTTGATCATATGACTGACGGCGCGTCCGCACTTCTCGCCCTAGAAAGCAACATGTACGATATTGCAATCCTGGATGTCATGATGCCTAAGATGAGTGGCTTTGAGGTTTCTCGGAAGGCTCGCAGCAAGGGAATTACCATTCCCATTTTAATGCTGACGGCAAAAAGCCAGCTAGATGATAAGGTTGAGGGTCTGGATAACGGTGCCGATGATTATCTGACAAAGCCATTTCAGACGGCAGAACTCTTGGCTCGTTTGCGTGCGCTAGGAAGAAGGAGCTCCAGCTTCCAGGAGAGTATTTTACGTTTTGGTGACCTCTCGCTTGATACTACAACCGCAACGCTGACCTGCGAGACTTCTGGCCAGAGTGTGCGCCTGAGCGAGAAAGAGCTGCGCATTCTTGAGTATATGATTGGCAATCACGGTCGCATTATGACGCGTGACCAGCTTGCCATTAAGATCTGGGGATTTGAGAGCGACGCCGAGTACAATAATGTTGAAGTGTACATGTCGTTTACCCGCAAAAAGCTGGCGTTCGTTGGTTCTACGGTAGAGATTAAAGCAGTTCGCGGCTTGGGATATGAATTGAGGGACCAAACTGTTTAGGCAATCCAGAAGAAAAATTATCCTCTCCATTATGGTGTCGCTTGTTTTGCTGCTTTCGGTGACGCTGTCAGTCATTCTGTTTGTCAGCGCTCGGGAAATCAGGCAGAAGAATATGGACATGCTCAACCGTTATGCCCAGCAGTATTCCCTTGAGCAGCCAACAAACAGCTCTGGGGGACAGACGAACTCCAACGGACAATCCAATGGACAATCTAACACACAGGGCTCGCAGCAGCCACCTGACAAGCCAGATAATCAACCGCCAGGCCAGAGATCAGATTACGAACTTTCCACTTTCTACTCAGTAACATTTTCTGCAGATGGCACCGTACTCTCAGTCTTTGATGGCGAGAAAACTGTGAGCTCCGATGATAACCTTATAGAGCTTGCTCGTCAGATTTTGAGCGAGGGAGCCTCTACAGGCAGAACGGGCAATCTCTCTTACGTTGTTGCTAAAAAAGACGGCTATACGCTTGTGGCGTTTTTGGATAACACCGTCTCTGAAGCCGGTCTTCAAACCACGATGCGAAATGCTCTGCTTGTAGGATTCGCGTCACTGGTTGTTATGTTCTTTATTTCTGTGTTTCTAGCGAGGCGTATCATTCATCCTCTTGAAGAGAGTGATAAGCAGCAGAAACAGTTTATCTCTGACGCAAGTCATGAACTTAAGACCCCTATTGCGGTTATAGACGCTAACGCAGAGATTCTATCTAGGGAGCTTGGTCATAATGAATGGCTCTCCAACATCCAATATGAGAGCAATCGTATGGGTGAGCTGGTAAAACAACTACTAGATCTTTCCAGTGCGGAGAGTAGGGAAGTGCCTAGGGAAGAGCTGGACTTCTCTCATGTGGTTACTGGAGAATCGCTAGTCTTTGAGACGTTTGCGTTTGAGAATGGCAAGATACTTCAAAGCAACATTGAAGAGGGAATTATCATTACAGGAAATAAAAATCAGCTCACACAAGTTATTTCTGTGCTGCTTGATAATGCGCTCAGACATTCAACAGGCGCACAGATTGAGCTAAGTCTAAAAAAGCAAGGTCATAATGCCGTCCTTAGCGTATCTAATGAGGGAGAAGAGATTTCTCAAGAAAAGCTTGAGCATCTGTTTGAGCGCTTTTATCGCGTTGATGACGTGCGAAACAGTGAGGATAATCACTACGGATTGGGTCTCTCGATTGCACAAGCTGTGGTTCAGAAGCACGGCGGAACTATTGGTGCAAGCTGTTCAGAGGGGAAGGTAACCTTTACCGTTCAGCTTCCCATTAAGGAAAAATAGGTCGTTGAGGTGCAACGATGTGTTTCTACCTCGTTGAGATTCTCTTTATATGTAGCGGATTAACTGTTTCGACCGGCATAAAAATTGGCGTGCCCTCTCTCTCTGCAGAGCGAGGATGCGCGCCAGCTGTTGATATGACTATATCACATTTACTTCTCGATACAATTCAATAAAATCACTTTATATAGACGCCTTTGAACCGCCTCCCATTTCTTGGACACGAGAAATGGGAGGCAGTTCAAAACACACCTAAGTC
>CAUUGK010000043.1:0-8270 GCA_963544765.1 uncultured Atopobiaceae bacterium
AGAGTGAGTTACAAGGAGGGTATGCCCGTGGAGCGCATCACGATTTCTGCATTGTACGCAGATGCAGAGCAACTTGGTGGCCAAAAAGTTACCGTGGCCGGCTGGGTACGTTCAGTAAGGGATATGAAGAATTTTGGCTTCGTCACACTTAATGATGGTAGCTGCTTCAAAGACCTACAGGTTGTTATGAATCGTGAGAACCTTGGCAATTACGAGGAGGTTGCTTCTTGTGGCGTTGGCGCTGCTCTGATTATTGAGGGCGTCCTTGAGCTTACCCCTGATCGTCCACAGCCTATTGAGCTGCAGGCAGAGACCATTGTGATTGAGGGACCATCCAGCCCTGACTATCCAATGCAGAAGAAGCGTCAGTCTCTTGAGTACCTTCGTACGCAGCAGCACCTTCGTCCTCGCACCAATATGTTCCGCGCAGTTTTCCGCATCCGTTCTGTGGCTGCTTTTGCTATCCACCAGTTCTTCCAGGATCGCGGCTTTGTCTACGTGAACACCCCAATCATTACCGCATCTGATGCTGAGGGTGCAGGCGAGATGTTCCGTGTTACCACACTTGATTTGAACAACGTTCCACGTACCGAGAAGGGCGATGTTGATTACTCAAAGGATTTCTTTGGTCAGTCTTCTCACCTCACCGTTTCCGGTCAGCTTCAGGCAGAGAACTTTGCTATGGCCTTTGGTGATGTGTACACCTTTGGTCCAACGTTCCGCGCAGAGAACTCCAACACACGCCGCCACGCTGCAGAGTTCTGGATGATTGAGCCAGAGATGGCTTTCTGTGATCTTGCACAGGACATGGATGTTGCAGAAGAGATGCTCCGCTACGTTATTGCGTATGTTCTTGAGCACTGCCCAGATGAGCTTGAGATGCTTAACAAGTTTGTGGATAAGGGTCTGCTTGAGCGCTTGAACCATGTTGCAACTTCCCAGTTCTCTCGTGTTTCTTACACCGAGGCAATTGAGATTCTGCAGGAGGCAGTAAAGGCTGGCCAGAAGTTTGAGTACCCTGTTGAGTGGGGCATTGACCTTCAGACTGAGCACGAGCGCTACCTCACCGAGCAGCACTTTGGAAAGCCAATCTTTGTTACTGATTATCCCGCAGAAATCAAGGCTTTCTACATGCGTCTTAACGATGACGGCAAGACTGTTGCCGCAGCTGACTGCCTTGTTCCAGGCATCGGCGAGATTATTGGTGGCTCACAGCGAGAAGATCGACTTGAGCTTCTGGAGAAGCGCATTGTTGAACTTGGCATGAACCCCGACGATTACAAGTATTACTTGGATCTTCGTCGTTACGGTTCTTGCACCCATGCTGGCTTTGGTCTTGGTTTTGAGCGTCTTGTTATGTACCTCACTGGTGTGGACAACATTCGTGATGTTATTCCTCACCCTCGTACCGTTGGCAACGCTGACTTTTAAGATTGCCGGTCACAGGCGGTGTGGCTGAGCGCGATTGGTGCACTAACTTTACCGCTACAGTTGCCAAGTCTTTCAAGTTGGATTTTTGCGTGCAGATTATGCATAGCCGTTATGCAAAAACTGCATAGCAGAGATGCGAGATAAAAAGTTTTTCTCGCCATATACCGATATATTTGCCCGTTGGCAGTAAAAATAGGACGTCCGTGCAAAATTGCACGGGCGTCCTATTACGCTATAAGAAGCAGTTTTCTGCAGATGACCAGCGGAGGTAAACATGGTAAAGACTTTGGTTCTTGTTAGACATGGTGTATCTGAACGTGGCTCTGAAGACATGAGTCGAGAGCTTACACGTGCTGGTCAGAGGGCTTTATCTGCCAATTATCCTCATATTTTTGGTCTATTGGGACCAGAGGGTGAAGAGGCTGAGATTTGGACAAGTCCCGCTCTTCGCGCGCTTGAGACCGCAGAGATTGTGGCAGAGGCGCTGGATTCTGAGGGCCTAGAGATTCATGACTCCCTTTACGATCAAGATCTTCCTGCACTTCAGGCAGAGCTTGAGCACGCTGATGCAGAAACGCTGATTCTTGTTGGTCATGCTCCATTTTTGGGTTATGTTGCAGAGACTCTTCTGGGTTTTGAACTTCCGCTAACAAAGGGCGCTGTGTGCGCAATTGATGTACGTGGCTCACTTGGTCATCAACACGAGTGTGTCTGGAAGCAGCTTGGAGACGTTCGAGAGCCTCATGGAAAGCTTCTTTGGCTGGTCAGTGGTCCTTCCACTCAGCCTTGGGAGACGCTTGACGCCCTGGATGAGGCATGTGCTCACGCGGCAACTAACCTGGAAGACGCGTACACGGAGTTCCGCGCTCATCCAGAAGACCCTGCAGTTATCGCAGCATTTAGGTTTGCTCTTAGAGGAACCCAGCTGCTTACCAAGTTTTTCTCGCCACTTCTTAACGAGGAGGCAGTAGAGATTGCTGAGCCTGTTTATAGGCTGATGCTTGGTGCAACTACGCGCCTTCGTGAGATTGACGGCTTCTCTGATACCGTTGCAGATTTGATGGAGTCCGGAGAGCTTTCTCAAGGCTCCAAGCTGGTCAGTGCTGTCGAGGCAGCTCGCGAGAATGAGCGCGATCGTGTCTGTGAGGCTCTGCGCAAGAAGGCGGTTCGTCGTAGTCTGCGCTGCGCTCTGGATGAGCTCTTTGAGCCCGCTTGGTCAGACGCAGTGCTACGAGATGGCATCTCGTTTGAAGACGTCAGCAGCCGCTTTGATTACATGCTTGAGACTATTGATGCGCGCCTGTTTGGTCTGGATATGACCAGCTTCTCTGAGGTGCACCACGCAAGGCGAGAAGTTCGTGAGGTTGAGCACATTCTTTTCCACCTCAGTGACATGTTGGGCGAGAAGCGCGCAAACTATACTCAGATTATGCAGGATATTGACTCTGAGCTTAGTGCTGTTTGTACAGCTCAGCGTAACATTTCTCTTGTTAAAGAATGGAAAGATTCCATGGACTTCAGAGATGTTACTCCAGACCTCGCAATTGTTTCAGAACATGAAAAAGTTTTGATTGAGCGTGTTATTGAGGGTAGAGAGACTAGTATCCTTAGATAATCACATAGTCCACGTTTGGAGCACAGTAACGTTTGTGCGGCGTGGATGATGATTATGAGGGAGGATGCTATGTCTGAGAGCATCGAGACACGCTGCGTGCAAGGCGGTTATCAGCCTGGTTGCGGCGAGCCTAGGCAAGTGCCTATCATTCAATCAACCACGTTCAAATATGACGAGTCGATGCAGCTTGGAGAGCTGTTCGACCTCAAGGCTGCTGGTTATTTTTATTCTCGACTTCAGAATCCAACGCTTGATAATGTAGCTTCTAAAATCTGCGCTCTTGAGGGCGGTACTGCTGCAATGCTGACTTCTTCTGGTCAGGCAGCAAACTTCTTTGCCGTCTTTAATATTGCAGAGGCTGGAGATCATTTTATCTCCCTGTCTACCATCTATGGCGGCACCTTTAACCTGTTTGCTATCACCCTTAAGAAGATGGGTATTGAGTGTACGTTTATCTCGCCAGATGCAACTGACGAGGAGATTAACGCAGCATTCAGACCAAATACAAAGTGCGTCTTTGGTGAGACCGTTGCAAACCCTGCACTGGTTGTTCTTGATATTGAGCGTTGGGCAAAGGCCGCTCACGACCACGATGTGCCACTGATTGTTGACAATACATTTGCCACACCGGTGAACTGCCGTCCTCTTGAGTGGGGAGCAGACATTGTGACCCATTCCACAACTAAGTATATGGACGGTCATGGCTCTGCTGTTGGCGGCGCTATTGTTGACGGTGGCAATTTTGACTGGGCTGCTTATGCAGATAAGTTCCCAGGTCTAACCCAGCCTGATCCTTCGTATCACAACCTTGTCTATGCAGATACCTTTGGTAATGGTGGCGCCTTTATTACTAAGGCAACCGTTCAGCTTATGCGTGACTTTGGTTCCATTCAGTCACCACAGAACGCTTTCTATCTTAACCTTGGCCTTGAGTCTCTGCACGTTCGTATGGCTCAGCATTGCAAGAATGGCCAGGCAGTTGCCGAGGCGCTTGCAAACAATCCTAAGGTTGCACACGTAAGCTATCCTGGCCTCCCAGGTGACAAGTACTACGAGCTTGCTCAGAAGTACCTTCCAAACGGTTCTTGCGGTGTTATCACTGTTGACGTTGCGGGTGGTCGCGAGGCTGCCGAGAAGTTCCTGGGCAATCTCAAGGTCTTCTCCATTGCAACACACGTTGCAGATGCACGCTCTTGCTGTTTGCACCCGGCTTCTTCAACGCATCGTCAGCTTACCGACGAGGAGCTTGTAGCAGCAGGTATTACCCCAGGTACTGTACGCTTGAGCTGCGGCATTGAGGGCACCGAGGACCTTATCAACGACGTCGAGCAGGCGCTTGCTGCACTGTAGTCAGACGCTCTATAACCGTTCATAGGTATGGCGAGAAGATCTTGGAACTAGAGGATCTTCTCGCCATGTTTTTGTGAGGAGTATGTTGTTGTACGTCTTGTGACCTGCGCGATGTGAGCAGAACGTAGCTGCTACAGGCGTGGATGGATACGGTTGCTGCGAGCACTATTGAGCTCGGGAGATGGATTCTGGATCTAGGTGATCTTCTGGGCTAGAGAGCTCGGATGCTGCGAGTTCTACATCGGTAAGCTGAGTGTCTTCATTCTGGGCGACATCAGATGCATCATCTGTGCTATCAAGACCGTCTGTATCTACGCCTTTGAAGTGCTTTCGATAGATGTGGATGAGGCAGCCAACAGAAAGCAGCGCCGAGAGTATGTTGGACACAACTGACACGTACCAAAGGGCATCCAGACCAAAGGGCCTCAGCATCATAAGCGAACTGATAGGGAAGATGAGTGCCATAAAGACGCTTAAAAGATTAGAAATCTTTGTCTGCTTGAGGGCGATGGCAAGAATTTCGGTACATATGGCAATCCAGCTAAAAATAAAGGTGAATGCATGAATGCGCATGGCGGGAATAGCCATGTTGAGCAGATCTTGCGTTCCTTCGGGCAGGTAGAGCTTGACTAAGAACTCCGAGAAGAAGAACGAGACGCAGAACGCAAAGATGCCAATGATAATACCTGTAGAGAAGATGTACTTCTCGATAACAAGTACTCGATCTTTTTTCTTTGCACCCCAGTTATAGCCAATAGCTGGTTGCATGGCGTCGGCCTGTCCATAAATAAGCGGTTGGATGAGGCCACCAGAATAGAGAAGCACGCCATACGAAGCAATGGCAATATCTCCACCAAGGCTCAGGAGGGCAGCGTTCATTAACAGGGAATAAATCCTGCTTGAGATATTCTGCATGAAGACGGGGAAGCCGTTTACAAAAATCTCTCTAATGTGCGTCCAGTTAAAACGCGGCTTTACAAATTTGAGAATCTGCTTGTTGCCAATGAACGGCCAGACGCCATAGAGCGATGAAAACGTAATAGAGATGCAGTAACCCAGCGCGGCATACTCAACGGATAATCCTAAAACCCCTAAGAAGTAGTATTCAAGCACGGTTCCCAGAATTGCGGAAATGAAGGCAATACTAGTAGAACGCCTAATTTTTCCACAGATCTTAAGGAAGTTATCAACGGCGTATGAGATGCACATAACCGGCAAGAACAGCGTCCATACACGCAGGTAGACGACTCCTTGCTCGGCAATCTTTCCTTGAGCGCCCATAAGTGCCAGAACGTTTGGTGCACAAAAGAAGAAGAAAATGCCACTGATAACGCCAGTGGTAATAAGCATGATAAACGCGATGGTGAAGATATTATTAGCCGTTTGGTGGTTCTTCTTGCCGTGCTCAACCGCAATAACCGCAGAGGCTCCAACGCCAATAAGATCGGCAACGGCAAAGCAGAGAATAACCAGGGGGATGGCAATGGTTACTGCGCCAAAGGACTCTTGACCCAGATAGCGTCCAACAAGGATTCCATCTGCAGTGTCGTAGAGCATTGACGCAAGCATAGCAATAGCACCTGGAACGGCTGCTCGTAAAAATAATTTAAATGGCGGTGTTTCCGCAAAAAGCTTATTCGATTCCATACTTCTCCTCGATTAGTGGTGGAACATGTCAGACAAACTCGTGGTGTGGACATGTGACACGCTCACGAGAAGATTAAAAAAGCATCGAACAAGCCTCCTTACATACTTGCAGGTACACGGACAGTTGCAAATAGTAACACAGCGAAGTAACTGATGCTATGATTTATTTGAACATTTTGGACGAGTGCAAGGATTTTTTGTGTCAATGGAACAGAAAAATGACATCGGTTCTGAAATTGCCAAGTTAGCTGAAAATTCAAAGGTAGAAGAGCTCTCTAAAAAGGTCACTGAGGTATCCTCTGAGCTGACAAAAAACGTTTCTGAAGTAACAGAGCGTGCCGAGAAACTCCTTATAGTAGACGAGGATGAACCATTGGACCGTTCTGCGTCTGACCGAGTTAAGGCTACAGTTCCAAGAACTCCTGCTCAACATGTTTTACGTATCGTCTCAATTGTTTTGATTATCTTGGGTGTAGCAGATGTTTTGATTACGTCAGCGTCTCTTTTTGCAACTGTTATGGGCTTGCAGCCTGCGGTTCCTTTGGAGCAACTTGAGTTTAGCGGCGTGTATTTTACGTTCAGTAATAACATATTTCTTGGCTATGTATTTGTATTACTTATTGGTGCGTTGCAAGTTGTCACCTCGATATTTGGATTACGCGCAGCCAAGGATTCATCAAAAGTTGAACCCTACAGATTCCTTTGCTATTTGATTGGTCTGATTATTCTGTTAGGAATTTTATGGGCTTGGGGTAGAGGAGAGTTGATTATTCTTGATCCCTTTGTTCAGCTTAATACCATTGTTTATGTTGTAATTTGCTCTAATCTTGCGGATAAAGTAAAGAAGGAGCATGACCAGGGCATTGTAGGAACTACGTATTGGCGCTCTCGTCATCAGCGTGTGCTCCATTTCTTTGCGCTGGTCTCTATTACATTGAGTGGTATTGCGCTTTTTCTGATTCTAATTCTGCTTGGATTGCATGACCTTTCTAGGGTTGTAAATCAACCGTCCTTATCAACAGTTAATCAATTCCTTGAGCAGCAGGGTGTTCTTACCATTTTCTTGGTGACAGTTGGTGCAGTATTTTCTCTTATTGCAGGTCTTTTAGCTCTTAAAGGTTCAAATGATGCTCGATTTATTAGGCCGTATATTCTTGCAGTAGCCGTTATTGTTCTGTTTGACGTAGCAAGAATTATTTTTACGTCATTAACACAGGGAATTCCTAGCGTGAATAGCCAAGACATTTTTGAGTTGGTTTATAACGCCACGGGATTATATTTGGCTATTCGTATTGAGGCGGGATTACCCAATAGCTATGGGTTGCGCTTGTGGAAGAAGATTCACTCTGAGACCTAGTGTTAAAACTAGCCGTATGCAAAAAGCCTCTGTATCTGAACTGCCTCCCATTTCTTAGACACAAAAAATAGGAGGCAGTTCAAAACACACCTAAGTCGGATAATCTGTTAAAAAGACGTATACATGACGCAGAAAATACCTCAATCATGCAGATTATCGTCATTAGATGTGTAAAATGCCCGCAATTGAGCAGAATATCCGACTTAGGTGTGTTCCGTAGATACAGAATTTATCGATAGTTAGATTTTTTATATTTCTCTATTCATGTTTAAGCATATTAGATAAAGTTTATGCATAGAGATGCATATCAGGTAGTGCGACCGCCTAGCTGCCTGCTATCTTGATTAAGAACATGTCGATTCTTCGGCAGAACCTACCAAAGCTGCGCTATTTTGTGCGCCAGGCCTAAAAGCCGACGCTAACACGCTGCAGAATCATAATCACCCGCATATGAACTGCCTCCCATTTCTTATGTCCAAGAAATGGGAGGCAGTCAAATCAAATGGAATACAGAGGCTTTATTCTTACATTTCTGTGCTTGTAGTTTTACAGGTCAAGCTGCATCAGGCGAGCAATGCTGACAATGTAGATCTTAAGAGCACGCTTGAGCCATTCCTCAGAGATTCCCTCGTCAGGACCATGCTCCATACCAACCCACTCAGGTAGGTCTTTTGCAGCTTTGCTGTCATAAGGACCAAAGGCAACGGCACGCTTAAAGTGACGTGCATAGGTGCCGCCACCGATAACAAACGCCTGTTCATTGCTTCCTGCGTACTCATGGAACGTATCAAGAAGGGTAGTAATCTCAGGAGAGCTTGGGTCAATGTAGAAAGGAACTGCATCGGAAAGAACCTCAAAGGTGCAGCCATG
>CAUUGK010000044.1:0-8185 GCA_963544765.1 uncultured Atopobiaceae bacterium
TGCAGCTCTTATCGTCAGCTGACTATACCGAGCAAGCAGAGAGAAACCGTACGCGCACCGTTACTACCGCAGCTCCTCGCGGTCGCATTCTGGATAGAAATGGCGTGGAGATTGTTACCAACAGGCCAAGTCCAACGGTAGTAGCTCGAGCAGATGTTGCAGAAGACTACGTTAAACTGCAGATTCTTGCCAACCTCTTGGGCATGCCCATGCTGGCGGTGCGCAGAAAAATTATGGATACCTCAGATGGTGCTCAGGCGCTTCGTACCGTTTCTGTAGACGTATCTAGACGCGTAGTTGCCTACATTTACGCTCACGGTGCTTTGCTTGATGGTGTGTCAATTGAGGAGCGTACGCAGCGCGCATACCCTAATGGTTCCCTTGCAGCTCATGTTGTTGGCTATACCGGTACCGTTACGCAAGAGCAGCTTGAAAGCAGTAAAACTGCAGATGGCGGCTTTGTATATGCGCATGGCGATATCGTGGGTCAAACGGGTGTTGAGTATCAGTACGAGTCTGCACTTCAGGGCGTTCGTGGAGAGCAGACGGTTTACGTTGACGCTGCAGGTAACGTATTGTCGCACTCAACGTCCATTGCCCCTCAGAGTGGCTCAGACGTTGTCCTAACCATTGACGCTAACATTCAAAAAGCTGCAGAAGCATCGCTTGTCAGTGTTATCAACACGGTTAGGTCCCAAGATTTCCAGGGTCGTAGTGCAAGCGTGGTGGCGCTTGATTGCACTAACGGCGAAGTCATTGCTATGGCAAGTTATCCAACGTATTCTCCTTCAATGTTTGTTGGTGGTATTGCCAGCTCTGACTGGGATACGCTTTCTTCTGAAGAGGCAAACTACCCGCTGATGAACCGCGCTATTGCTGGACAATATCCAACTGGTTCTACCATTAAGGCGCTTACTACCTTTGCTGGACTCAAGTACGGTATTTGCGATGGAAATTCCAGCTGGTATTGCACGGGCTTTTGGACAGGATTTGGCGAGCAGTACGGTATGCATTGCTGGCTGCTTTCTGGACACGGCACCGTTAACCTTATTACCGGTATCACCAACTCGTGCGACATTGTTTTTTATGAGATTGGTAAGGGCTTCTTCTACAACAACGATCATCCCGAGGGTATGCAGGAGACATTCCGTGCCTTTGGACTTGGAGCTCTTTCTGGTATTGACCTTCCAGAAGAGGCGTCTGGTCGTGTTCCAGATGCTGAGTGGAAGTGGAATTACTTTACCAGTTCGCCTGATGATGCTCGTAAGTGGCAGGGTGGTGACAACTGCAACCTTGCTATTGGCCAGGGCGACTTGTTGGTAACCTGCCTTCAGATGGCAAATGCGTACTGTGGCATTGCAAACAGAGGTCCAATTTATAAGCCACATGTTCTGAAGAGCATTAACGCCAGAAACGGTAACGGCTCTGTTATTGAGTACAAAAACGAGGTCATTCTGAGCCCAGAAGAAAAAGATGAACACCGAGACATTGTTGCTCGTGGTCTTTACGGCGTCGTCTATGAGGAGTCCGCTTCTCAGACTATCCACTGGACCAACCTTGATGTCACGGTTAATGGCAAGACGGGTACTGCTGAGCAGCAGTCTATTGGCGAGCCAGTTGGTTGGTTTGTTGGTTATGCGCCTGCTGATAAGCCTCAGTACGTTGTTGCTGCTAACCTTGACTGTGCGCCTTCTGGTGCAGGTTCTGGTATGTATATTGTTCGAGACGTCTTTGGCGCAATTTATAATCAGCCAGACAATGTTGGTAGGTAAGGAGGCGAGAAACCCATGGCACTTGATTCATCTGCAGTTACAAAACAGAGAATGAACTCTCCCTTTAGAAGGCGAGGAGGTATTCCTTCAGGCGGTCTTGCTAAGAAAGAGAGACTTACTGGTAAGAATATTCTGAACAATCTTTATCTAGCGCAGCTTGTTCCCGCGGCTCTTCTCGTCCTCATTGGTATTGTGGTTATTTGGACCGCATCAATGAACATTGCCGAAGCTAGTTTTCCTAGGCATCTTTTGGGTATTGGTTTGGGCCTTGTTTTTGCCACGCTTATGTGGCGCTATGACTATAGAGCACTAGCAAATATGACAAACGTGCTGCTTGTCGGCGTTGTTGTATTGATGATTTTGCCTAAGGTTCCAGGCTTTGGTGTCTCGGTCAAGGGTATGACTGGTTGGGTTAATATCCCGTTTGTTGGCTTTAGATTTCAGCCGTCTGAGCTGGGAAAAATTGTCACAATCTTCCTTATGGCATCGGTGTGTGCTCAGTATAACGGCAAGGTAGAAACACTGAGAGACTACGTAAAGCTTTGTGGAACGCTGATGGTTCCCTTTGGCTCCATTATGCTTTTGCCTGACCTGGGAACTGGTCTGATTATTTTGGTTATCGGAGCTACTATCATCATTTGCTCTGGCGCAAAACGTTCTTGGATTCTTGTGACCGTTCTTTTGCTCATTGCTGTTGTAGCTCTTGTTGTTGTGACTTCTATGATTCCTGGTATTCCTCACATCCTTAAGGAGTACCAGATGAAACGTCTTACCGTCTTTTTGGATCCATCCGTTGATCCGTCAGGAGATGGCTATAACCTGCAGCAGGCAAAGATTGCCGTAGGCTCAGGCGGATTTATTGGAAAGGGACCAGGTAACGCTACGCAGGCAAGTGGTCGATTCTTGCCTGAGGCACACACAGACTTTGTTTTTGCGCTCTTCTCGGAAGAGTTTGGCTTCCTTGGTGCATTTATTATGCTTTCGCTCTTTGCGTGGATGATTTTTGCAACCATTCTGTTTGCTATGAAGACCGAGAATACCTTCTCTAAGCTGGTGCTTGTTGGTTGTGCAGCCATGTGGTCGTTCCAGGTTTTGCAGAATGTTGGCATGTGTATTGGTATCATGCCTATTACTGGTATTCCATTGCCTTTTATCAGCTTTGGATCAACATCGATGATTGCCCAGCTCGTTTCTGTAGGAATCGTCCAGTCTGTTTACAGACATAGAACAAAGGCGGCATAAGCCATGGCAAAAAGAAACAGCTTGGGCAAACTTGCTACCTCTGTATTACAAGAATTCCGCGGGTCGCTTTCATCTCTAGAGCCAACTTATACGCATATCTACGTTGATTCCCTTGCTTCTGAAGAGGTAATCCTGGCTGTACATTCGTATTTTATGCCAGAGAGAACAGATGCAACGGTGCGCGTCTCTAAACTTGCCGACGGTGTTTCGTTTGTTTCTGGAGGCATTGGTCGCACGGGAAAGAATGCTGCTATTCCTGATATTGCGGTAATTATTCCTACGCCAACATCACAGTACGAGGACGCCCTTACCATGTTGGTAAGTCATTCAATTCCTTGTGCGGTGGTTGTAGAGTCTGCAGTTGAAGCACAACAAATTGCTGATACGCTCTACAACACGGGGCTTATTAGCATTGTTGCGGGTACCACTGAAGAAGTGCTCTTTGATCGACTCTCTTCATGGATTGCAACTGCAACAGAAAAATCAGTCTCTTTTGCGGCAGCGTATCCTCTTTGTAGAACTCAAGTGGTCAAACAGATAACTGCTGCTTGCGCTAAAGAAAATGCAGCTATTGGAGCTGTGGCGTTTGTTCCTGGCTCTGATATGCCGTTGATGACAGCGCGCCAGATTAGGCTGGCACTTGATATTACCGCCGCCTATAACATCAATATGAGTGTTGAAACCATCGCCGAACTTCTCGGCGTTGTGGGTGCGGGCTTTGGATACCGTACGGTTGCACGCACGGTCGCAGGCACAGTTCCAGGGTTTGGCTGGGCGCTTAAGGCTGGCATGGGGTACGCAGGTACTCACACTACTGCTCGCGTCATTCACGCGTACGCTCGCAAAATTGCCGAGAAACGCGATGGGGTAGCAGCTGATTCTTCTACCAAAACTGGCGCTTCGAGTGCTTCTACAGGCGCAAGCGCAACAGCAGATACAAATTCACAATCAAATACCGTGGAGATAGCAACCACACAGTCCCTCGCCAAAAGATAGAAAGTAGACTATCGTGCGTGTTAAACGAGAAAATCTCTTCCATCTCATTGAGCCCATGCTTCCACATGTCGAGAAACCCTCAAGATACTTAAATCACGAGTGGGGAGCCGTAGAGGAGCAAGAGGGCCCTTTTCACGTTTGTATGGTCTACGCCGACGTGTACGAGGTGGGTCAGCCTAATTTGGGCATTGCCATTCTCTATAACGCTTTGAATAAGGCACCTCATATTTCTTGTGAGCGCGCCTATCTGCCTTGGGTTGATATGGCAGCTTTGATGCGCAAACGTAATGTTCCTTTGCTTTCGTTGGAGGGTGCTGCGCCTTTAGCATCTTTTGACGTGGTGGGCTTCACCCTTGCGCATGAAATGATCGCAACCAATATTATAGAAACGCTTGATTTAGCAGGCATTCCATTGCTCGCTGAAGAACGTGATGAAGAGGACCCACTAATTTTTGGTGGCGGTCCTTCTGTTTGGAACTCAGAGCCAGTGGCCCCGCTCTTTGATGCAATTCTTTTAGGTGATGGCGAAGAAGCGCTGGTAGAGATGTGCGAGTGCGTGAGAACTTCCAAGCTTGACGGAGTTTCTCGCCAAGAGATTTTGCAGAGGTTGTCTCAGATTCAGGGTGTATACGTGCCATCGCTTTATCAGATTGTGCACGATGACACCGCAACACGCTGGGGTTACGCGGTCCCTAAAGAGGGAAGCGGTGCGCCAAGCGTGGTGTATAAGCGCTGTCTGCCAGATCTTTCGGTGACTGACCCTGTGGCTCAGCGCATTGTTCCGTATACCGAGATTGTGCAAGACAGGCTGGCGCTTGAGATTCAGCGCGGATGCGCTCGTGGATGCAGGTTTTGTCAGGCAGGAATGACGTATCGTCCTGTTCGCGAGCGTCCTGCTCAGCAGATTGTTAAAGCAGGCGAGGAAGGCCTTTTGAAAAGTGGCTACGATGAGGTTTCGCTCACGTCGCTCTCTACAACGGATCACTCTCAATGCGGCTATATTCTGCGCCGTATGAACTCTGATTTGCGTAAACGCGGCGTGCGAATCTCCATTCCTTCCCAGCGTATGGACGCGTTTGGCGCGGAGATGGCAGACGCTGTTTCTACCTCAAGGCGCGGCGGACTGACGTTTGCTCCAGAAGCAGGCTCTCAGCGTATGCGAGACGTTATCAACAAAAACGTTACTGAGGATGACCTTGAGTCCGCGGCCAGAAACGCGTTTGAAAATGGCTGGCGCCGCATGAAGCTCTACTTTATGATGGGCCTTCCAACAGAAACCGATGAAGACATTCAAGCCATTCCCGCAGTTGCAAAGCGTATTTTAGATATCGGTCGAAAAATTGGCGGCAAGGGCGTTACGGTTTCTGCTTCCGTTGCCGTATTTGTGCCCAAGTCCTACACGCCATTCCAGTGGGTTGGCCAGATTTCTCGTGAGGAAGCCCAGCGTAGACAGCAGTTGCTCTTGTCCTCAAACCACGATAGGGGACTTAAGATTGCCTACCATGATTCTGGAACGTCCCTGGTAGAAGGTGCGCTTTCAAAGATGGGGCGCGACGGCTTTAATCTGATTTACCAAGCTTGGAAAAATGGTTGTAAATTTGATGCTTGGACCAGCGAGTTTAATCTTGATGCTTGGAATGCGGCAGCTGAAAGTCTGGGTTTCTCGCTGTCTGATATTGCAACAGAAACCTTTGATATTCAGGCAAAACTTCCTTGGGATCACACGTCTCCTGGCGTGTCCAAGGGCTACTTACAGCGAGAATATCGTCGAGCCATGGACGAAGTTACCACACCAGACTGCACGTTTACCTCTTGTACGGGATGTGCGGTATGCCAGACCTTAAAGGTTGACAATGTTTTGATGGGGGTGCGCTCATGACGGATACGCAGATAGAGAGCGTAGCTCCTGAGGTGGTTGAACCGGCGAAGAAAGACTGGCGCGCTGGTAGACCGCAGATTCAGCCAGAGATTATGACGGAGCGCGGAGCAGAGATTTTTAGGCTTCGCGTGGCTTACAAGAAAGATGATCGCCTTGCGTTTTTAGGACACCTTGAGCTTATTGGTACCATTGAGCGCTGTGTTCGTAGAGCTCAGCTGCCATTTAGGGTAGGTAATGGCTTTGCAAAGCGCATGGGCGTTCAGTTCTCTCAGGCACTTCCCGTTGGGGCTTCGTCTGAGGCGGAGTACTTTGACTTGAAGCTCACAGAATACGTGGATCCGGATGAAGCGTTAGAGAGGCTGTTGTCGGCTACGCCTCCCGCGCTTGCTCCGTTTGCTGCCAGCTACGTTGATCGGTCGCTGCCAGCGCTTGAAGCATGGTTGAATGCCGCTCATTGGAGATGCGACATTTTGGGAGAAGGTCTTAGGTCAGACGCGTTGCGTTGGGGGTTTGAGGATCTTCTCGCCAAAAAAGAGCTGACATACATGCGTGGAGACAAACAAAAAGTGGTCAATTTAGAGACAACGTTTGCGGGCTATAAGATTTCTGAGAGCTCATCCGATAGGTGCATTTCATTTGAGCTTGATACGCTCCAAGACCCTCGAGCAGCGCTTAGACCTGCGGTTTTGATCTATGAGACGCAAAGAGTTGCTGCTCAGGCTGGAGTAGATGGCCTACAAGGCATTGACTCGTTGAAGGTGTGCCGAGTCTCACAGGCACACGTTTCAGAAAATGGACTCCTTGTGAAGCCTCTATAACATGTAGTTTTGTCTTGGAATTTTCTGAAATATGCAGTAGACTATTTCGAGTTGTGTTTCTCGCCGAGGGACATGGGACACCGACAGTTTCCCGCGGATGTCACAGGTCACGGCGGCGAAGATCTTTGCTCGGATCTTCAGAAATACAAAGATAGTATTAATCGTTGCAAGAATCAGCAATGAAGGGTTACACACATGTACGCAATCGTAGCAACTGGTGGCAAGCAGTATAAGGTTGCCAAGGGCGACGTAATCAGCGTCGAGAAGCTTGATGCGCAGCCTGGCGATAAGGTAAAGCTTGATGTTCTTATGCTTAACGACGGCAAGAAGGTTGTTGCTGACGCTGCCACTCTTTCCTCTAAGAAGGTTACCTGTGAGGTTCTTGAGCAGTACAAGGACAAGAAGGTCCTCGTCTTCAAGTTCCACAAGCGTAAGCGCTATCACCGCGCCAATGGTCACCGTCAGAACCTTACTAAGCTGAAGGTTACCGCGCTCCCTACCGCTCGTAAGGCTGCTGCTAAGGCATCCGACGAGTCTGCAGAGTAATTGGTCACTTCTGATATTGAGATAGGCAGGTAGCATTTATGGCACACAAGAAAGGTCTCGGCTCTTCCCGCAACGGTCGTGACTCACAAGCACAGCGCCTTGGCGTTAAGATTTACGGTGGTCAGGCAATCAAGGCTGGCCAGATTATCATCCGTCAGCGTGGTACGCACATCACTCCTGGCGTAAACGTTGGTCGCGGCAAGGATGACACTCTCTTTGCACTTTGCGATGGCGTTGTTGAGTTCAAGAAGGGTGCTAAGCACGTCGTTAACGTCGTTGCTGCTGAGGCATAAGTTTTCTTGAACATTCACAGTTCATTCAAGGGGTCCTTCGGGACCCCTTTTTTTGTTTCTCGCGGTATCTTACGCGTACCGTTCACAGTTTCTAATTTGTTTCTTAATGTATTTCTTGACACAATCAGGCTAAGTAATGGTATTCTTCTTACATTGCAATTTACGCTTTTGGGAGGAGGACATATCATGCGCGCTACATGCACTCAGCAGTGGTGGTGGAACAACTTGTCTTTCTCCGGTCAGCGATGAGTTGCTTCTGCATACGCATTTAGAGGCTCTCGGGTGACCGAGAGCTTTTTTTGTGCGTACGTTTCTTGCTAAATCCGGATGGCGAGAAACCCGTTTAGTTGAAAGTTTTGTTTGTTCATTTTGTTTTGCGTTAAAGGAGTTTGTATGTCTACAGAAAATCTCAATCAGGTCAACGCCGCAGACACAGAGACAGGATCTGCTGAGCAGGCACCACGTGTTGTTGCTGTTTCAAAGTCTGCAGGCGTTTTGGATGTTACTTCTCTTGTTCTTGTTGCCGTTCTTATTGCTGCTGGTTTTATTCTTAACCTGACCGTTGGTAAGGCAATTAGTGCTATTGGAATTGGTCCAGAGTTTATTATTTCTTCGTTCTGCCTGGCTATTCTTTTGCTT
>CAUUGK010000045.1:0-8165 GCA_963544765.1 uncultured Atopobiaceae bacterium
CCAAGAACGCACATCAAAACAGGCTTGTGCGCACCACTCCACAGTCCACGCGCCTGAAGCTCCGTACAGCCACGATTAAGGTTATAAAGAATCTCGTGAGCGATGGCATCGTGCTCAGAGGAAATAATGTAAACGCAGCGCTCAGATCTTGGTCCGTCGATGACAAAGTCAATCATTTTTCCTGTAACAAAGATTGCCAGGGCAGAATACAGACCGTTTTCTAGCGAGAAGACCGGAATAGCCGCAATAATAATGACAATATCAACGATGATGATTGCGGTACCTGACGGAATAGAAAAACGCTTGGAAACCGCCTGAGCAATGATATCTGTACCGCCGGTATTTCCGCCCGCCCTAAATACAAGGCCAAGGCCAAAACCGCAGATAATACTGCCCCATAGAGCAGCAAGCATAAGATCATTGGCGCCAAGAGCTGGTAAAAACGGTGCAAATAAATCGACAAAAATACTGGAAATCAAGAAGCCTACGACGCTCTTGAGCAAATATTTTCTATTTCCACTTCTTGCAACAAAAGCCATCAAAATGATATTCATGGCGATTGTTTGCATGCCAACAGGCAAATCAAATCCAAAAGGTAATGCAACAGCTCTTATTACCGTTGCAAAACCAGTAATACCACCAGCGGCGAGTCCGTTAGGAACTTCAAATACATCAAGGCCAACTGCAAAAATTGCACAGCCAAGGACGATAAAGAACGAATCTTTAAAGGTCTTTTGCCAAGTAGATTTTTGCACACTAATCCTTTCCGCCAACAACCCAGCGATGGTACGCAATGATGAACTGATCAAGATCGCCGTCTGAAAGAACGGACTCTACGTTTCCTGTTTCTGCACCTGTTCTTAAGTCCTTAATGAGCTGATAAGGATAAAGAACATAACTTCTAATTTGATTGCCAAACGAGATTTCTCTCTTTGGACCGCGAAGCTCATCCAGCTCAGCTTCGCGTTTCTCCTTTTCAATCTCATACAAACGACTGCGCAAGATATTCATTGCTGCAGCTTTGTTCTGAAGCTGGCTGCGTTCGTTTTGGCAGGTTACTACCGTTCCTGTTGGAATATGTGTAATACGAACTGCCGAGTCTGTAGTGTTAACTCCCTGACCCCCTGGACCAGATGCATGATAGACATCAATGCGCAGGTCATTAGGATCAATAGCAACTTCAATATCTTCAGGAAGAACAGGTAAAACTTCCACACCAGCAAATGACGTCTGCCTGCGTTTCTTATCGTCAGTAGGAGAAATTCTTACCAGACGATGCACGCCCTGTTCTGCACGAAGCATGCCATAAGCATTTTTGCCACTTACCGTAAAGGTTGCGCGGTCAAGACCAATAACCTCCGCAACAGGGGCGTCGTTGATATCAACTTTCCAACCACGACGATCGCAATATTTGAGATACATGCGAAAAAGCATCTCGCACCAGTCTTGAGACTCAAGACCACCCTGACCAGGCTTAATAGTAACAATTGCATCACCATGATCAAGCTCATCAGTAAACCAGCTTGAAAGCTCAAGCTCCGACAAGTCTTTTTCAAGAGATGCCGCAAGCGCTTGAGATTCGTCGAGTGATGCTTGGTCTCCAAGCTCTGTTCCAAGCTCAAAAGCGGCCTCAGCATCACCAAGTTTCTCTTTAGCTCTATCAATACCAGCAACATCATCGCGAAGTGATGCTAGTTGAGTCATTATTTTTTGCGCAGCTTCAGCGTCGTCCCAAAAATTAGGACGAGCACTTTCTGCCTCAAGTTCTAAAATTTGCTGACGCTTCTCAGTGAGGTGAAGATATCCTTCCACCTCAGAGAGACGCTCCGCTAAAGCTTGGAGCGAAACAACCTCTGTATCAGCCATTCTTACCTATTTCGGCCGTGGCAGTTCTTAAACTTTTTGCCACTTCCACATGGGCAAGGGTCATTACGACCAACGTTGACGTAAGGATTTGGATCGTCAGACTTACGGTAGGTTGATACAGAAGACTGGCTAGCGCCGGTTCCCTGTGGACTCTTTCCAATAGCTGCGGCATTCTTAAGCATGCTCTTGCCTTGCTTAAGTGCCTTTTGATCACCGTCGGTCTCTTCTCCACCAGAATAGTGAGCATTCTGGAAGGCCTCTGCCTCAGTATTCTGATGTGGACGATTAACCAACTCAAGGCGAAGAATAGTACGAAGGAAATCCTCATACATGGTGTTTACCAGCAGCGTAAATGCCTCGTATGCCTCGGTCTTATACTCAACCAGAGGATCGCGCTGACCAAAACCACGAAGACCAATACCGGTCTTTAGGTAATCCATCTCCTGGAGGTATGCCATCCAACGAGTATCAATGACACGAAGCATTACCTGAGCAGCAAGCTCACGCATGACTTCTTCACCAAGCTTCTGGGTCTTCTCGTCAAAGGTTTTTTGGACAAATGCGGTGACATCCTCTTCAAGCTGCTCAAACTTGGTGTCCTCGGTAAACTCTGGAAGATCAGTCTTACCAGTAAGTTCAGTGAGCCACTTCTCAAGACCCTCAAGATCCCACTCGTCAGCATCTCCGTAGCAGAACTCCTCGCAAATGCGCTGAGTAGTAGAAGCCGTGACTGTCTCGATGAGGTCCATAAGATCCTTGCCGTCAAGAATCTTGTTTCTCTCTGCATAAATAACCTGGCGCTGCTTGTTCATAACGTCGTCGTAATCAAGGACGTTCTTACGCATTGCAAAGTTGACTTCCTCAACCTTACGCTGAGCGCCCTCAACAAGCTTAGTAACAATCTTTGCCTTAATGGGCATGTCATCAGGAAGCTCATAGCGCTGCATCATTGCTGCAACGCCATCCATGCGATCGCCGCCAAAGCGGCGCATCAAATCATCTTCAAGGGAAAGGTAGAACTGGGTCTGACCAGGGTCTCCCTGACGACCAGAACGGCCACGGAGCTGGTTGTCAATACGACGACTCTCATGACGCTCGGTACCAATAACGCACAAACCACCCGCAGCAGTTACTGCATCACGCTCAGTAGCGCAGATTTCCTTTGCTTCTTTGCGTGCAGCTTCTTTTTGCTCCTGAGTAGCCTCAGCTGGCTCAATTCCCTGGTTACGAAGGATGTCTTCAGCCATGACATCTGGGTTACCACCCAAAAGAATATCGGTACCACGACCTGCCATGTTGGTTGCAATAGTAACTGCACCCTCACGACCAGCCTGAGCAATAATCTGTGCCTCACGCTCATGGAACTTAGCGTTCAGGACGTTATGTTTAATGCCTCGTTTAGACAGAATGCGAGAAATACGCTCAGAGTTGTCAATGGAAACGGTACCAACAAGTACTGGCTGGCCATTCTGATGACGCTCTTCAACGTCTCTTACAACAGCTTCAAACTTAGCGTCAATAGTACGATAGACCAGGTCATCGAGGTCTTCACGCTTAACCGGACGGTTAGGTGGAATAACCTGAACAGGAACGTGATAAACCTCGCGGAACTCTGCGTCCTCGGTCATTGCAGTACCGGTCATACCGGAGAGCTTGTCGTACATGAGGAAGTAATTCTGGAGGGTGATAGTTGCCAAAGTCTGGTTTTCTTCACGTACCTGAACGTTCTCTTTTGCCTCAATTGCCTGGTGAAGACCTTCAGAATAACGACGGCCTTCCATGATACGACCAGTAAACTCATCAACAATCTTTACTTCGCCATCAATGACAACGTACTGCTGGTCACGATGGAACATATACTCAGCCTTCAGCGCCTGCTGAAGATGATTGACTAGCTGGCCAGTCTCATCGTTGTAGATATCGTCAATGTTGAGAGCACGCTCGACCTTCTCGAGACCAATCTCTGTTGTTGCAATGGTGTGCTTTGCCTCATCCATCTCAAAGTCGACATCTGGAGTTAATCCACGAACTGCCTTTGCAAAATCCTTGTAGGTACCTGCAGATTTAGTGCCAGCACCAGAAATAATCAGAGGAGTACGAGCCTCATCGATAAGGATGGAGTCAACCTCGTCGACGATGGCGTAGTGATGTCCACGCTGAACACGCATCTCTGGGCGAGTAACCATGTTGTCGCGCAGGTAGTCAAAACCAAACTCTGAGTTTGTACCATAGGTAATATCTGCCTCATATGCAGGCTTTTTAAGGCTCAGTCGCATGCCGTTCTGCAGAAGGCCAACACTGATTCCCAAGAATTTGTAGATGGTGCCCATCCACTCACTGTCTCGTTTGGCCAGGTAGTCGTTGACCGTAACAATGTGAACACCCTTGCCACTCAGTGCGTTAAGGTAGCCAGCAAGTGTGGAGACAAGTGTCTTACCTTCGCCGGTCTTCATCTCTGCGATAGTGCCCTTGTGAAGCGCGATACCACCAATGAGCTGGACATCAAAGTGACGCTGACCAATGGTTCTTACTGACGCCTCACGTACCGTTGCAAAAGCCTCTGGGAGAAGATCGTCTAGACTTTCTCCTTCAGCATAGCGAGCCTTGAACTTCTCGGTCTGAGCTTGAAGCTCTTCATCGCTCATTTCCTGCATTGTTGGCTCAAGCGCATTGATCTTCTCGACAATACGCTGATATGCTTTGAGGTCCTTGTCAGCGCCAAAGGACAGAATCTTAGAGAGGAAATTAGGCATAGCTTTTTCCTTGACGTCGGGCATCTATCTTCGGTTGATAGACACAGTATTCAACTTATATATCATACCCTGTCTAACTGCTTGAATCACACTACATGGCGTCGTAAAATCCCAATTTCGTTATTTCTCCACCACTAGTTTCTATTGATTCTTTTCCCTTTTCTGCACCTGCAATCATCCTGAGCTGTTTAGACGGCATTTTTCTACGCTTCATAACGTATTTCTGCACGTACAAATCGTAGTAATGCTGCGCATCCTGCGCCCGACCACATTTTCTCAGTGCCTGAATGAGCGCCATAAGTGTGTCCTCTCGCATATCGTCAACAAGGTAGGCGAGCTCTGCAAAATGCACCGCGAGCGTATAGTGCGTAATTCTCAAAGCAGCCGCTGAGGCCGTCACCATGGTATCTATATATTGATCTCTCAAGGCAACACGAATGGGATCTGCAAACCTAAAGCATTCATCCTCAGGAAGATACAAATCACCTTGATACAGCTCTTCTGCCTGCTTGGCCAGGTGCACTATGTCTTCATCGCTGTTCGATGACGCCACACTCTTTGCTATACGCGTAAAAACATCAATATCAACGGTCACCTGCTGGGGATTAAAACCGAGCGTCTTTTCAATTCGAGATGCTTCCAAAGGCTCACAATCTGCCTGAATCTCCTGTACCTCTTTGCGAATAACTCGAGTAGCTTGATACAGACGCTCTTGCCAATGTGCTTGATCAGCCTCTGGCCAAATCTGCTGTGCAATCTGCGATCTAAAACTCATGTGATTGTGAGCAAGCGCCAAATACACGAGCAATGCCTTTGCTGATCGATAGGCAATTTTTCTGCCAGCAATCTCCTCTCCTTGAACCGACAAACTAAATCTGCCGAGAAGAGCAAGGTAAACTCCTGGGTGAGCGTTATTTACCTTCTCTACGTGCAGGCTCTTCAGAGCGGAGTCTTCAGTCCAAGAATCCTCTGCTCCTTGCCGAAATACTCTCCATTTTGTTATGTCTCGTTTTCCCTCATTTGAACGTAGGTAATGGAGCCATTCATCTGGCATTTCTCGTTCTAAGCACTGCTGAAATTCAGAGTCATCAGACAGAAGCGCTCTCACAAGCCACATAGCATTTTCAGGAACTCCATACTCAACCGCATCCAGCCAAACGGGAGCATGTCCGTTTACACTCTTAAAGAGAGCTTTATATATTGTTCTACATGCAGCTTTTAGCGATGGATGGGTAATCGTCTCAAGGCTCTTCTCCGTAGGTTTAACGCCTAAGAAAAATCCCGCAATATCTTCAATGATCTTTCCGACTTGCACCACATATAGTGAATCCCATTCCCTACTCAGCAGCACCGCCCTTCTCGCTTGGAGCTGCGCTTTGGGATATGCTCTGCTTCTGAGGCTGAGAAGAGCTCCAATAAGAAGTGCAGGTACTTGAATCATACGATTACCCTGTAGTTCTGCTTGGCTGATGAGCTGCTCGGTGTCGTATAAATCACCCACAGAAGAGCTCTTTTCAAAAAGATAGCGAACGCATTTAAGTAGTCCTACCGACCCCTTTAAGCCTCCGGCCTCACCTTCTTGTAAAAAGGAGAGCGAGCCTGAGGTGCGCGTATCAAATTCTTTTTGATATACACCCAGCAATGCGTAAAGCAATTCCACGTCAACAGCTTGAATTGACGAGGCTATTGATGCAGCTTTCTCATACTGCTGCTCAAGAAGCAGCAGCTGAAGGGCATACTTAAAATTTCCTTGCAAAGCTAAATCAATTGCGCGTTTATGTAAAGCAATTTTCTTCTCTAGCGGACCCAGCTCAAGGTCTTCTTTCAAGGGTGGCAGAGGCTTTTGCAAAATCAACTTCAGTAAAGTCATATATGCCGTTTGCTTAAGAAATCCATTAAATGAAGTGAGATTTTTGAATGCCCTATCAGCATCTTTAGTATTCATTGGCCCCTTAGCAGTAGACAGCGAATCCACCATTCCCTTAGCAGCTTTTTTACTTGAGTTATCGAGCGTACAGTCAGAATGCGTGGCAGTAAGTGCGTTATCTACCAGCTCAATATATCCAGCGTCTGCAAATTCCGCTGCATAAGAAAGAACAATTTCCCAGATAATCTCTTCTCTAACCAGTGAGCTCACAAACGCAGCCTTAGAGAAATCTTCTCTATCGATAAGCAGGGCTATAGCTTTCAGAACTAACTTTTCATGCTTACTTGCTAGAGCCACAAGCTCCTGCTTATTAAAGTTCAACACATCAAATCTTGTAACATGAATACACGAGAAACGCCTAGTTTCTACATGTACGCCAAAGAAAGGCGCATCTTGCTCTATCTTGGCCAAATACTCAAGATCAACTTGTCCGCATATACGGCTCAAATCATCAAATGAGCCAACACCGAGCAACATCATGCCCAGCCTGAGCCTAAGTTCCTCAATGCCAAGCGAACTTCTGAGCATATACGATGCAACGCAAGCCAGACTAGTTAGATACGTAATTGGCACATCCGTATCTTCATGCTCGCAAAATGTAACTGGCAAAGAGTAAACAAGCGTTGGAATACCGCGCGTCAATCTCATATTAGTCAAAATTGATTGTTCAGAATTATCTATTTCAGGCATAAACGTGAGCAGTTCATTCTTTCCCAAAACATACACGCTAGGGACTTCGTCGATTAGCTGACGAGCTTCAGGAGACAAAGAAATCGCAACAAGACAGCCAGCCATGCGAAGACGCGCAATTGATTTAACCTGGCGCGCAACATAATACTCGTCAGACGGAGGAAAATCATCAATAAGAACCAACCTTTTAAGTGCCTTTGATTTCTTAGCATTGCAGATAGAAGTGCTTTTCTTAGTAAGGATCTGAGTTGCCTCTTTAGCCGACAGACTAGAAAGAGAGATCTCATACACGTTCCATCCATTTGACTGTGCATAATCCGCCAACTCACGCAAAAACATGGTCTTACCCATGCAGGGCTCTGCACAAAGCGCGAGAGGCCTATTGGTCTTTTCCATTGTTTTGAGAAAGTGCTGCGGTGGAACTACCCTGCTATAGTCACCCATCACATGGCGAGAAGACCCACCGAGCAGCGACTCTGTTCTAGCAGTTTCTCTGTTTTCTGACTCCATAAAACCTCTCCTTACTGTTCAAACACTCAAGCGCTACATGCGCTCTAACATTTCTTGTCTCAAAATTTGGTGTGGGATAAATAATCAAGCCAAATTTGTCAGAAAGTGAGAAGGTTTAGGTGAACGGTAGGTAAAATATGGTCAGATTTGTGACAGATTAGTAACAAAATGTACACAGAAATGCACAAATGTTAAAACAAGATAACATCAAATGGTAAAAATTATCTTCCGTGAACGGCATTTAATTAAGAAAATTATGTAAATATTGTGATACACAATAAATATATAATACGTAATAAATATGGATTTTTAGTAAAAATTTTTATTCTATTTTCGAATATTTTTTTTTCTTAAAAAAGAGGACCCCACAAAAGTGAGATCCTCTCGACATAAAAATGCCCCTTGTTGGTCAGCGACGT
>CAUUGK010000046.1:0-7904 GCA_963544765.1 uncultured Atopobiaceae bacterium
TAGTGAATGATAACGGGATCTCCGTCTTTGGCAATATCAAAGAGTTTCTGAGCGTTTTCATAGCTTAGGTTAATGCAACCATGACTACCATTGTAGCGATAGATATTTCCACCAAACGCACTTCTCCATGGAGCGTTGTGGAAACCAACTTCTTGTCCTTTTACGCCAAGCCAGAAATCAACCTTTGTATCCCATCCTGGACGACCTGACTCGTCGTTTGGTCCCAAGAGACGAGCGTCTCTAATGTGGCTGGTAATATACCACACTCCTTCTGGAGTGTTGTGCTGTCCGTCTGGGATACCCGTTACTACATCGGCTTCCCAAAGAATTGATCCATCTTCACCATAAAGCACGGCATGCTGAGTTGTTAGGTCAACATCAATATAACGACCGCCCCAGTCTTGCTCACCCAGTTTAGTAAATTTATCAGCCGACTGTTTGGTAGGCAGTTCAATCTTTGTTGCCTGACCAGCTGACAGACCGTCAGAGATAGCTTTTACAGCAGCGTCATTATCAATAACCCAACCGTATGCACCAGCGGCCTTTGTAGTGAATTCTTTTCCATCCCAGCGCTTATACGTTCTTGAAGTTCCACGAGTATTTACTGCAGGAGCAAGTGTCTCGTTGACCCATTTGGTAATGGCGTCTGTATCAAATGAAATAGAGAGATTCTCATCAAACTTAATCCAGCTAGCAATGGTGTCTTGATCAAGCTGATATGCAGCAGAATCACCAAGCATCAAATCAACTGGAGATGCAACATATGAATTGGCAGTCTTTAAGGCATTATCAAGGTCTTCTGCACTCATGAGGCTTTCTGGGCCAAGCTGTACGGTAGTGCTCAGATTATCAAAAGCGGTCTGCAAGTCTTTATGGACACCCTCAAGAGATAGTCTTGTGGCAATAGCATCATCAGCAAAAATAAACTTTTTAGCTGAGCTATCGTAGGTAATTCCATTGTTCTCAAGAGACTGAGCAGATTCTTTTGCCTGCTCAATTCTTTGATTAAAGAGTGCGTCCACCTTGCTTGTATCATACGAAGCGGTTGCATGTGGGCTCAAGGACCTGCTGCGAGTAAGCTCTAGTGGCCACATCCAAGGATTCTGCTGGCTAATAGCATCACGAGCATATCCAGCTGCGTCGTACGTCAAATCAATGTCGGATGCCTTGATGGTTAAATCTACGCCGTTTCCAGAGACTTGGACAGAGTAATTTGAGGCCTCGTTTGCTTTAGAAGCCTGTAAATCTGAAGCCGGTTTTAAGGAGTAGTCCTTACCATAAATGCTGGTTTGAGGCATAAAGAAGAAGTTAAAGAAGATTGCTCCACCCACATACACAAGGGCGAGAATACCAACGAGCACAGCAGGTATCTTCCACCACTGATGTTTCTTGTGAACAACGGGAGCCTCTTCTTTTTCTCCAAGCTCTGCGCTATCAACGGGAGCAATGACAGTTAAATCATCTGCCTGTTCTTCCGGAGCTTCCGCTGATTGCGAAGAGTCATTAAGCTGATTGGTTTTTACCTGCTCTTCACTGAGAGCAACGTACATATCAGTATCGCCAAGGCTTGGTACTGAGTCTTTAAGAGAAGGTGCTTTCTTTGTAGATTCCTCTGAGGAGAGAGGCTGTAGGTTAGCGGTATGAGAAGCAGAGCTTTTTGAAAAGTGCTTAGCCAAGGAGCACTCCTTATAAAAACGAAGTTACACAACAAGGATCAGTGTGTTTTGACAAATAGACTTTCTGTAAATGAGTCAAAGCCACATCTATTTAGTGTAGTGCATATTCGTCACATATTTTATGGAACTTACAAGGAATTATTTTCCACAGGAGAAGAACAAAACTGGAGCAATATATGTGAAATTTAGAAATAATTATTTTTCAATTGCAAGGGGAGCAATAGCGTATGTCACCAACTAGAGTCAATAGTACTGTACAAAAATTTTGATGCGTTTGTACTGCTCTTGCCTCAAGAGTGAGAGAATACTGTCTAACAAGAGGCGAGAGGTACGTTATTTATGGCTACACATCCGGTTATTCAGTTAGATTCAGCTGACGACAGTCGTCTTGATATGTATGCTCGATTGACTGATAACCAGCTTCGTAATCGTCTTGACCCAACTCGCGGCGTCATGATTTGCGAGTCACATTTTGTGATTGAAACCGCGCTTGCCGCAGGTTGTGAGCCACTCTCGTTTCTTGCAAATACTTCTCATACAGACAATATTTTGCAGATTGTCGAGAAGTTCCGTCCTGTGTCAGATGACGTTCCTATTTTCATTCTTCCAGATGAGCGGCTTACACAACTCATTGGCTACAAGATGAATAGAGGAGTGCTCTGCGCTATGAGGAGACCTCAAGGTGCAACGCTAGAAGAGATTCTAAGCACGTCAAAGCATATTGCCGTTCTAGAAGATTTAGTAGACGTCAACAACGTTGGCGCTGTCTTTAGGTCAGCTGCGGCCCTTAATGTAGATGCTGTGATCTTAACTGCTAAGTGTGCCGATAACCTCTCAAGACGCGTTCTACGCGTTTCTATGGGAACGGTCCTTAATGTGCCTTGGGCTCGTTTAGGTGAAGAGACAACTTCATTGGACCTTATTAAAAAGCTTAAAGCTCATTCTTTTACTACGTGTGCTTTTGCGCTCACAGATTCTGCAGTACCTCTTAATAAAGAGCTGGTAAAAGGTAAAAAAGCTGCACTATTCTTTGGTAGTGAAGGCTATGGTCTTGACGAGAAAACCATTAAGGCTTGTGACGTTACTACCATCATCCCCATGTCTCATCAGGTAGATTCACTCAATGTTGCTGCATCATCTGCTGTTGCTTTTTGGGAACTTTTTGCTCGATAGCTTTGGTGGAATGCCTTTAATCGCGGTACAAAAAACGGCCATCTACAAGCGCAGATGGCCGTTTCACTTTGTTGATGAGAAAATTACTCTGCTGAAGAAGTAGAGGAGCCTTCCTCATTGGTGTTCTCAACTACAGGCGCAAAGGTATTCTCACGTTTAAGGATGTTCATGAACTCCTCGCCGGTGATAGTCTCTTTCTTCTGCAGGTAGTGAGCAATCTCATGCAGCTTGAAGCGGTTTTCTTTAAGCGTCTGGAGTGCACGCTGGTGACCCTCTTCAACAATGCGTCTAACCTCAGCATCAATCTCTTCAGCAGTTGCCTCGGAGCAGGTGAGGGAAGAGCCGCCGCCAAGATAGCGGCTTTGCTGCTGACTGAGAGTAACCATACCAAGCTTCTCAGACATACCGTACTGCGTAACCATAGCTCGAGCAATTGTTGTTGCGCGTTCAATGTCATTGGAAGCACCATTGGTCATCTCGCCAAAGATAAGTTCTTCTGCAGCGCGGCCACCACAGAGAACAGCAATCTCATCCATTGCTTGGCTCTTGCTCATCAGATAATGCTCATCGTCTTCAACCTGCATAGTAAAGCCAAGAGCTCCGCCAGTACGAGGAACAATGGTGATCTTGGTAACAGGAGCGTCGTTTTTCTGGATGGCACCCACAATTGCATGACCAGTCTCGTGATAAGCAACAACATTTTTCTCGTGTTCAGAAAGAACAGTATTCTTCTTCTTTGCGCCAGCAATAACAACGTCTACAGACTCTGCAAGGTCTTCAGTGGTAACACGACGACGGCCAAAACGAACAGCACGAAGAGCTGCCTCGTTGATGATGTTTGCAAGGTCTGCACCAGATGCGCCTGGCGTGGATTTAGCAATGATAGAGAGGTCAACACCAGGCTCCATCTTTACATCATGAGCGTGAATCTGAAGAACTGCCTCGCGACCCTTAAGGTCTGGAAGCTCAACAGGAATACGGCGGTCAAAACGACCAGGGCGCAGAAGTGCCTTGTCCAAGGTTTCTGGGCGGTTGGTTGCTGCAAGAACAACAATACCCTTGTGGTTATCAAAGCCGTCCATCTCAGAGAGCAGCTGGTTTAAGGTTTGCTCACGCTCATCGTTGGAGTTGAGAGAAGCATCACGGCGCTTACCAACCGCATCAATCTCGTCAATAAAGATGATGCAAGGAGCCTTTTCATTTGCTTGCTTGAAGAGGTCACGGACTTTTGCAGCACCGCGTCCAACAAACATCTCAACAAACTCAGAGCCAGCAATCTGGAAGAAAGGAACGCCAGCCTCACCAGCAACCGCCTTAGCAATGAGGGTCTTACCAGTACCTGGAGGTCCTACAAGCAAGGCACCACGAGGGCATCGAGCACCAATCTCCTTGTACTTATCAGGAGTCTTAAGGAAGCTGACAATCTCTTGCATAGACTCTTTAGCTTCTTCTTGTCCAGCAACGTCTTTAAATGTGATGCCTGTGTCTTCTCCCTTAATTTCTTTAGCGCTAGAGCGACCAAGATTGCCACCCAGACCACCAAAGCCACCACCAAAGTTCATGGAAGGGCCATCGTCTCCCATAGCACGCTTAAGGGATCGGTTAATAAAGTAGCCAATACCTAAGAACAGGAAAAGTGGAATACCATACTGGATGAGGGCATACATCAACATATTTGCAGAGTTATCAGGAATAGAGGCCGAGAAATCAACATTATGCTCTCTGAGTGTCTGCACGAGCGTTGAGTCATTAGGGAACTGTGTAGTCTCAAAGATTTTCTCGGAATCTCCAGAGCCTGTAGTAAATCTTATATTTCTGTTTCCGGTATTGAGGTCTACCTTGGTAACCTCATTACTTTCAATTTTATTAAGGAACTCACTGTACGAGACAGTTTGTACCTGTTGACGCAGAAGTCCTGGTAATAATGTGTTGCTAAGCAGGAGATATACAAAGATGGCTACTGCAATATAGAGTAGCATCGACATAGATCTACGGTGCTTGTTATCGTTATTTGTCATACACGTCCCTTTACCTGTTTGGCTCAAATGTGATATGAGCTCACTTAGATATTGGAATTGTTTTACCCAATCTACATTTTTTATTTCTATAAAATTTAAAATTTGGATTCCGCATAATTTGTTAAAAACGGTTTAAGCGTGTGTATTACTTAGTTCAATGAGTGCAAGACGTGGTAGTATTACTTACACAAGCTGTGATGAGGACAGTAGCTGGGTAGCGCAAATCTCAAGCGAGCGGAGTTGGTGGAAGTCCGCATTTGCGTCCGTGTGAACATCACCTCGGAGCTGCAGTTCAAACGTACAGGTTTTTGTACTAGTAGGTGCTGCCGGAAATGGTCGCCGTGACAGGCCAGCCGAGTAAACGGACATATCCGTCGCTGGGTGGTTACAACGAAGTGTATTGTGGCGCTTCGTCCCAGCTGTGAGGGACGGGCGCTTTATTTGTGCCCAGAAAGGTTGTGCTTGATGGCAAACGAGTACAAAAAGACCACCAACCTGCCAAACACAGGCTTTCCTATGCGCGCATCACTTGCGCAGAACGAGCCTCAGCGTTTGGCTGATTGGGATCAAAACAACGTCTATGAGCTCCTGATGAAGAAGAATGAGGGACATGACAAGTTTGTCCTTCATGATGGACCTCCTTATGCAAACGGTCCAATTCACCTAGGTCACGCACAGAATAAGATTTCCAAGGACATCATCAACCGCTATAAGGCTATGCAGGGCTTCCAGACTCCTTATGTTCCTGGTTGGGACTGCCATGGTCAGCCAATCGAGCACAAGGTTGAGCAGATGCTTGGCACCGAGAAGTTCAATCAGTTATCTACCGAGAAGATCCGTGAGCTCTGCCGCAAGATGGCAGTTGAGCAGGTAGATACCCAGCGTCAGGGCTTTAAGCGCCTTGGTGTTTTGGGCGAGTGGGACAACCCTTATCTCACTTACGTCAACGATTACGACGCAACTGATGTTGAGATCTTCAAGGCAATCTACGACAAGGGCTCTGTGTATAGAGGTACCAAGCCTGTTCACTGGTGTACTCATGACCATACAGCTCTTTCTGAGGCAGAGATTGAGTATCACGATGTCACCTCTACTGCAATCTTTGTTCGCTTTGAGCTAACTACGGTTCCTGAGGGTCTTGAGTCTTATGCAGGTAAGATCTGGGTAGACATCTGGACTACAACTCCATGGACAATGCCTGCTGACGAGGCAGTTATTCTGCACCCTGAGGCTAACTATGTTGCTCTTGAGCTTCCTGATGGACACGTAGAGATTGTTGCTGAAGCTCTTGCAGAGAAAGCTGCTACCAAGTTTGGTTATACCGATTGGAAGCTTGCTCAGGACGCAGAAGGTAATACTTGGAAGAAGACTGGCGTTGAGCTTGCAGGCAATGAGTACAAGCAGCCAATCTTTGGCGATCTTGGTAACACTGGTAAGTTCATTTACGCTGAGTACGTTACCCTTGATGACGGTACTGGTGTTGTTCACTCTGCGCCTGGTCACGGTGTAGACGACTATAACGCTGGTGTTCGCTTTGATATTCCACAGACTATGCCTGTTGATGATGACGGTCACTTCTTCAAAGGTGACGGTCAGGGCACTGGTGGTCCCTTCTCTGGTATGGAGGTCAATGAGGCTAACCCTGTCATTGTTCAGTGGCTCAAAGACCGTGGAACGCTCATTCTTGCAGAAGAGATTACCCACAGCTATCCACACTGCTGGCGTTGTAAAGAGCCCGTTATCTTCCGTGCAACAAGCCAGTGGTTTGTCTCCATGGATAAGACTGGTCTGCGTCAGCAGGCAGCAGAGGAGCTTACAAAGGTTAAGTTCTATCCTGCAAACGCGGTAAAGCGTATTGGTTCTATGGTTGAAAGCCGCCCTGACTGGTGCATTTCCAGGCAGCGTAACTGGGGTGTTCCAATCCCAGCTTTTACCTGTGAGGATTGCGGCGAAACCGTTATCAATGACCAGACACTTGACGCTGTCATCAAGCTTTTCCGCGAGAAGGGCTCTGACGCTTGGTTTACTGACGATCCTAAGACCTATTTAGGTGACGCTTGCGTTTGTCCTAAGTGTGGCGGCCACAACCTAAAGGCCAACAAGGACATTCTGGATGTTTGGTGGGATTCTGGTGTTTCTCATACAGCTGTTTGTAAACACCGTCCAAACCTTAAGTTCCCAGCTGATATGTATCTTGAAGGCTCCGACCAGCACCGTGGTTGGTTCATGAGTTCTCTTATGACTTCTGTTGGAGCTTACGGAGTTGCTCCTTACAAGTCTGTTGTCTCACAGGGCTTTACGCTTGACGGTCAGGGACGCAAGATGAGTAAGTCTCTGGGTAACGTTATTGATCCAAACGTCGTTTGTGCCGAGCGTGGTGCAGATGTCTTACGTCTTTGGGTTGCTTCCGTTGATACTTCAACTGACGTTCCTTGCGATGACGCTATTCTTTCCCAGGTGGGCGATGCATACCGTAGGTTCAGAAACACCCTGCGCTTCCTTCTTGGCGAGCTTGAGGGTCAGTTTGATCCTGCTACCGATGCAGTTGCTGTAGCGGACCTTGAAGAGTATGACCGTCTTGTTCTTGCACGTATGTGCGAGGTTCATGCTGCAGTCACTGAGGCTTACGAGGGGTATCGCTTTAATAACGTCTTCCGTACCCTCTACGATTACATCATTGAGCTTTCCAACGGTTATTTGAACGCAACTAAGGACCGTATGTACTGCGATGCTGCAGACTCTGCAACACGCAGAAGCGCTCAGACTGTTTGGGCAGAGATTCTCTCCATGCTTGTTCATGACCTGCAGCCAATTCTGGTTTACACCACCGACGAGGCTATGCAGTTCCTGCCAGAGTCCATGCGTGACGGCCAGAAGTACGCAGCTCTTCTCGACTGGTATAAGGCTCCTATGAGCACTGACGAGTACACAGCACTGCTTTCTGCATATCAGGTACTGGTTGATGCTCGTGCTGCCTACACCAAGGCATACGAGACCGCTCTTGAGGCAGGTGTTGTTACCGAGAAGACCACGCAGG
>CAUUGK010000047.1:0-7469 GCA_963544765.1 uncultured Atopobiaceae bacterium
AGGAAAAAGAAAACTTTATTGTCAAGATTCTTTCTAATCCTGTAGCGCACCTTATTGTCACTGAAGCAACTTCTCCGCGACTGGTAGCTCATGCCTTGCTTGGTGCTATTTTGTCTACTACAACACGAGCTCGTTATGCCTATGTACGTAGAGCCGTATGGTATGCACGTTTTATGCGCATTCCACTTGTATAAACTGCAGCGACACATAAGCAGCATCAATATTTAAAGTGTGCGATTCTAGAGTAGCCTGGCGATTTGTGTTTAGATCAAGCCTCTAGAACCAAATCTTAACGCCTGTCCATGAGCGATTTAAACGTCTGTGCTATGCCGTCATTTTTGACACGGAAAAATCCCTCTTTGGCTAGATATGCATAGCGTGCAAACTTGTTATCTTTTGGCAGAGCAATACCTCGCACCTGTGCAAAGAAAGCTTTTCCAGAGCCTGAGATTGCTGGGTTTTCAAACACGCGCTTTGCGTCCATGCGCTCAAAGCTCTTGGCGAGAAGATCGTGCACTTCTGAGTCAGTCTCACTTGCAGCATCATGTTCTTCTCGCCAGGTAAGCGCGTCTTTTGTAAGCAGCGCGTAGTTGATGCCGCGTAGCGTGAGCGCGTTGAGTACCACGTCTGAGGTAATGTTGCGCTCGTCCACAACATCCATCATGTCGTTCCAGCGCTCAAGTGGGATTTTAGGCTGACGCTGCGCAAAGGTAGCGGCTTCTGCATAGCCATTCTCGCGATAGTTGTAGAGCGCAGAGTCTGCGTACACTATGCGAGCTCCGCAGCAATGCGAGGCAATGAGGAAGGGATTGTCCACCCAGCCTGCACCTGGGACTTCTTTGAAGTTGATGTGGTTTTGGGTCAAGAATTCCTTGCGATAGAGCGCCGTCCAAATGGCAGGATGGTGCAGCAGAAGCTGTGCCATTTGATCAATTGGACAAGGCTGCTGCTTGGGTTTGACGCGGCCCTTATATGCGCAGGGAACTCTGTACTCGGCAGCGCCGGCAGCAGCTCTAAACTGCGACTTTGCTCCTGCTCGACCATTTTTCTGATTGCCAAATACGCGCCAATAGGCAGAGCGGGCAATATCTACCTTGTCTTCTCCGCCGTTTGCCTGGATAAGATCAACAAGCTCTTGAATCATGGTTGGCTCAAGGTAATCGTCAGGCTCAACAATACCCACCCATGAGCCGTGAGCTGCGGCAATGCCACGATTACACGTTGCTCCGTAACCCTCATTTTCCTTGTCAATGATGACAATACGTCCATCGCGGGCAGCGTATGCTTTCAAAAGAGCTAAAGACGAGTCAGTTGAGCCATCGTTTAGGCAGATAATCTCCAGGTTTGTGTAGCTCTGTGATTGAATACTTGCCAGGCATTGCTCCAGATAGTCTTGAACGTTGTATATGGGCACAACAAGAGAAACCAAAGGTTGGTGGTTTTGAGTGTGACTCATCTAAACTCCTTTTGATTGCTGCTTTATACTATATAGGCATCAACTCACTCACGAAGTCACATTTTGAGGAAATATGAAGCGCACCGCCCTTGTCATAGTCACCTTTAAACGCCAGGAACTTCTTTCCAACCTGCTCAATTCCATTACGCAGCTCACGCAGGCTCCATGGCGCATCATTGTTGTGGACAACGAAAACTCCTCTGAGACAGCCTCTCTTGTGTCGGAGTTTTCGGAGAAGGTCAAAACCACGTGGGGAGAAACCACTGAAGATCTTGACGCTCATGGTGGCACTAATCGCGTGTGTTACGTCCCTATGGAGCAAAACACTGGAGGCTCCGGCGGCTTCTCTGAGGGTGTGCGCGTAGGTTATGAGCTGGGTGCCGAGTGGTTCTGGGTTATGGACGATGACGTAGCTGTGCTGCCTGATGGTCTTGATAAGCTTGACGCATGGTCAGATAAGGCTGAGGTTATCCAAGGTCAGCGCTACGACTTTGATGGTGGTCCTTTCTTCTGGCAGTATCGCTTTAGCACCGCCCTAGGCATCTACAATCCGCTGGCAAAGGCTGGCTTTGACGGTGTGCCTTATCGCGAGTGCAATGTGATGTGCTTTGAGGGCGCCTGCTTTAAGCGCTCTGTGGTGCAGAAGATTGGCCTACCTGACGCGCGCTTCTTTATCTATTGGGATGACGCCTTATATGGCTATTTGGCCAGCAAGGTAACGCAGCCTATTTTGATTCCAGACTTTGTTCTTTCAAGATGTCGAGAAGTTCCTGGTCAGAGTATTGGTTCTGTGCGTCAGCTTAATTCAACCTCTGATATGACGCGCTATTACATCACACGTAACCGCGGCTATATTGCCCGTTACTTCCAGGTTCACGGTGATTACAACCCTGTGCTCTTTGGTGTTGGTACCGCTCTGACCTTTGCAAAAGAGATTATTCGACTCATTTTGGTAGACAGAGCGCACTTCTCGTCTGGTCTTTCTCGCCTTATAAAGGGCTGGAAGGATGCACGCCTTATCTATAAAGATGCAACCTGGCGTCCACAGCCTCCACTAGACTAGCCACCAAAGCCGACATTTTGTGTCGGCTTTTTTAGTCCCCAAACGCTCAACAAAAGTGAGCGCTGAGGGGTGAATTGTGACGCATTTGTGAAAGGCGACGAATGCCTACATACAAAAAATCGAATTATTTTTTGACCATTAATAAATTTTGTAATTAGCAAAGTTTCTAGCTAATTTTCTACCTGCAGAGATATTGGTTGCCGCAACGTGTCAATACATAATTTTGTATTCGTGTGGAAATTTCACAATATATTGTTATAGTTCTCGAACCCAAACACTATAAGTTGTGGCATAGTAGTTTCCATCACACAAGCGGGTTCCCAACTACTTCGCTTAGGCAAAAGCTTAGGAACCGCAGTGATAATCCAATTAAACACGCATGAAAGCGTTGCTTTCACCAACGTTTGTTCAAGGAGTTTGCACATGAAGATTATCAAGCGCAATGGCTCAGAGGTCACCTTCGAGGTTGAGAAGATTGTTAACGCAATCGCTAAGGCTAACGCAGAGGTCCCTGAGGATCAGCGCCTGACTGAGCGTGAGATTCAGTTTGCTTCTCTCAACGTTACCGATGAGTGCGAGAAGGCTGGACACACCGTTACCGTCGAGGAGGTCCAGGACCTTGTCGAGGATCAGCTCATGGCTCTTGACCGCTTTGAGGTTGCTCGTAAGTACATCATTTACCGCTACATCCAAAACCAGAAGCGTCACAAGAACACCACCGACGACAAGATTCTGTCTCTGATTGAGTGCAACAACGAGGAAGTCAAGCAGGAGAACTCCAACAAGAACCCTACCGTTGTTTCTGTTCAGCGTGACTACATGGCTGGTGAGGTTTCTAAGGACCTCGTTCAGCGTGAGCTTCTTCCAGAGGATATTGTTGCTGCTCACAACGAGGGTCTCATCCACTTCCACGATTCCGATTACTTTGCACAGCACATGCACAACTGTGACCTTATCAACCTTGATGACATGCTGCAGAACGGCACTGTTATCTCCGGTACTCTGATTGAGCGTCCACACAGCTTCTCCACTGCATGTAACATTGCAACTCAGATCATTGCTCAGGTAGCATCCTGCCAGTACGGTGGTCAGTCCATCTCCCTGGCTCACCTTGCTCCTTTTGTTGACGTTTCTCGTAAGAAGATCCGCAAGACCGTTATGGAGGAGATGAACTCCGTCGGTGTTGAGCTCTCTGCTGAGCAGCTCAACGAGATGGTTGAGAAGCGCCTTCGTGATGAGGTTTCTCGTGGCGTTCAGACCATTCAGTACCAGGTTGTCACTTTGATGACCACCAATGGCCAGGCTCCTTTCATTACCGTCTTTATGTACCTCAATGAGGCAAAGAATGAGCAGGAGAAGCAGGACCTTGCACTCATCATTGAGGAGATGCTCCGTCAGCGTTACCAGGGCGTAAAGAACGAGGAGGGTGTCTGGATTACTCCTGCATTCCCTAAGCTCATCTACGTTCTTGAAGAGGATAACGTTTACGAGGATTCCAAGTACTACTACCTCACTCAGATGGCTGCAAAGTGCACCGCTCGCCGCCTTGTCCCTGACTACATCTCTGAGAAGAAGATGAAGGAGTACAAGCTTTCTAAGGGCGAGAAGGAAGGCGAGGGCGATACCTTCACTTGCATGGGCTGCCGTTCCTTCCTGACACCAGACCGTTCTGGTAATGGCTTCAACAACGTTGCTCGCGCAAAGAACTATGAGCCAAACAAGCCTAAGTATTACGGCCGCTTCAACCAGGGTGTTGTAACCATCAACCTTCCTGATGTTGCTCTTTCTGCTGGTCGCGATATGGACAAGTTCTGGAAGATCTTTGATGAGCGTCTTGAGCTTTGCCACCGTGCACTTCGCGCTCGTCACGATCGCCTGAAGGGAACCCTGTCCGATGCTGCTCCTATCCTTTGGCAGTACGGCGCACTTGCTCGTCTGGACAAGGGTGAGGTTATCGATCCTTTGCTTTACGGCGGATACTCCACTATCTCCCTTGGTTATGCAGGCCTGTACGAGTGCGTTAAGGCTATGACTGGTCACAGCCACACCGACAAAGAGGCAACTCCATTTGCACTCCAGGTTATGCAGCACATGAACGATAAGTGCACCGAGTGGAAGGAAGCAGAGGATATCGATTACTCCCTCTACGGAACTCCTCTTGAGTCCACTACCTATAAGTTTGCTAAGGCACTTCAGCGTCGCTTTGGTGTTATCCCAGGCATCACCGATAAGGGTTACATCACCAACAGCTACCACGTCCACGTTGCAGAAGAGATTGACGCATTCCAGAAGCTCCAGTTTGAGTCTGAGTTCCAGCGTCTTTCCCCTGGTGGAGCAATCTCTTACGTTGAGGTTCCTAACATGCAGGACAACATCGAGGCTGTCCTCAGCGTCATGCAGTTCATCTATGACCACATCATGTATGCAGAGCTCAACACCAAGTCTGACTTCTGCCAGGAGTGCGGTTATGACGGTGAGATTCAGATTGTCGAGGAGGACGGTAAGCTGGTTTGGGAGTGCCCACACTGCGGCAACCGTGACCAGACCAAGATGAATGTTGCTCGTCGTACCTGCGGCTACATTGGTACCCAGTTCTGGAACCAGGGCCGTACCCAGGAGATTAAGGACCGCGTCCTTCACCTCTAAGATTTATGTACTAGACAAACGAGCAGAAGAGCGCCTTGGCCCTTCTGCTCGTTTTTATTATCTCTATCAGGTAACATCCAAAATATGTGGAAGTTACCCATCAAAGGTTATGTATGAACTATTCAAATATTAAGTTTTCAGATATTGCAAATGGTGTCGGCGTAAGAACAACTCTGTTTGTTTCAGGCTGCCGTCTGCACTGTGAAGGCTGCTTTAATTACGAGGCGTGGGACTTCAAGAGCGGCGGAGAGTTTACTCCAGAAGTTGAGCAAGAGATTATTGACTCTCTTGCACCTGTCTATATCAACGGTCTTTCCATCCTTGGTGGAGAGCCTTTTGAGCCAGAAAACCAAGAAGGTCTTGTTGAGTTTGTCGAGAAGGTCAGAGCTACCTACCCACAAAAGAGCATTTGGATGTATTCGGGTCACACCTGGGATCAGCTGACCGAGGGAAAGTGGCACACAGAGTACACTGACCGCATTCTGTCTTGTATTGATGTACTGGTGGACGGTCCATGGGTCCAGAGTCTCCACGATATTACCTTGCGTTTTAGAGGCTCTTCCAACCAGCGTCTTATTGATGTTCCTAAAACGCTTGCTTCAGGTGAGATTACACTTTGGTCCGATGGACCTATGCTGAGTTCTCGTGAGATGTAAGAGCTCCAAAGCGCAATAAAAATACCGACCTCCTAATCGTTAGATTTTGGTCTAACTTTTGGGGGTCGGTACAATATGCGGGCTTTTTGTTTTAGGATCGTGTTGTATAGAGAGCTTTAGTTTTCTGAAGAAGTTTGGGACTCTGCGGGTTTCTCGCCAAGCTCACTGATAAAGATTGCAACAAAGATAACAATAAAGCCCAGGAAAATCGTAGATGTAATAACTTCAGCAAGGAAGATAACGCCAAAAACTGCTGCAAAAATACTGTCCAGAGAAATAATTAGTGAGGCCTGAACAGGCGTAACTGATTTCTGTGCGCGGTTCTGCAAAACACCGGTCAGCGCCGTCGCGATAAGAGTGATGTAGGCGAGAGCAACCCAGGCATTTGTGGGCAGTGCCGCAAAATTGGGAACCGTTTCAAAGCAAAGCGCGTAGGCAAGGCAGGGAAGGGCGCTCACACCAAGCTGCACCACCGTAAGCGTGATGATGTCGTATTTGTGAGCAAGCTCGGCAATAAGGACAAAGTCAAAGGCAAAAATAATAGCTGAGAGCAATGTCATCTGCTCGCCCAAGCCAAACGAGAACGAAAAATCAGTGCCCAGTGAGATAAGACCAATGCCAGCTACGCATAAAAAGGCTGCAAAAATACTGGTTCCATGAGGTTTTTTCTTTGCGATAAGCCAATTTACAAACGGAATCATCGCGCAATAAATTGATGCAATAAAAGCAGCTTTACCTGCAGTGGTATAAGCAAGAGCTCCATTTTGGAACAGATATCCTAAACCGTTTAAGATGCCTAAAAGCACGCCGTATTTGATATGTGTGGCATCCAAGTGTTCTTTAAGGTTTTTTCTAAAGATGATGGCAACAATACCTACAGCAAAGACAAAACGTAAGGTCATAAGCCAAGCTGCCGAGATGTAACTAATTGCATCTTTGATAACGACAAATGACCCACCCCAGATAAGTGCGCAGACAAGAAGAGCAAACTTCCATACAAGCGCAGAAGAAGTATCTAGTGTGAGTCTGGAAGAGTTTCTAGTAGAAAGATCTGATAATGCCACGCGCTATCCATTCCCGTCGAAGATAAAAGTTAAGGTATAGGTAGTGTTCTGAGAAAATCAAACGCGTGCAAGTATACGTGATTTTGCACTTGAAGGACCCCACAAGCAGCATAAAAATGAGATTAGAAGTATACTCACATCTGAAAGAAAAATAAGTGTGTGCGATTGTTTTATGCAAGAAGATATTTCAAGGAGACTTGTATGTCCAACTACGTTTTGACCTGTTGTTCTACGGCCGATGTAAGTGAGAAGTACCTTCAGTCACGTGATGTGAAATACGTATATTTCAACTACGAACTTGATGGTGTTCAGTGCAAGGATGACTTTGGTCGCACTAATGCACCAGCTGATCTCTATAAAAAGATGCTTGCAGGTGCTGAGTGCCGCACTTCACAGGTATCAATTGGTGAGTACATGGCCTTCTGGCGTCCTTTCCTGGAGGAGGGCAAAGACGTTCTTCATGTTTCGTTGAGCTCAGGCGTTTCTGGAACATACGAGTCTGCTTGCCAGGCAAAGGTAGAGATTGAGCAGGAGTTCCCTGACAGAAAGATTGAGGTTGTTGACTCTCTGCAGGCATCTTCTGG
>CAUUGK010000048.1:0-7437 GCA_963544765.1 uncultured Atopobiaceae bacterium
GTCACAATGCGGGGGCTTACGGTGGTGTTGCTTGGAATAGTGGCGCGGCCAGCAATGAAATCGCGCAGCGCACGAGCAAGCTCGTCAGCGCTCTGATATCGGTCAGCCGGGTTTTTCTCCATGCAACGAAGAATGATTGCCTCGAGTGCAGGATCTACGTTGGGGTTGATCAGCGATGGTGGCTGAGGAGCCTCGTTGACCTGCTTCATGGCAACGCTGATAGCGTCGTCACCAGTAAAAGGAACGCGGCCAGTTGCAGCCTCGTACATGACAATGCCCAGGGAATAGATATCGGTGGTTGGTCCCAAAGGCTTGCCCGTACTCTGCTCTGGAGAAACGTAATGGGCGGTGCCAAGAACAGAGTTATCGGTGGTTAGGCTGCTGTTCTTTGCACGAGCAATGCCAAAGTCCATGACCTTGATGTTGCCATCTGGCTGGACCATGATGTTCTGTGGTTTGATGTCACGGTGAATGATGTCGTGACGATGTGCTACAGAGAGCGCCTGAGCAATCTGAGAGCCAATCTGAGCGACCTTACGGGAATCAAGGGCTCCATGCTTGCGGATGCCGCTCTTAAGGTCTGTACCGCGCAGATACTCCATGACAATGTAGTAGGACTCGCCGTCCTTACCCCAGTCATAGACCGAGACAATATAAGGACTGGAGAGCGCTGCTGCAGCCTGAGCTTCCTGCTTAAAACGGGCAGCAAAGGAAGGATCGTTTGCGTACTGCGGCAGCATCATCTTGATGGCAACAGTACGACCAAGAACCTGGTCCTGTCCACGGTAAACGGTGGCCATTCCACCGGTACCAATTTTGTCTTGAACCTGGTAACGCCCACCGAGCATTCTACCTGGCATAACTCAACTCCTATCAAGCGTGCGATTTTCTCGCCACGTCACTTACTATCTTAGAACACACCCAACTACTTGGGGAGAAGACCGTGCGGTGTTTTAGGCGCTACGAAGCAGCTCCCAAAGCCTGGATGTTCAGGCACTGCGCAAGAACACGTCCGCCAACTTGAGCACCGTAACCTAAAACGTTCTCGCCGTTGCCTTCGATGACAACAGAAACAACAAGGGTTGGGTGGTCGTAAGGCGCAAAACCGATGAAGAACGAGTTAAAGTTACCGTTCTCGACGTCTGCCGTACCTGTTTTACCTGCAATCTTGACACCCGAAACGCGAGCTCCCATACCAGTGCCGGATTCAACAACGCCAAGCATTGCTTCCCTGACCTGTGCGGCTGTATCAGCAGAAACAGCCTGGCCAAGAGATTTAGGTGTTGTTGTAGAAACAACAGCTCCCTCTGGCGAGAGAACGCGATCAACGATGTAAGGGTTCATGACCACGCCGCCGTTAGCAATTGCAGCCGCAACAACAGCGTTTTGCATGACGGTAGTCTGAGGACCTGCAGGGCTTGCATGCTCTCCGACAGGAAGGCCACAAGCCGCCCAGCCAAGCTCCCAGGTGGTCATCTCGGCAGGATTTGGCATCAACGATGGAGTAGTGGAGAAGTCCTGGCCAAGCGCTGTGCCATAACCAAAGGCGCGCGCATAATTAACCAGGTTGTCTGCGCCAAGTGCTACGCCAAGCTGCGCCAACGCCGTGTTAGAAGAGCGAGCAAATGCCTCACGCAGAGGAATAGTGCCCATATCCTCGTTGGCGTAGTTGTGGATGGTTCCACCGCCAAGCTCCATAGTTCCTGGAGCTGAATAGGTGGTGTCCAGCGTGGTGGTATGTGTATCAATTCCAGCAGAAAGCGTAATGGTCTTAAACGACGAACCAGGGGAGTAGAGCGCCTGGGTGGTTCTGTCGACCAGTTGACTGCCGGTACCGGACTCGATAATAGTGCCCAGATCAGCGTGGGTGTATGAAGGGCTTGAAGCCTTTGCAAGCACGGCTCCGGTGGCAGGATCCATAACAACAATGGAGCCGGAATATCCCTGGAGTGCAGCTTCTGCTACAGCCTGCATCTGGGAATTGATGGTCAAAACAACGCTTGAACCAGCGGTATTAACGCCTGCCATCGAGTACAGAGCGCTTCTCCAGTCGGAATGATCTGCGTGTCCGGTGAGCGTCTCGTTCATGGAGGACTCGATACCTGCAGTTCCGTACTGGGTAGAGATGTAGCCAACGGTGTGAGAAGCCATGCCGTCGTGCGGATAGTTGCGCACGTAGGTGCCGTCGTCTTGCTTGACGCTCTCTGCCAGGGTGACGCCGTCAGAAGTCATGATGGCACCACGCTGAACATAGGCACTCTTAGCGATAGTGTGGTTGTTAGTAGGAAGCGCTTGAATTCTAGAAGCGTCAATGACCATTAGGAAGGTCAAGTTGCCGAGAAGAACGGTGAAGAAGAGGGTAAATACGGTAACCAAATTGGTCAGACGTTTTCCGAGAGCAACACGTCCCAGAACACCGGATTCCTCAGACTGCAGGTCAAAGCCTCCACGGATGTGGCTGCCATGCAAAACGGAAGAGGCGTGAGCTCCACCAGAAGAAATTTCGAGCCTTTGGGAGTCAAGCGTTTTCTTGCTTGGCTCAAGCTCTGTCTCGCGACCAGTTCCCTCGTCACCTGCTCTGAGCAGTAGGGCAACAATGATAAAGCTGGAAAGAAGAGAGCTGCCACCCTGACTCATAAAGGGCAGGGTAACGCCGGTAAGAGGCATGAGCTTAGTAACGCCTGCAACAATGAGGAAGGTTTGGAACGCCAAAACACTGGTAAGACCAGCAGCTGCAAAAGCAGATGAATCGGACTTTGCGCGAGCAGCTGTTGCGAGGCCGCGCACGGTAAGGAGCAGGAACAGGGTAATAATTGCTGCTCCGCCAAAGAGTCCCAGCTCCTCAGCAATGGCCGAGAAAATAAAGTCAGACTCAACAATAGGGATAAGCGTAGGCATTCCCTTATCAATTCCGGTGCCAGCAAGGCCTCCATCTGCGATGGAATAGAGGGACTGGACAATTTGGTAGCCGTCTCCAGCGGGATCTTTGAAGGGGTCAAGCCAAATGTTGACACGAGTCTGAACGTGACCAAAGAAGTGATAAAGCACTACGCCGCCAATGGCTAAGAGCGCAACACTGACAAAAACGTAGCTTGCGCGACCTGTTGCTACATAGAGCATGATGACAAAGAACACGAAGAAGAGCAGAGCGCTACCAAGGTCGCGTTCAAAAATAACAACAATCAGGCTGATGCCCCACATGACAAACAGAGGAAGCAGCATTTTAAAGCGAGGAATGCGGAAAGGTCCAACAGAACGCATGGAGACCGATAGGGCTTCTCGATTCAGTGCAAGATAAAATGCCAGGAAGAGCGTAATGGCAATCTTTGCAAGCTCGCCAGGCTGGAAGGTGAATGCGCCAAAAGAAATCCAGAGTTTTGCACCGTAGCGGTCCTGGCCAATAACAATTGGCAAGAGAAGCAGTATGACGCCGAGAATACCAATGGAGTATTTGTAGCGTGCTAACGCGTCAAGATTTCTAATGACCGCCAGTACCACAATCATCACAACAACAGAGATAAAGAGCCAAATGGTCTGGTTGACTGCAAGATTTGGTGCAAGTCTGGTGACCATGGTGATGCCAATTCCCGAGAGCACAAACACAATAGGGAGAATGGCGGGGTCTGCTGCGGGAGCAAGGAACCTAATAGCAATGTGAGCCACGGTAAATGCTGCAAAGAGACCAATAGGAACGGCCATTGTCTCAAGGCTGAGCGTTGAGCGAGCAGTAATCATGTACATGGCGTACAGCAGAAATACAGGGATTGCTCCTACAAACAGTAAGAAGAGCTCTGTATTACGCCTTAGTCCACCTGCTTTTTCCATTCCTACTCACCTCCCGAACTTGTTGTTGATGTTGTTGTTTCTGTTGTGGGTGTTCCGCCAGATTGAGCATCTTCTTTCTTTTTGACCGCTTTGTTGTTGGCGTCGTCAATTTGTTTGCGGTAATTCTCGACGGTGCTATGTGCTTCATCTTCGTTCTTAACGCGAATTCCGTCTGCAAGAGAGTCTTGAACTGCGTCAGGCAAATCTTTTATTTCAATCGACGTAGTTTCAACAAGCGAAGACATGTTTATGCCAGCAATTGTTGTAGGAATACCTCGATAAACGCCAACGGTAGTTCCGTTAATTCCTAAGTACCACTCGCTGCTTACAAACAGGAAGAACACTGCAACTGTGGCTGCAAAGAGCGCAAGGAACGAGACAAACGTGGCAATGACGCCACGAGTAAGGTGTTTTCTGGTTTGATCGGCTATGCCGTCGTCCAAGACATCGATGACAATAACGGTAATGTTGTCTGAGCCGCCATAGGTAAGAGCTGCGGAAACAAGGTTATCGGCAGCCTTTTGTGGCGTGACGTTAGAGACAGCAATGGACTCAATTTCATCGTCGGGCACCATGCCAGAGAGACCATCGGAGCACAAGATGATGCGGTCACCATCAGATACCTCAAGCGAGAAATGATCTGCATACATGTCTGGGTCAGAGCCAAGAGCTCGTGTAACTACCGAGCGAGAAGGGTGTGTGCGAGCCTCATCAGCGGTAATCTGACCAGAATCAACGAGCTCCTCAACGTAGCTGTGGTCGTGAGTAATGCGGACCAGTGTGCCGTGATGAAGTAGGTAAATGCGAGAGTCTCCAACATGGGCAACGGCCATCTGATTACCCTCGATGAGGACGGCAGAGGCGGTAGAGCCCATGCCGGGTTTGCCAATACCCTTTGCAGGAGCATCAATAACTTCCTGGTTAGCAGCCTCAATTGCCGCACCAAGACGAATATCGTCAGCGGTACTTGGTGCCTGTTCGGCAATAACCTTAACAGCAATGGAGCTTGCCACCTCACCGGCGGCGTGACCTCCCATACCATCGCAGATGGCAAAAAGGGGGGTGCGCAAAAGGAACGAGTCCTCGTTATGCTCGCGAACTAATCCCACGTCAGAGCGGGCGCCCCAAGAAATAAAGGTGTTAGAGCCAGAAACTGCCTCTGCGTCGCCTCGGCCATCAAGTGGCAGCTCACAACGACCAGGAGCACTCACGGGCTCTTGTGCAGATGTATCAGAAGTATGTGTTGTATCAGAAGAAACCATGAGCCTCTTATCGACGTCCAACACGCATAATCACATCGCCAACCTGGACTTCGTCTGTGTCGCGAAGGGTAACAGGCTGCTCGATGATGTGACCATTAACCATAGTTCCGTTTGTGGATCCAAGGTCTTCAAGTACCAGAGCAGGGCCCTGGATAGTAAAGCGGGCGTGTGAAGCAGAAACGTAAGGTTCGTCAATCACAATGTCAGACGAAGGAGAACGTCCAATAACAACAGGACCCAAGATGTCTACGTGAAGACCGCGTAAGGACTTGACGCCCTTCTCGACATCAACGGACCAAATAGCTCCGTCTTTGCGCTGTCCGCGTACCAGACCAATGCCCGTGCGCATGACCGAGAACAGGAAGATGTATAGCAGGACAACAAGCAAAACGCGTCCTGCAAAGAGAATCAAATCAATCATTAGTTCTCCCGGAACTGAAGGTCCATAAGACCAATGGTAATGAGGTCTCCGTCGCGCAGAATTACCTCATCTACGTCGATATCGTTGACAAGCGTTCCGTTAGTGGAGTGCAAATCAGCAATATGCCAATCGTGACCGTCATAGGTCATCTCGGCGTGACGCCTTGAAACGTTAGGATCGCGCAGAACAACGTCTGCCTGAGAGCGCTCGCGGCCAATAATGGCACGAGGAGCCTCAACGCGATACGAACGACCACTCTGGCGATCAATCAAAATACAGGTAGCGTCCATGTTTGCGCGTGGCGTGCCTTGCAGATTGCGAGAAGAACGACCGCCCATACTGTTTAACTGAGCATCAAGGGAAGGCGTGATACGACGCTGAGTCATAGGAACAGGAGCTGCTGTTGGGATAGCTCCGTTTACGGGCAGGTCTGGGAGACCGTTTGAGCTAGGAAGAACAGGCATAGGAGTGGACTCAGCTGCGGAAACAACAGGAATTGCGCCTTGAGCCTCAACAAAGTCTGGTGGCATTACCGCAAGACCGGCGTCTGTACCAGCAAGATCTCCCAAAACCTCTGGCGTTGCATTATCTGCAGAAACGGGGCGAACTACAGACAGAGGATCTGGCCCTGGCTGTGGTTCTGGCTGAACAGCAGCGCGGGAATTGTGTTGCTGAGGCATTTGAGCTGCAGCTCCTCCAACACTGGAGTTTCCACCCAAGAAAGCACGCTCTTCATTGCGTAGCTGGTCAAGCGTATTGCCGTCAACGTTTTCTGCAAAGACAGCAAATTTTCCAGGCTTCAGAGACGGGTCAACCATAAAACGAACAAGCGGCTGACCAACAAATACATAATCTTTTTGCTGAGCCTGAGCAGCCACAAATTCAGAAACCTCTGCAGTTAGATCAGCATAAAGAGGACGCATCAGTGAATCATCTTGAGGAGCAACTAAAACGGTATAGAGAGCTGGCGCAGTGTCTACGCCATCAATCTCATACGTCTCACGTTCCATCTCTTTAGCTGCACGTTTGGCAAGCTTCTTAAAAGAGAAAGGCTCCGCGTATCCCTGAGGCGCGGCACCAAAGACCGAACCAATACGGTTTTCAAAGTCACTAAGAAAGCTCATCTAATTCCTCGCCTTCCTGATCCGCGTCAAGTGGACCTATCAGGACAATTGCAATACATACAAGTACACATAAGAATACCGTAATTAGTACCGAAACTATACTTTCAACTACCCAAAAATTGGGATTCTCCATCCAAGCTGCCCATATAAAGCCACTTGAAAGCGATACGGCACAGACAATTTGTCCAAAAATCATCCATCCGCGGCGTTTTTTCTGGCTAATAAGCGAACCTAAAAGAGCAGATAGAGCACATGCTCCAAAGCGAATCCAAAAAGGAAGCCCTGAGGCTAGTGAGGTGTAGTCATAGGCAAGAGGAGTTGCTGCAAAGCCTAAAGATATGCCTCTTGCAAACAGTGTCCCAAAAAGATAGCTAAAAGCTCCTGTTAAAACCGCAGGTAGTGGACGCATAGTAGCGGAGATGAGCGCTGGTGCTGAAACAGGGGCAGGTAATAAAGCTCCTAATAAGCAGTTGATGCTGCTGAATTTTGAGACCCTTCCTGCAAAGGCCCACCAGATAACACTTACCAAGGTTACAAGTGTTGCAAACGGGAATGAAGTGCTGGTAGGGCTAATGCTTGCCAGAGCATATACCGCGCATGCAATGATAAGCGCAGAACCCAACGGAGTCCAAAGAGCAGCTGCCGCAGCTCCTACAAGAGAGCCCACCACAATAAACGTGAGCGATTCTGGAGCAATAAGCTGGAACAGCTGGGCGAGAAGAACACCGGTGACCAGGGCTGATACGCCACGCACGGCAGCCGAGGGCAGCCAGGGGAAGCGGATTGAGAGCGGAAGATGCTTGAC